>NZNW01000005.1 GCA_002695065.1 Salinicola sp. | reverse complement strand
GCCGGTCGAGCAGCGCATCCGTCAGCCGGCGCGCACCCTCGCGATTGGCGGAGATGACCGACGGCGCGGTCGTGCCCGGCAGGTCGAGGTTGAGGCTGGCGATCCCCGCGGCACTGCACATCTCGGCAATGGCATCCGGGTTCGTCGCCCCGGTGCAGATCAGGTGTTCGACGCGATAGGCCAACATCATCCTGGCCGCCTCGCGCTCCTGGTCCGGGTCGCGGTTGGTGCAGGAAACGATGGTGAAGATGCCACGCCGGCGAGCCTCGGCCTCGAATATCTGGGCGATCGAACTGAAGTAGCGGTTGTCGTAGAGCGGCAGAATCATGCCGAGGATACCGGACCGATCGCGCCGCAACGCCCGCGCCTGCATGTTGGTCGAGTATCCTTCCCGCTCGGCCAGATCGAGGATTCGCCGAGCCAGCTTGCGGCTGATCCGACGGCGCTGCCACGTGCCGTTCAGGACGGCACTGACGGTACTCGGCGAGGATTTCGCCAGCTTGGCGAGATCGTAGATGGTCAGCTTTCTGGATGGCTCGCTCGACACTTGGCCCCTCCCCTTCGTTAGATCAAAAGTAGCATTGACCCGATCGATGCAGAAACCAATAGTTGCACAACCGATTGCGCATTCATAACTGACTTTGGTCAGAAGCGCTGAAAGGGTGTTTACGAGTTCGACCAGGGAAAGCCAGAGCGGGGCCGAGATGACACCGTCCGAAAAAGGACCTGGCTCGCGTACGAGGTCGATCTCAACGCTGTCTCGCCTAGCGCAGGCATTGTGTAAACACCCGCTGAGCCGGCTGCGCTGTCGGACCACCAACGACGGGGAACCGATCATGAAACGCAACTTGTATCTCGCCGCGACCGTTGTCGCGGGCGTCATCGGCAGTGCCGGCATGGCGCAGGCTCAAGACAAACCCACCATCGCGGTCGTGGCCAAGGTCGGCGGGATACCCTGGTTCAACGCCATGGAGCAAGGCATCGAAGAGATGGGCGACGAACTCGGCGTCGATGCCTACATGGTCGGCCCGACCAGCGCCGACCCCGCGCTGCAGGTGCGTGCGGTGGAGGATCTCATCGCTCGCGGCGTGGATGTCATCGGCGTGGTGCCCAATGATCGCGAGGTGCTGGAGCCGGTGCTCAAGAAGGCCCGCGACCAGGGCATCATCGTCCTCACCCATGAAAGCCCCGACTCCGAGAACATCGACTACGACTTCGAGATGATCTCCGCCCAGCAGTTGGGTGAAGAGCACGCCAAGCTGCTGGCCGACACCACGGGCTGCGAAGGCTCCTACGCCGTCTACGTCGGCGGACTCAACGTGCCGGCCCACAACGCCTGGGCCGATGCCGCCGTTCAATGGCTCGACGCGAACTGCCCGGACATGAAGCAGGCCGCCGATCGCTTCGGTGTCGCCGAGAGCGTCGACGACAGCCGCAATACCACCCTGGATCTGATCCGCGCCCATCCGGACCTGGCCGGTATCATGTCCTTCGGCAGCCAGGGCACCATCGGTGCGGCACGAGCCGTCAAGGAGCGGGGTCTGGCCGGGGACATCAAGGTCATGGGCCTGTTCTCCCCCGGACAGGGGCGCCGCCTGGTCCACGAGGGCGTCATTACCGGCGGTTTCCAGTGGAGCCCGCTGGAGGCCGGCAAGGCTTTCGTCGCACTCGGCGACAGACTCTACGACGGTGGCGAGATCGCCGATGGCGACGACCTGCCGGTACTGGGCAAGGTACGCCTCGACGGTCATACCCTGTTCGCCTCCAAGCCACTGGAGCTGAACGAGGAGACGGTCGATCAACTGGCCGAACTCGGCCTTTGAAGCGCTTCGACCGTCATCGCCGCGCGATACCCGCGCGGCCTTCCTTCATCTTGCCTTCCGGGAGAGACAGCGATGGATGACATCGCACTACGGGCCGAGGGTGTCAGCAAGGTGTTCGGCCAGAGCCGGGTACTCGATGACGTCTCCTTCGAGCTTCGTCGTGGCGAGGTGCTCTGCCTCGCCGGCGAGAACGGCTGCGGCAAGAGCACGTTGATCAAGATACTCAACGGCGTCTACACACCGGAAGCGGGGGCGACCTTCTCGTTCGGCAATGCCACCGCCGTGAGCCGTATCACCCCTCACGACGCCCGCGCGCTCGGGATCCACGTCATCTGGCAGGATCTGGCCCTGTTCCCGCACCTGAGCGTTGCCGAGAACATCGTCTTCGACGATTACGTGGCCAGCCCCTGGCGCCCGCTCTCTCGGCGTGCCGCCCGCCGCGCGGCGCGTGAGGTGATCGAGCGCCTCGGAGTTCCCCTCGACCCCGACACTCGGGTCGAAGATCTCTCCATCGCAAGGCGCCAACTGGTGGCGATCTGCCGGGTGCTGCGCGCCGGCGCACGCATCGTGTTCATGGACGAGCCCACGGCCTCGCTCACGCGCAACGAAGTGCAGACCCTGCTGGAGATCACCCGCTCGCTCTCGGCGCAGGGCATCTCGATCGTCTTCGTCAGTCACCGGCTGTCGGAGGTGCTGGCAGTCTGCCAGCGGGTGACCGTGCTGCGTAACGGCGCCCTGGTCGGTACCTACTCGACCGAGGGCATGACCCAGACCCGGCTATCGCAATTGATGACCGGCCACGAGCTGGCACTCACGCCGCGTGAGCCCAACGGTGCCGTTGAGCCGGTGCTCGAGCTGCGCAATCTGAGCCGTACCGGCGAGTTCGAGAACGTCTCGCTGACGCTGCACCGCGGCGAGATACTGGGGCTCACCGGACTGCTGGGCGCGGGACGCACCGAGCTCGCCCATGTGCTGTTCGGCATGACGCGCCCCACCGGCGGAGAGCTGCTCAAGAACGGCAAGCCGCTGACACTGCGCTCCAACCGGGACGCGATCCGCCACGGCATCGCCTATGTCTCCGAGGACCGCCTGAACCTGGGGCTGGTCCAGAATCAGTCGATCATCATGAACACCGCCGTGACGGTACTGGACGAACTGGAGAAGCCAAGGGGCTTCCTCTCCCCGCGACGTCTTCGCGAGCTGACCACCGAGTGGATCCAGCGTCTCGGCACCAAGGTCAACGACGCCGAACTCGCGGTCTCCTCTCTCTCCGGTGGCAACCAGCAGCGGATCGTGCTGGCCAAGTGGCTGGCGACCAAGCCCGACGTACTGATTCTCGACTGCCCCACGGTGGGCGTCGACGTCGGCGCCAAGGCGGGCATCTTCGACATCATTCGGACCCTCGCCGACCAGGGCATGTCGATCATTCTCATCTCGGACGAGGCCAGCGAAATCTGGATGAATTCGGACCGCGTCGTGGTCCTCAAGGCGGGCCGGATCAGCCGCGAACTCACGCCGACCACCACTACCGAGGCATCCCTCGAGGAGATCATCAATGCCTAGACTGCACCTCGGCACCGAGGGGGTGCTGGCCGCGATCATCGTCGTGCTGTGCATCGTTCTCGGGCTGACCACGGATACCTTCCTGACCACGCAGAACCTGTTCGACCTGCTCAACAACCAGTCCGTGAACATGATCTTCGCCGTCGGGCTGGTGGTGGTGCTGATCGCCGGCGGCATCGACATCTCGTTCGCGGTGGCGGCGTCGGTGGTGCAGTACGTGGTCATGACGCTACTGATCGATCACATGGGCGGCGGCAACTGGCTGATCGGCATCCTCCTGTCGATGGCCGTGGGGAGCCTGCTCGGCCTGGTCAATGCCTTCCTGATCCACCGTTTTCGCATCGTCTCGATCATCGTCACCATCGGCACCTTCAACCTCTACTTCGGGCTGCTGATGGTCTTCACCGGCGGCGTCTCGATCTACGACATCCCGGACTGGCTCTACTATTCGGTTCCCCTGATCGATCTGCCCGCCGCACGCGGCAGCGCGACGCTCTATCTCCCTGTCGCGGTGATGGCCGCGATGAGCCTGGCCACTGGCTTCATTCTTACCCGGACCGGATTCGGCCGCGCCATCTACGGCTTCGGCTCGAGCCCGGAGGCGGCCCGGCGCTCAGGGGTGCGGGTGGGACTGATTCACGCCTTCGCCTACGGCTGGCTGGGTCTCTGCGCCGGTGTCGCCGGCCTGATGCAGGCCCACATCGTGCAGGAGGTGGTTCCCAACGCGCTGATCGGCCAGGAGCTACCGATTCTCGCAGCCGTGGTTCTCGGCGGCGCGACGCTCGGCGGCGGGCGCGGCTCGGTGACCGGGGCGCTGCTCGGCGTGCTGCTGCTGGCCGTGGTGCAGAACGGGCTCAACCTGCTCGGCGTGACCCCCTACGCCTTCCGCATGATCGTCGGTTTCATCATTCTCGTCGCGATCACCTGCAGCAATCTCGACAAGCTGCTGCCGCGTCGCGCGATTCCCAAGGAGGCACGCCCATGAGCGCCGTATCCGCCCCCCGCCGGGCCTTTCGTCCCGGCGCCGAGTCGCTCGAAATCGGCATCATGGCGCTGCTACTGGTCGTCAGCTTCGCGTTCTTCGCCTTGATGGCGCCCGGGTTCTTGAGCGCGGTCAATGTGCGCTCGATGGCCGTGCAGCTCCCGGAACTCGGCCTGCTCTCGCTGGCCATGCTGGTGCCGATCATCTCCGGCGGTCTCAATCTGGCGGTGACCTTCACCGCCAACATCGCAGGGCTGACCACCGCCTGGCTGGTGCAGAACGCGCTCGGCGATGCTGGCGTGATCGGCATCGTCGCGGGTATCGGCGCCGGGCTCGCCGTCGGCAGTGCAGCCGGCTTGCTGATCGGCGTCATCGTGGCAAGGGTCGGCGCTCACCCGATCCTGGTCTCGCTGGGGGCGATGATCTTCCTCCAGGGGCTGGGGGAATTCCTGACCCGGGGCGGCGGCATCTCCGGCATGCCGGCAGGCTTTCAGTGGCTCGGCAGCGGCAGCTTGATCGGCATCCCCGTCCCGATGCTGATCTTTTTGCTCTCCGCCGGCGGGCTCGCCTACTTCATGCAGTTCACCCGTACCGGATTCTCGATCCACATGATCGGCTCCAACCTGCGTGCCACCGAGTACTCGGGTATCAATGTGCGCCGTGTGTTGATCGTGCTCTACACCCTCTCCGGGCTGCTGGCGGCGATCGCTGGCATGGTGATGCTGGCACGCTTCAACTCGGTACGCGTGGGCCATGGCGAAAGCTATCTGCTGATCACGGTTCTGGCCTGCTTCCTCGCCGGCGCCAATCCATTCGGCGGCTTCGGGCGCGTGCTGCCGCTGGTACTGGGCCTGATGAGCCTCCAGGTGATCGCCTCGGGCATGAATCTGATGGGCGCCAGCCAGCACCTCGCCACCGCCGTGTGGGGCGCATTCCTGATCGTCGTCATGACACTGCGGATGCCCTTTCTCAAACGCTCTTGAACAGGCCAACCATGACCGAGACACACTATTCACTGGGCGTCGACATCGGCACCGGCAGCGCCCGCGTCGGGGTCTTCGATGATCGCGGCGAGCTGCTGGGCGAGGCGAAGGCACCGATCGCCATGCATCGCCCCCAAGAGCATCACGTCGAGCAGAGCACCCGCGATATCTGGCGAGCCATCTGCGACGCCACCCGCCGCGCCGTCGACACGGCGGGTATCGAGCCGGCCCGGGTCAAGAGCCTGTCAGTGAGCGCGACCTGCTCGCTGGTGCTGCTCGACCGCCAGCATCAGCCGCTGGCACTGTCGACCGGCGACGAGGGCTGGAACATCATCGTCTGGATGGATCACCGGGCCACGGCGGAAGCCGAACTCTGTACCGCCACCGGCGCTGCCCCGCTGGCCAATCTCGGCGGCGTGATGTCGCCGGAGATGCAGATGCCCAAGCTGATGTGGCTCAAGCGCAATCGACCAGCGTTGTACAACAGCATCGGCTACGCCGGTGACCTCGGCGACTGGCTGGGCTACCACTGCACCGGTATCGATCGCCGCTCGGTCTGCACCCTGGCCTGCAAGTGGACCTTCGACCCACGGCCGAACCGCGGCTGGGACCGGGACTTCCTCGCCCAGGTCGACATGGCGGATGTGCTCGAGCGCGCCGCACTACCCGATCGCGCCGCCGCCGTGGGCGAACCTTTGGGGCCGCTGAGCGAGACCGCCGCGGCCGAACTCGGACTCACCACCGATTGCCTTTTCGCCGTCGGCATGATCGACGCCTACGCCGGCGCCATGGGCACGCTGGGGCGCAGCCTCGACGCGCACTCGGCGCGTCGGCTGGCGGTGATTGCCGGCACCTCGACCTGTCATATCGGTGCCCAACCGGAGCGTCGTGAAGTTCCCGGCGTGTGGGGCCCCTACCCGGGTGCACTGTGCGACGGATTCATCGCCAACGAAGGTGGCCAGAGCCTGACCGGCGCGTTGCTGGACCATATCGTCGCCCTGTTCAGCGCGGGTAGCGACTTCGGCGACGATCCCCACGGCGCGCTTTCGGCACTGCTGCTGGAGCGGCTGGCAGCAGGCGATCCGGCCCCGGACCTGCACGTTCGCCCGGACTTCATCGGCAATCGTTCGCCGCTGGCAGACCCCGAGATCCGCGGCGCCATCGTCGGCCTCACGCTGGAGTCGCCCAGAGAGACTTTCATCAAGGTGTACTGGGCCGCGGCGACGGCGCTGGTCTACGGGACGCGCGCCATCATCGAGCGCATGAACGCCAACGGCTATGCCATCGACACGCTCCATCTCAGCGGTGGCCACAATCGTTCCCCGCTGCTGCGCAAGCTCTATGCCGACGGCACCGGCTGTCGGGTGGTGCTGTCGGAAGCGCCGGAGCCCGTGCTGCTGGGCGCCGCGGTAGCCGCCATGGCATCTCGGCGGGACGGGGATCTACTGGCCGTCGCTCGTGAACTTGCGCCCAGCGAGGGTGTGCTCGAGCCAGACCCGACGACAAGGGAGCTCCACGAGAGACGCTATACCGCGTTTCGCGATCTGTTCGGTGGACGCCTGGACTGAGCGCGAGACGAGGTGCCCGCGCCAGGCGTGCGGTGATCAGCCCATCGCCGCCACCGGCTTGCGGCGATGGCAGGTCTCGGCGTGGTCGTTGACCATGCCCACTGCCTGCATCCAGGCGTAGACGATGACCGGGCCGACGAACTTGAAGCCGCGCTTCTTGAGCGCCTTGGAGATATCGACAGAGAGCGGTGTCTGGGTGGGAACCGAACCGTCGCTGCCGATAGAGTCCTGGATCGGCCGCCCACCGACCATGCCCCACAGGAACTCGGAGAAATCTTCGCCGCTGTCACGCATGGCGAGATAGGCACGCGCGTTGCCGATCGTCGCCTCGATCTTGGATCGCGAGCGGATGATGCCGGCGTTGCCCATCAGCCGTTCGACATCGTGCTCGTCGTATCGGGCGATCCGCTCGGGATCGAAAGCTTCGAACGCTTCGCGAAAGGCGTCGCGCTTCTTGAGAATGGTGAGCCAGGAGAGCCCCGCCTGGAAGCCGTCCAGGATCAGCTTTTCCCACAGTGCGCGGCTGTCGTACTCCGGCACGCCCCACTCCTCGTCGTGGTACTCGGCATTCAACGGGTGACTTCGTGCCCAGGCGCAGCGCGGCAGGTCGGGATTTGGCTCGGTCATGCTCGGGTCTCGTCGATGGAGGGCAGTGGTTCAATTGTGACATCCCCGCGCGAGGGATTTAAGTTGCTCCGAGTCAGAGTCAGCGGTTACGGGAATCACGCCCTCGCACAGAGGCCACGTACCGATATTGACGCTCAACACACCATCGACAAGGCCTGAAAGGGTTCATTTCAAGCATTGCGTCGAAAAATACACTGAAAAAACGATCTATCACGCTTTCGTGATGAATCACCGTTTCTCTCACGGGTAACTTCATCATCAGTTGGATCAGACGACCAACGTCAACCGATGACAATGGAGTTGCCTTATCATGAAAATTCAAATCCTCTCCGCACTTGCACTGGCCTTCGTACTGCCACTTTCCGCTCAGGCCAATAGCGCCATGGCAGAGGCCGCCTTCGAGAAAAATCGCGAGATGCTGAGCGCACCCACGAGTGACGCTGACGCGTCGACAGGGGCAGGCCACAATGCCAGCGTGACCGTCAGTGGCCACAGCGACGCGGCCAATAATGCTCTCCAGCAGGTAGCCGAGAGCACGCACCGAATCACGATGGTCATGTCCGGTACCGGCACGCTTTCCGCCAACGGCCAGAGCGCAGCCGCCAGCTCGGCTCTCACGGCCGTCAACGGAGGTTGAACAGGGATCCGGATTGGGGCGCGAGGAAATCGATAGTTCTCGACCGAGATCGAACCGTGATGTCCGGATATTTCGCTCGAGTCATTGCAATCATCATCATCAAGAACACCCGATAGTGGGCTTTTTTCACATCAATGGGCCACGAATTCCATAGGGAACCGTGGCCCATGACTCTTTTACTCGGGTGCTCGAAGCTGAAGTAAGTAGCACCCTGTTTTCCGTTATTGAAGTACGCCGTGCGGATCGATCACGAATTTCTTGGCCGCGCCGCCATCGAAGTCGGCGTATCCCTGCGGTGCCTCATCCAGCGAGATGGTCTGCACGTTCACCGCCTTGCCGATCTGGACCCTGTCGTGAAGGATCGCCTGCATCAACTGACGCTGATAGCGCATGGCCGGCGTCTGACCGGTGTGGAACGACATCGCCTTGGCCCAGCCGAGGCCGAACTTCATCGAGATATTGCCGTGCTTGGCGTCTTCGCTCTCGGCGCCCGGATCTTCGGTGACGTAGAGCCCCGGGATGCCGACCCGGCCGCCGGCCTGGGTGATCTCCATGGTGGCGTTGAGCACCGTCGCCGGCTGCTCGTGAGAATGGTTGTGACCATGGCAGTTGGCTTCGAAGCCCACCGCATCGACCGCGGCATCCACCTCCGGCACGCCCAGCACCGACTCGATCAATTCCGACATGCTGGCGTCCTGCTTGAGGTCGAGACCGACGCAGCCGAAGCTGCGCGCCTGATCGAGGCGCTTGTCGTTCATGTCGCCGACGATCACGCAGGCCGCGCCGAGCAGCTGGGCGGAGACGGCAGCGGCCAGCCCCACCGGACCCGCACCAGCGATATAGACCGTCGATCCCGGCTGGACACCGGCGGTCACGCAGCCGTGGAAGCCGGTGGGGAAGATGTCCGAAAGCATGGTCAGATCGAGGATCTTCTCCATCGCCTGCTCCTTGTCGGGAAAGACGAGCAGCTGGAAATCGGCGTAGGGCACCATCACGTACTCGGCCTGACCGCCGACCCAGCCGCCCATATCGACATAGCCATAGGCGCCACCGGCGCGATCACCGTTGACGTGCAGGCAAATATGGGTATCGCCGCGCTTGCAGTTGCGGCAGCGGCCGCAGGCGACGTTGAACGGCACCGAGACGATGTCGCCCTTCTTGATGAACTCGACGTCGCGACCGCACTCGATCACCTCACCGGTGATCTCGTGGCCGAGCACCAGCCCTTCCGGCGCCGTGGTTCGGCCACGCACCATGTGCTGGTCGCTGCCGCAGATATTGGTGGTCAGAATCTTGAGGATGACGCCGTGATGGCACTGGCGGCTGCCGAGCGCCAGCTCAGGGAAAGGGATGCTCTCGACGGCGACCTTGCCGGCGCCGCGAAAGACGACGCCTCGATTGGCGGATGAAGACATGGTGTGAACTCCTGGGTCTGGTCTCGGAATGCCTTGCGTCGTGCCGCTCTGGCGACGACATCGAAAGAAGGCGCGAGACCAGACTAGGAGTTACCTCGATGGTGAAACGGTCTCGTCACGCCACCGAATGACGCTGCGACGACAGCCGCCAGGTCCAAAGGTCTAACGCTTGCAGCTCTTTGCTCTTTGCTCTTTGCTCTTTGCTCGTAGCTCGTAGCTCGTAGCTCGTAGCTCGTAGCTCGTAGCTCGTAGCTCAGAAATCGATGACGACTTTCCCCCGCGGCTTCGAGCAGCATGACAGGATGAAACCCTCGGCTTCGTCCTCCTCGGTGATGCCGCCGTTGTGCTCCATCTCGACCTCGCCCTCGAGCTTCATCACACGACAGGTACCGCAGATCCCCATCCCGCAGGCCTTGGGAATATGCAGCCCCAGCTTGGCCGCCGCCGAGTGAATGGTGTCGTTCTCGCTGACCCGGATACTCTTGCCACTGCCGGTGAACTCGACCGGCATCAGCGTCGCCGTGTCGACCTCCTCGGCGTCGGCTTCAGCCTGCTCGGCCAGTTCCAGCACGTCCTCCTGAACGCTCAACGGCGTCGCGCCGAAGGACTCCTGGTGGTAGCTGGACATGTCGAAGCCATCTTCCTGCAGCACCTGGCGCACCGCCTTCATGAATGGCGCCGGCCCACAGCAGAACACTTCCCGCTCGAGATAGTCGGGCGCCATCAGCGTCAGCATCTGCCGCGTCAGATAGCCCCGAAAACCGGACCAGGCCTGGCTGAGCTCGTCGCTGCGCTCGCATACGATATGCAGACGGAACTCCGGCAGGCGCGAGAACATGTGCACCAGTTCACGGTGGTAGATGATGTCGTTGGGCGCCTGAGCGCAGTGGATGAACTCCAGGTCGACGGCGGCATTGGTATCGAAGAACCAGCGCGTCATCGACATCAACGGCGTGATCCCGACACCGCCTGACAGCATCAGCACTTTCTCCGCCGGGTGATCGATGACGTTGAAATCGCCGACCGGCCCGTGAACCACCATCGGGTCACCGATCTTGAGATTGTCGTGCAACCAGTTGGAGACCTGCCCCCCCGGCAGCCGCTTGACGGTGATCGAGAAGCTGTAAGGAATCGAGGGGGAGCTGGAAATCGTGTAGGAACGCATCACCGGCTGACCGGCTATCTCTAGCTCCAGCGTGACGAACTGCCCCGGCTTGAAGAAGAACATCACCGGCTGGTCGGCCATGAAACAGAACGTCCGCACGTTCCAGGTTTCCTGAATGACCTTGACGCACCGCACCTGATGTCGGCCGTTGGTCCAGGTTTGCGTATTGACCGGATTGAAGAATTGCATCGTCACCGCACTCGATCGGGGAAATGGCCAGGGCGAGAACGCCAATCCGCACAGCCGCTTCCGGTGAATTACCATCCTCAGCGGATTCTGCGCACGCCGACGCGTACCGACTTGCCTATCAACGACACGGGCATGCCAACCACCCCCAGGTGCTGCCAAACCCTCGATGCCGATACGAAAATTGACTCGCCGTGACACCCGCGCAGCTTCCTGGGCGACAGGGTGTCGACAGGTGACTTCCCGGTGAGCATTTGTGCTTGGCGGTCGGCCTGGCATCGACGAGTGTCGCGGCTGGACAACTTCCAAGCTATCGCCTGAGCGACACTCCGCCGAACGGATCGAATTGCTACCGACTAGCCACGCGCCGCCACACCCAGGTCGATCCCGCCAATGGGCTCGGGAAAGACCCACACTCTATTGTTTGATGAGGATGCGACCATGTCACCACTTCCACGCGACAGCCTGGATGACGCTCTCAGCGCGACCCGCAAGGCCGTGGCGGATATGCTGGATCAGCGTGACCCGACCTATTCGCTGCCCCAGCCCTTCTACAACGACCCGCGGCTGTTCCAGGTAGACATGGAGGAGATCTTCGAGAAGCAGTGGCTGTTCGCCGGCATGAGCTGCGAGATCCCCGCCAAGGGCAACTACTTCAAGCTCGAAGTGGGCAGCAACTCGATCATCGTTCTGCGCGGTGCCGAAAACAAGATTCACGCCTTTCACAACGTCTGTCGCCACCGCGGCTCGCGCCTGTGTCTCAAGGACAAGGGCAAGGTGGCCAAGCTGGTCTGCCCCTACCATCAGTGGACCTACGAACTCGACGGCCGGCTGCTGTTCGCCGGCAGCGACATGGGTACCGAGTTCGACATGAGCGCCTATGGCCTCAAACCCGTAGCGGTGAAGAGCGCCGGAGGCTTCGTGTTCATCAACCTGAGCAAGGACCCTGAGCCGATCGACGACTTCCTGGTCTCGCTGGAGCACTATCTCTCGCCCCACGAGATGGACAACGTCAAGGTCGCGGTGGAGTCCAACATCGTCGAGCGCTGCAACTGGAAGCTGGTGATCGAGAACAATCGCGAGTGCTACCACTGCAACGGCGCCCATCCCGAACTGCTCAACTCGCTGATCGAATTCGACGATACCGATGACCCCCGCTCCACTGGCGAGTACCGCGATCTGGTCGCCCGCAAGCAGGCCGACTGGACCACCTGTGAGGTACCGTGGCAGCTGGCCCGATTCGGCAAGCGCAACCGTCTCACCCGCACCCCGCTGATCGACGGCATCGTCTCGATGACCATGGACGGCAAGCCAGGCTGCAACAAGCTGATGGGCCATATACCCAACGCGGACATGGGCTCGCTGCGCATCCTCCACCTGCCCAACTCCTGGAACCACTTCATGGGCGACCATGCCGTGGTCTTCCGCGTGCTGCCGCTGGGTCCGCAGGAGACGCTGGTCACCACCAAGTGGCTGGTGCACAAGGATGCCGTCGAAGGGACCGACTACGACCCCGAACGGCTGCGCCAGGTGTGGGACGCCACCAACGATCAGGACCGCCGCCTGGCCGAGGAGAACCAGCTCGGCATCAATTCCCGCGCCTATCAGCCCGGCCCCTACTCGCAGACCTACGAGTTCGGCGTCATCGATTTCGTCAACTGGTACAGTGAGACACTGCGGGCCAATCTCGACGTCGAGACATCGCCTCAGCTGCAGGTCGCCTCGCAGTAACGCTGCACGGCTTCAGCGGCAAGCGATCCACGCTTTACCGGTCATCCACCCAGCAAAAAGGCGCTTCCCGAAGGAGGCGCCTTTTTGCTGGTTGCCAGGAGATTCGCGAACTAGAACTCCACCGTTGCCGAAAGCTTGAAGGTCCGCGGCTCTCCCTGAACCAGCGTCTGGGAACCGGTCGTCGCGGCAGACGCCCAGTAATCCTCGTCGGTGACGTTGTCGACGCCAGCCCTCCAGATCAGGCTGGCCTCGTTGAGGGGCATGGTGTAGCGGAAGCCGAGATCGAGACGATTCCAGGGATCGACCTCGAGGTTATTGGCCTCATCGACGTACTGCGAGCCGGTGCGGATGAACCGGCCGGTCGCCGTGAGCCGGTCCATGTGGGGGATATCCCACTCACCGCCCAGCACATAACGATAGGTCGGCACACCAGGCGCGTCGTTGCCATCGTTCTCACCATTGGTGGTATTACGGAGTTCCGGATCCATGAAGGTGGCACTCGCCAACACGCGCACGCCTTCCAACGGCACTCCATAGCCACTCAACTCGATGCCGCGGTTGCGTTGCTCGCCGTTGTAACCGGCAGTGTTGTCCTCAATGCTGACCTGCGGCTGCTCGATCTGGAACAGGCTGATGCCACCGCCGATATTGCCGTAATCGAACTTGGCACCGACTTCATCCTGCTTGGAGCGCACGATACCCAGTATTTCATTGGCATTCGTCAGGCTGGGATAATTGCTCTGGCTGGGCGCCGTTTCCCCCTGCTGCAACGCTTCGATGTGATTGGCGTAGAGCGAAATGCTGTCCGTCGCCTTGTAGACGATGCCGTAGATAGGCGTGACGCGGGATTCCGTGAAACGACTGTCGCGAACGCCAGTGTTGCCGTTGTAGTTGTTGACTTCGATTTCCTGATAGCGACCGCCAAGCGTCAGCAACACACGATCATCGAAGACTCCCAACGTATCGGACAAGGACACGCCGTTATTGTAGGTGCGCCCCGTTGTCGTCGGGTCACCAAGATCGCCGCTAGGGAAGTTGGGCTCACGAATGGGAACATCGACCGGATCATAGATATTGGTCGGTGCGCCGGTAAAGATGCCATCGAAGGCGACATCCTTGCGGGAGTAGACGCTGGAGTACCCCAGATTAACCTGATGGGAGACCGGTCCGGTGTCCAACTGCCCGCGCAAACCGACTTGGCTGGCGAAGGTCTCCGACTGATAAGCCGTATCGAGCTGGGAAACCGTGGCATCTCCATCTTCATTGATCACGCTAGGTGAGCCCGCCAGGCTCCGCTCGTGGGTACGATTCCCCCCGATCGCCGCATAGCCTGTCCAGGCGTCACTGAAATCGTACTCACCCCGCAGCATGGCGAAGTTGGTTTCCAGGCTCGCGTGATTCCAGCTCGGCGTGTAGTTGCTGTCGGCACCCGGCACCGACGGAACGGCGTCACCGGTGTAATTGGCCAGGTTCGCATTCAGGCGGCCGCCATCGATGACGGATTTCTGGTGACCGACGTCCAGCGATGCCCGAGCACGATCGCCTCGGTAATCCAGCCCTATGATCGCGGACGTATTCTTGCGGCTTTCGTCATCGATCGCCATATCGCCACGGCCGCGATTGATACTGGCCCGAATCCCATATTCATTCTGATCGCCGAAGCGCCGACCCACGTCGAGTTCGGTCTCGCCGTAGCTATCCGACTGATATCCCGTGGAAATTCGGGTGATCGGCTCGTCGGTCGCCCGCTTTGGCTCGATGTTGACCGCGCCGCCAACGCCAGTGCCGCCGGCCGGCACGCCATTGGCGAACGCACTGGCACCTTTGAACAGTTCGACCCGCCCCATCATGCTGGTGTTGATCAGCTGGCGTGGCAGTACGCCGTATAGCCCACCGTAGGAAATATCGTCACCGTACAGGTCGAAGCCGCGGACCTTGAATGACTCCGAGTAGTTGCCGAACCCCTTGCCGACCATCACCGAGGCATCGTTTTGCAGCACGTCACCCAGCGTGTCGGCCTGCTGGTTCTCGATCAGTTCGCTGGTGTAACTGATGACGTTGAACGGCACATTCATCGTGTCCTGCTCGCCGAGAACCCCGATCCGTCCCCCGGCAGCGACCTGCCCGCCCGCAAAAACCGGCGGCGGCGTATCACCACTGGTCGTGATCGCCTGGCTGGTGACGGTGACCGTATCGAGGGACTGACTATCGCCAGGATTGCCTTGGGCCCAGCTCGTGGTGACGACAGGTGGCGCGCTTATGGTCACCGTAACAAAAGCCAACCTGCCGAAGAGACGTCTGTTCTCGGGAGACGCGATACCTGAGTTCATTAGCCTTGGACCTATCGATATGGGCGGGCGGAGTAAAAAGCGGGCCCATTCTATAGCGTCCCGAGATCAATATGAATAGAAACGAGAATCATTATTGAATTACGCATAACGCCAGATGTCGCAAGCCAGGCGTCATCCAACAAAAAGCCCGGCATTGGCCGGGCTTCTGTTCATGGCAGAGGTTCAGTGCAGAAATTGTCTACCAACGGTATTTCAGACTGCCGATGACGCTACGAGATTCGCCGTAGTAACACCAGTAGTCACAACCGCTGACGTACTCTTTATCCGTCAGATTGGTGACGTTGACCTGAGCGGTCCAGTGCGAATCGATGTCGTAGCTCGCCATCGCGTCATAAACGGTATAGGCCTCCACTTGGGTGTCGCTGTACTGAGGCGAGTCCACGCTGGTACCGATGTAACGCGCCCCGGCACCCAGGCCCAGTCCATCCAGCGCACCTCGATCGAAGTCGTAATCCAGCCACAGCGATGCCTGATGACGCGGTATCAGCCCGGCTCGAAGTTCCTTCTGAGTATCGCTGACATCCACCGTCACATCGGTGTAGGTGTAAGCCGCCGTGACCTGAAGGTTGTCGGTCACGTAACCCACCCCTTCCAGCTCGAACCCGCGCGAATGACGCTCCCCACCCTGGTTACTTGAGGAGCCGCCGCTGGGATAGAGCGTGTCACTCTCCTTCAGGTCGAAAACAGCTGCAGTGACATAACCATCCAGCCAATCGGGTGCGTACTTGAGCCCCAGCTCCCACTGTTTACCCTCGCTAGGCTGATAGGCATCACCATTCAGATCGTTGCCTATGTTGGGCGTGAATGACTCGCTATAACTCAGGTATGGCGAGAGACCGTAATCGCCCAGATACATGACGCCGCCGGTGTAGGACATCTGCGTATCGTCGTAGCTCTGATCCTCGCCCCCCTCCTGCTTGTTGGTGACGTCGACGCTATCGTGCCGCGCCCCGGCGAGCAGGACCCAGCGATCGTAGAGACGAAGTTGATCCTGAACGTAGACACCAATCTGCTCCTTGCCCTGATCGTAGTATGTCGGATCGCCGGGTTGGCCAATGCCGCTATCTTGCGGATCGAAGATATCGATGGTGTCGTAGGCGAAGTTATCTCGGCTAAGGTAGTCCGCATCCAGGTGCTGATAATCCAGCCCCACCAACAGCGTGTTCTCGGTGTTGTCGGTGTACCAGGTGCCGATCATGCGGTTATCGATAGTGAAGGCGTCGTAGCTGCCGTCGCGGTAGGTCAGTCCCCGCTGAGCGTTACGATCATCGAGCATGTACGACGGATAAGCCGTGCGCAGGAAGAGATCCAGGGAGGCGAACCGTGCGTTCTGCTGAAATTCCCAGGTATCGTCAAAGGTGTGCTCGAGTTCGTATCCGACCGATATCTGCTCGTGATCAAGACGATCGTTGTCGTTGTCACCGAGATCGGTATCGCGATCGACCTTGCCGAATGGCGTGTCGTTGACGGAACCGTAGGGAAGATAGAAGACATTTGCTGGCGTGCCATGATCGCGCTGGTAGCTTGCCAGCAGCGTAAGGGTTGTCCGGTCGGAGAGATCTACCGCCAGGCTGGGAGCGAAGTAGACTCGCTCGTTGTCGGTACCGTCGAGTTCACCGTCCTGGTCACGAAACAATCCAACGACACGGTAGCGGACATCGCCGCTGTCGGTGACCGGGCCGGACGTATCGATCCCTACCTGCCGATGCCCCTTGTTGCCGGCCTGGATTTCGAACAACCCTTGAGTTTCATCGGTCGGGCGCTTGCTGATGGCGTTGATGATCCCCCCGGGAGGCGCCTCGCCATATAGGATCGATGCTGGCCCCTTCAGGAAGTCGACGCGCTCGAGACCGAAAGGCTCAGTTTTCCACCATAGATAGCCAGCCTCGCGGAACAGACGCAGCCCATCCTGGTAGGTCGAGTCCTCACCCGAGAAACCCCGGAAGAAGAACCAGTCCGCCTTGGCATCATTCCCGTAGGGTGCCGACAATGCGCCGGCACGATAGCGTAAAACCTGGTCATACTTGTTGACCGCGCGTCTCTCCAACTCGGTATCGGTGACCACAGAGGCCGAACGCGGCGTCTCCAGCAGCGGCGTGTCGACCTTGAGCGCCGTGCTGGTGACCACGACGGTATCATTGTTGGTGGTTGGCTCTTGGGCAAGTACGCTTCCCGTATAAGCCAAAAGCAGCGTGCCGCTCACGGCGGCGAGAGTGTTCCCTGGATTCATCGGATCGCATGCCCGCTTATCACGTTGTAGGAGCCGGCAGCCGTCGGCCGGGCGTTTGTTATCGACAGTATTCTAAATGACAATCATTGTCATGTGTATTCAAACAGGAAGTACTCCCTCTCTTTATTGATAACGATTGTCATTCGATCTACCATCACCGCCCGTAGCCGCATCCGGCGCCGCGTTTCTGGCCGGATGAGCGCCGTGCCACTCTCCTCCGTCGCCAGGAAACCGTCACTTTGTCGCGTGTTCGCTCTTTTCCAGCTCTCCTCGCACTTGCGGTTGCCGTGCTGCTGGGGACGAGCACCGCGCTGGCGGACGCCCCGGCCGACGCCGATTCGAAACCGTTGCGGATCGCGGCCGCCAACTGGACGGTCGTCGAGACCCTCATCGCCCTGGGGGTCGAACCCTACGCGGTGTCGGACATCCCCAACTACAACGCCTGGGTCAAGGCACCGGCGATCCCCGCTTCGACCCTGGACATGGGACTGCGCAACGAGCCCAACCTCGAACTGCTGGCCCAGGATCCGCCCGACCTGCTGATGACGAGCGCCCTGTTCTCCCGCGACAACGCCCGCCTGGAGCGTCTGATGCCGGTCAGGATGATCGACAACTTCTACACCGACCGGCCCTATTACGAGGCGACGCTGGCGATGACCCGCGAGATCGCGAGGCTGACCGGCCGGCGGCCGCAGGCCGAGGCCCTGATCGCCGAGACCGACGCCGTTCTCGAGCGCGCCGCACAGGCCCTGCGAGGGAGGAAGACGCCGCTCTATCTGGTGCAGTTCAGCGATGCCCAGCACGTCCGCGTGTTCGGCCAGGGCAACATGGTGGGTACGCTGTTCTCCCGCACCGATCTCACCAATGCCTGGACCGGTCCGACCAACTCCTGGGGCTACGCCAGCATCCCGATCGACCGGCTGGCCGAGCGTCCCGAAGCGCGCATCGTCGTCATCGAGCCTTATCCCAGAGGCGTGGAAGAAGCCCTGCACGATAATCAGATCTGGCAGCACCTGCCGGCGGTCCGCGCGGGGCGGGTGAGCTTCATCGATCCCATCTGGCCTTACGGCGGACTGATCTCACTACAGCGCCTGGCCCGTTCGCTGGTCGAGGTCGGCACCCAGTCCCCCATCTCCGACGCGGTTCCCGACTCGTCCGTCGAGGGCCAAACGCCATGACGCTTCGCGCGCGGTCCCCCACCTGGTTCGCCCTTATCCTGCTGCTGCTGGCGATCTGCCTGGGAGCCGCGACCCTGCATACCCGGTTCGGCGATCTTTCCGGACACTGGTGGCAATCCATCGTTGCCCCCGACGACGACCGGATCCGCCAGATCGTGATGCACTACACCTTCATGCCGAGACTGCTGGTGGCGCTGCTGGGCGGCGCGGCCCTGGCCCTGGCGGGTTGCCTGATGCAGCAGGTGTTGCGCAATCCGCTGGCATCGCCGGCGACGCTGGGCGTCACCAGCGGTGCGCAGCTGGCGCTGGTCGTCGCGACGCTGTGGGCGCCGAGCTGGATGCTGGCCGGAAGGGAATGGATCGCCCTGACCGGCGGCATCGCGGCGATGCTGCTGGTCTTCGCGCTCTCCTGGAAGCGGCGTCTGGCGCCGATGGTGGTGGTGCTCTCCGGAATGGTGGTCAGCCTTTATTTCAGCGCCATCAACAGTGCCCTGCTGCTGTTTCACCAGGAGAGCCTGTCGGGGCTGTTCATCTGGGGGTCGGGAGCGCTGGCCCAGGACAGCTGGCACGACACCCGTTTCCTGCTGCTGCGCCTGGGTATCGTGGTGGTGGTGGCACTGCTGCTGCTGCGGCCGCTGGCGCTGCTCGATCTCGAGGAGGACGGCGCCAAGAGCCTCGGCATCTCGCTGCGCAAGCTGCGTTTCGCCGGCCTGGGCCTGGGGATATTCATCACCGCCTGCGTGGTCAGCGCCATCGGCCTGATCGGTTTCATCGGCCTCGCCTCTCCGGCCATCGCAAGGCTCTCCGGCGCCCGCACGCTGTCCCAACGGCTCGTCTGGTCGATGATTCTAGGGGCTCTTCTGCTCGCGGTGACGGATCTCGCCGTTCAGCAGCTGTCTCCGTTCACTGCTTCGCTACTGCCGACCGGCGCCATGACGGCGGCGCTGGGTGCCCCGCTGCTGCTGTGGCTGTTGCCGCGCCTGCGGATCAGCGGATCACGGCCGACGCCAAGCACGGGGCTGACCATGCCGCGCCTGGCACGCCCAGACCGCCGCCTGTGGGCGCTGGCGGGCCTGACGGTGGTTGCCTGCACGCTGGCGCTGCTGGTCGGCTTCATGCTCGATGGCCACGCCAGCTATCCCAGCGTGGCAGGCACCGGCGACCTGGCGCTCATCGTCGACTGGCGGTTGCCGCGCGTGGCCACGGCCGCGGCGGCCGGGCTGATGCTGGCCATCGCCGGCACCCTGCTGCAGCGGATGACCGGCAACCCCATGGCCAGTCCCGAGGTCCTCGGCATCAGTGCCGGCGTGGCGATCGGCGTGATCGCGTTGATGCTGCTGCCGCTCGGCATCGCCCCACTGAGCGGCTCCGTGATGGGCTTCAGCGGGGCCACCGTTGCGCTGCTGGTGCTGATCGTCTGCAACCGCCGCAGTGGCTTTGCGCCGGAGCGGTTGCTGTTGACCGGCATCGCCATCTCCTCTCTGCTGGACGCCATGCGCGCCATCGTGCTGGCCAGCGAGGACCCCAGGGCGCAGCAGTTGCTCTCGTGGCTGGGTGGGTCGACCTACTATGCCAGTCTCACTTCGAGCGGCTGGATCGTGGCCATCGCCCTCCTCCTGCTGGCGCTGACGCTACCTCTGCAGCGCTGGTTGACGTTGCTACCGTTGGGCGCGCCCACCGCCAGGGCGCTCGGTGTCGACGTGGATCGCAGCCGACTGATGCTGCTGGCACTGGTCGCCCTGCTGACCGTCGCCGCGACCCTGGTCATCGGGCCGCTCTCCTTCGTCGGCCTGATGGCCCCGCACATGGCGCGCCTGATGGGATTCCACGGCGCCAGGCACCAACTGCTCGGGGCCGGGCTGCTGGGGATGCTGGTCATGGTGACCGCCGACTGGCTGGGCCGAAATCTATTCTTCCCCTATCAGCTGCCAGCGGGTCTGATCGCCGCGTTGATCGGCGGCGTCTACTTCATGTGGGGGTTGCGGAGGCTCTGAAGCGCTCGACGGCGCGCATGGGCGTAGCCGCGCCAGATCTCCTGGGAGCGAGAGAGTTCGTCTTCCAGAATGCGGCGGTTGCCCTCGCTCGACACCGGCGAGAAGGGATCGTGCATCGGCGGCAGGCACTCCATGATCAGCGGTCCGTCAAAAACGATCCGCAAGAGCGCATCGAACTGCGCTTCGAAATCCACGGCGCCGCTGCCGTTGCCGCCACGGGTCGAATCCGACACCGGATGGACCGCTAGGGCATCGCCACTCGACTCGATCGCCGCGACCGGGTCGGTCTCTTCGAAATGCAGGTGGTAGCTGTCGAGAACCAGCCCGAAATTGGCTCTGGCCACCTGCCCTACCAGCCGGTTGGCCTCCTCGACCATGTGAATCATCGGCGCTTCGTCGCGGTTGACGACTTCATAGGCCAATCGAATCTTCCGCTCGGCGGCATAGTCGGCCAGCTCGCGGCACGCTGCCGACAGGGCGTCGAAGGGCGTGGCGTGGCCCCGAATCCACAGCGACAGCATCGATAGCGTGACGACGGGCGCCTCGAGTTCGGCGGCGCGGTCGATGACCTGACGATAGGCGTCCAAGCCCTGCGCGACGTCCGGCGCTTCCCCGACCTGCGGGCCGATCCGCCGGGCATCCACAGCCATCAGCGCAAGCTCCCTGCGCGCCAGTGAATCCCGGATCGCCGCCGGGGAGGCATGCTCCCAAAGCTCGTCGAGCTGGACGCCATCGAACCCCAGCTCGACCACCTTGTCCATCAGCAGTTCGAGGTCGTCGATGCCGAGCGTCCAGGTGCAGAGTCCCATCGCCATGCCGCCGACTCCTGTATCGCGTCAGTTGCCTCTCCCAGCATAGGCAAGGATCCGCGACACCGTCACCCTGGGTACCAGCGTTGCCCGAGACCTCAGGGAGTACCGAAGACGGGCAGCAGATGGCGCTCGATCGCCTCGCGAACGGATGGCAGCATCACGTCGGTGTGCTGCATCAGATCGCGAATGGCCGGCTCCAGCCCCTCGACGCCTCGCGCGCGATGACACCCGGCTGCCAGCCGCGCACAGCTCTCGGGGCACGCCTCCTCGGGGATATGCACCCCTAGCGAGACCAACCGCTGACGAAAGTCCTCGCCATCGATGAGATCGACGATCATCATGATCCACCTCCGTTCGACAAATGTTGCCGTGCAAGTCGCTATCAGGGGCATGGCCCTCGGGCCGGCCGCATGTTCTATTATCTATCGCATCGCGACAGGCTGCGTCGATACCCGAAACGTCGCTATGTCGGTTTCACGAAGCTCGGTGTCATTCATGGAGACGCATGCCAGCGACCGCTCTTCACTCACCCCGTTTTCGACGCCTGGCCTATCTGCTGCTTGCCGTGCTGCCGACGACGGCCTCCGCGGCTGGCTTTACCTACTGGGACGATCCCGGCGCCACCGCCGTGACGCTCACCCGGGAGCAGTTCGTGGCGCAGGCCAGCAATCGGCAAGGCGAGGAGCGGCTGGCTTTCGTCAATCGCGTGATCAATAACGCCGCCCGCCAGCAGTTCGAAAAGGTCGATACCTGGAAGGGCTTCGATCGCCTGGTCCGCGATGGCTTCGGTGACTGCGAAGACTTCGCCATCGCCAAGTACCAGATCCTGATCGACGCCGGTACGTCGCCGCGGCGACTCGACTTTCTCGCCGCCGACGACACTCTCACCCCGACCTATCATGCGGTGCTGCGCTACCGCCAGGATGACGGCTCCCACCTGATTCTGGACAACCTGACGCCGATGATGCTGCCGGAGTCCCGCCGCACGGACCTGATACCGCTGGTCGCGTTCGACGCCCACCACGCCGAGCATTTTCGCGACGGTCGCTTTCACGCCGTCGATCCGGCACGCGTCGTGCTCGGCGGCCAGCGGCTATCGGAACGGATGCCCCGGCTGCTGGACTACTGATCGTCCTGCGCGAGGATCTTTTCCGCCCGCAGATAATCGATCAGCTTCTCGGCGGCCTCCTCCGGCGAGAGATCGGTCAGTACCTGGCCGCCGGACGCGGAGGACTTGGCCGCGGCAGCCTTGAAACGGTCCCGCGCATTGGTGGATTTCACCACCTTGAGCCGCTTGGGCCGCGCCCGCGCCGGCTGCCACTGCCAGCCGGCGCTGCCGGTGTCGAGACGCGATTCGTCCGCGGGCAGCAGATCGTCGACGGTCTCGATGCGCCCGCGCCGCGCCGGACCGAAGGCGCTCTGACGTGGCGCCTCGGCGACAGCGTCCACCGCGATCAGACACGGCAGGCGGATTTCGAGTCGCCGACGCTGGCCTTGGGGCAGCGCCTGCAGCACCGTCACGCTCTCCGCGTCGCAGCGTTCGATGGCGGCAACGCCGGTGGCGATCGCCCAGCCCAGCCGCTCGGCGAGTAGATACCCCACCATGCCCGAGCCCTCGCCGCACTCGGCGCGCTGGCCGGTCAAGGCCAATCTCACGCCACTGCGCTCGAGCCACGCCGCCAGCAGCGGTACCGCATCCTCGCCGGCACGCAGCGGCAGGAGCGACAACTGCCCGTCGCGTTCATCACCAGGACGTCCGCCGTCGAGGCCGTGATACATCCCCAGGTATCCCTCGAGAGACTCCCGCAGCGAGGCCTGCTCCGGATCGCCGGCATGCACCAGCGACAGATCGGCGCCGACCAGCGACAGGCCCATCTCGACGGCGCGGGCATCCTCGCGGGCGCGCCCGGCGCGCCCGGAGACCGGGTGGCGGCCGCTCGACACCAGCACCGCCGTCTTCACGTCATGGGGCGTTCCCGCTGCGGCTTGGGGGTCAGGCTGCGGCATGTCGCGACTCCTCATCCGTCCAAGAGCCGTCCGAACCGGTCTGGTCTCGCGGCTGGCCGAGGCGCTCGCAGACCGCCGCCAGCACCGCGTCGCCGTCGGCGATCAGCGCCAGGTCGGCGCGCTTGACCATGTCGCAGCTCGGGTCGTTGTTGATCGCGATCACCCGCTGGCACTTGGCGATGCCCTGCAGATGCTGCACGGCCCCGGAGATGCCCACGGCGACGTAGCAGCTGGCAGTGACGAAGGTGCCGGTGGCGCCGACCTGGCGCGAACGTGGCATGTAGCCGTCATCCACCGCCACCCGCGAGGCGCCCTCGCTGGCCCCCAGCACCCGGGCGGCGTGGTGGTAGCCTTCCCAATCGCCGATGCCGCGGCCGGCGGAGAGAATGAACGGCGCCTGGGCCAGCGGGATCTCCTGGGGGTCGACGGCGACCCGGCCACGGTCGATGACCCCGGACGCCGCCACTTCGTTTGCTGCCGAAGAGAGTTCCCCACCCATGGTCGCCAGCTCGATGACCCGCGCCTCGTGACGCGTCTCGCTGACCGGCTCGGCGCACTCGGGCAGCGCCAGCAGCACCCGGGCGACGTCGCGCAGGATGTCCTGGCGGTCCCCCGCGCGGGAGAGCGTCTGGCCCTCGCTGAGCTGCCAGACCCGGGTCGCCGGGCGGGCATCGCCCACGCTAGCGTTCGCGCCCTGACTCGCGCCCTGGGGCAGGAGACGCGCTGCCAGCCGCCGCCCGAGATCGCCGCCATCCGGCAGTGAATCGGCGAAGATCCAGTGCCGGGGCGAAAGCGCCGCTTCGACGTCGACAAGCGCCGCCAGGCGCGTCTCCGGGTCGTAGCCTTCGGTCACCATGGCGGAGAGATCGACGACGCGGTCCGCACCGGCGTCCTCGAACCCGGAGACACCGTTCAGGAAGGTCACCGCCGTCACTGCCAGGTCATGGCCGTCGGCGAGCTGCCGGGCGAGGCCGAACAGGTCGCGGTCGTGATCGTTGAGCCGCCCTTCCGGCAACTCCGGCACCACCACGACATGGCCCTCCGGCTGATCGATGACGACCTGACGCCGCGCCGGTTCCGCGCTCGTCGACGCGCCTCCCACGGGGCTCGCCTCCACCGCAGCGCCGCTGCGATCGATACGCTTGAGTCCGTTGGGGCCGATCGCGCCGAGGGCATGCGGATTGATGCGCGTCACGCCGTCGGCGCTGGTCCAGCGCCACGCCGGCCGCGCGAACTCGTGGTGGCGCGGATGCAGACGGTTACGCCGGGCGCGCTCGGCGTGGGGGTCGAGTCGTCGGACACTCATGCCGGTTCCTCCTCGCGGCTTTGGCTTGGCGCGCTGGTGGCGTTCGTCGCCGCTGTCGGCTCGACCAGGGCGTCGGCGACCATCTCGGCGAGATCGCGAATGCGCGGACGCGGCTCGACCACGCCTTCGAGCATCGCGGTGCACTGGGGGCAGGCCACGGCCACGGTGGTCGCCCCGGTCTCGCGCACGTCCTCCATGCGCATGTCGGGGATACGCGCGCGGCCGGGCACGTCGGAGAGCGCCGCCCCGCCACCGCCGCCACAGCAGCGCGAGCGATAGCCGGAGCGCTCCATCTCGGCGACTTCCAGCCCAAGGGCGGCAAGCACCTGGCGCGGCGCGGCGAATTCACCGTTGTAACGGCCCAGATAGCAGGGGTCGTGATAGGTAACGGTCTCCGCCTGGGTCGGCGCCGTCACGCTGATGCGCCCGCCGTCGAACAGCTCGGCGATGAAGGTGGAGTGGTGCTTGACCACGTAGTCGCCGCCGAAGGCGCCGTATTCGCGGCCCAGCACGTGGAAGCTGTGCGGGTCGGCGGTGACAATGCGGGCGAAGCGATAGCGCGAGAGCGTGGCGATATTGCGCTCGGCCAGGCGCTGGAAGGTGGCCTCGTCGCCGAGCCGTCGGGCGACGTCGCCGCTGTCCCGCTCCTCCTCGCCGAGCACGGCGAAATCGACGCCACCGGTGCGCAGGATTTTCACCAGCGAGCGCAGGGTGCGTTGGTTGCGCATGTCGAAGGCGCCGTCGCCGAGCCACAGCAACACGTCGACCCCCTCGGGGCGATCCTGGATGCGCGGCAGCTCGAGGTCCGCCGCCCAGTCCAGGCGGGAAGCGTTGTCGAGTCCACCGGGATTGTCGGTGGCGATCAGGTTGTCGATCGCCGCGGCGCCCTTCTCCGGGGTCTCACCCCGCTCCAGGGTGATGAAGCGGCGCATGTCGACGATGGCATCGACGTGCTCGATCATCATCGGGCACTCCTCGACGCAGGCACGGCAGGTGGTGCAGGCCCACAGCGTCTGCGCCTCCACCAGCTGCGGCACGATGGCATCAGTTGGCCCGCCCCTGTGGTTTCCAAAACCGGGCTTGCCGACCTCGATGCCGCCCGCTTGTTGTGGATGCCCGGAGCCGGCGTAGCCGGCATCGCTGCCGCCAGCCATGCCCACGACCATGTCCTGGATCAGCTTCTTGGGGTTGAGCGGTTGGCCGGCGGCATAGGCCGGGCAGACGTTCTGGCAGCGGCCGCACTGAACGCAGGCGTCGAAGCCCAGCAGCTGCTCCCATTGGAAATCGGCGGGCTTCTCCACGCCCAGCGTCTTCGCCGTGAGATCGAGCGGGAAGAGCGCGGTGGAGCGGCTGCCGCGATGGACGTCATGTGTCTTTTTCGGGGACGCGTCCGGATGGTTGTCATCGAACCGCTCGGGGCGCCGGTGGAAGGCCAGATGAAAGGTACCGGCGAAGGCATGTTTCATCGGCCCGCCCCAGCCCATGCCGACCACCATCTCCAGCAGCCCCCAGACCAGCACGGCGGCGAGCACGATCGCCAGCACGCCGCCACCCAGCACGGTCGGCGCCACACCCACCAGCGGCAGGCTGACCAGGAACATGCCCACCGAGTAGGCGATCAGGCTCTTGGAGAGACGCTGCCACGGCCCCTTGGAGAGCTTGGGCGGCGGGTCGATGCGCCGCCGGTTGACCGCCAGCGCGCCGAGAAACATGCACAGGCTCGCCGCCAGCAGCAGCCCGCCCAGAATCGGGTTGCGCCAGCCGAAGCCGTGAACCACCAGCGCCAGTGCCATGGCGGCGACGAAGCCGCCGGCCGTTGCCACGTGGGTGTGCGCGATCGCCTTGTCGCGAGCAACGACGTGGTGCAGGTCATTGAGATAGCGCTTGGGCATCAGCGCGAGCCGATGCCACCGCATCGGCGTGCGCCGCCCCTGGCGCCACAGCCGGATGCGACGCACCGCGCCCGCCGCACCCACCGCCAGCGCGGCAAATATCAGAATGGGGAGTAGCGTCTGCAACATGGTGCTTCTCCGAAAAAGTCGCTGGTATCGGTCATGTCGATGCTTTCAGCCAGCAATGTCCTGCCGCCCACCTTCGCCATGGAACGGCTACGAGCGATGGCATGACCGGGGCGCGTAGCCCAGGCGAGTTGTGAGGAGCCAGCGGAGTGGACGTATTTGTCCATGAGCATGGCGACGAGCAATTCAACGCCGACTCGTCGAGCTCGGTCCGTTCCCCTCATAAATCCTTGCAGAGGCGGAGCGCATCATAGATCGCCGCATGCGTATTGCGCTGCGCCACGCAGTCACCGATCCGGAACAGCGCGAAATCGCCGCTCTCGGCCAGGGTCGGCTGCGCCGTCGCCGCGTAGAGCGCCTCGAGATCGATCTGGCCATGGTTGCGCGAACGCTCCTTGAGCGCGTAGTAGAGCGACTCGTCCGGACGCACGCCGTTCTCGATCACCACCTGATCGACCACCCGCTCCTCGTGCTCGCCGGTGTACTCGTTCTCGAACAGCGCCACCAGCTTGTCGCCTTCGCGATAGACCTTGTGCAGCCCCAGGTCGCCGGTCATCACCACCGACTGCTGATAGAGGCTGCGGTAGTAGGTCGGGAAGGTGGTGCCGCCGATCGCCACGCCGGGCTTGGTGTCGTCGGTGACGATCTCCACCGTCGAGCCCTTGCTGGCGAGATAGTCGGCGGTGGACATGCCGCTGAACTCGCACATGGTGTCGTAGACCAGCACGTTCTTGCCCGGCTCGACCTTGCCGCCGAGGATGTCCCAGCTGCTGACCACCAGGCTCTCGTCAGGATTGTCCGAGTAGCCCCACTCGGGCACCTGCTCGAGGAACGGATGGCCGCCGTTGGCCAGCACCACCACGTCCGGCTGCAGGTCGCGCACCACCGAATCGTCGGCGCGGGTCTCGAGCTGGACATCGACCCCGAGGCGCGCCAGCTCCATCTCGTACCAGCGGGTGATGCCGGCGATCTGGTCGCGCTGCGGTGCCCGCGCGGCGAGGGTGATCTGGCCGCCGAGCTGGGGCTGGGCTTCGATCAGGGTGACGTCGTGGCCCCGCTCCGCCGCCACGCGCGCTGCCTCCATGCCGCCGGGGCCACCGCCGACCACCACCACCTTGCGCTTGGGTCCGCTGCTCTTCTCGATGATGTGCGGCAGCCCCATGTACTCCCGCGAGGTCGCCGCGTTCTGGATACAGAGCACGTCGAGACCCTGGTACTGGCGGTCGATGCAGTAGTTGGCGCCCACACACTGACGGATCTGGTCGGTCTGACCCGCCTTGATCTTGGCGATGATGTGGGGGTCGGCGATGTGGGCCCGGGTCATCCCCACCAGGTCGACGTAGCCGCCCTCGAGGATGCGCTCGGCCTGGGTCGGGTCCTTGATGTTCTGGGCGTGGATGACCGGCACCGAGACCACCTCCTTGATGCCCGCCGCCAGATGCAGAAACGGCTCCGGCGGGTAGGACATGTTGGGGATGACGTTGGCCAGGGTGTCGTGGGTATCGCAGCCGGAGCCGATCACGCCGAAGAAGTCGACCATGCCGGTGGCATCGTAGTAGGCGGCGATCTGCTTCATGTCGTCGTGGGACAGGCCATCGGGGTGGAACTCGTCGCCGCAGATGCGCATGCCGACGCAGAAGTCGTCGCCCACTTCGGCACGTACCGCCTTGAGCACCTCCATGCCGAAGCGCATGCGATTCTCGAAGCTGCCGCCCCACTGGTCGGTGCGCTTGTTGACCCGCGGGCTCCAGAACTGGTCGATCAGATGCTGGTGGACCGCGGAGAGTTCGCAGCCGTCGAGGCCGCCCTCCTTGACCCGCCGCGCCCCCTGGGCGAAATCACCGATGATGCGCCAGATCTCCTCCTCCTCGATGGTCTTGCAGGTGGCGCGGTGAACCGGCTCGCGGATGCCCGACGGCGACAGCAGCGTCGACCAGTTGTGACCGTCCCAGCGCGAGCGACGCCCCATGTGGGTGATCTGGATCATGATCTTGCCGCCGTGCTTGTGCACCGCGTCGGCCAGATTCTGGAAGTGGGGAATGATGCGATCGGTGGCGACGTTGACCGAACTCCACCACTGCTGCGGGCTGTCGATGGAGACCGGCGAGGAGCCGCCGCAGATGCAGAGCCCGCAACCGCCCTTCGACTTCTCTTCGTAGTATTTGACGTAGCGATCCGTGGTCATGCCGCCGTCGGTGGCGTGGACCTCGGCGTGGGCGGTGCTCACCACGCGGTTGCGGATGGTCAACTTGCCGATCTGGATCGGTTTGAACAGGGCTTCATGAGCCATGGCCGGTCATCTCCCCGAACTCGCGCGGCCCTGGGTCAGGTGCGGCCGCCACGAGTTCTTCAGTACACGGAATTGCTTGAATTATTGATGGCTGTCGCGAGGGCCGCCGTCAGCGCGGCGTGACGTCGAAGTAGCCAACCTCGCAGCCCGCCTCGGCACCGCTCTGGGTCTGCTCGGCGCGGGTGCGCAGGCTGCTGCCGCGGGCCTCGAGAATCTGGTCCATGGCGCCGGCGAACCAGCCGGTGAACATGTACTCCTCCTTCTTGCCGGTCTTGCCCAACTGGTAGACGAAGCAGGAGTGCTCCAGGCGCACCCTGGCCGTGCCGGCGTCGAGATCGATCGCCTCGGTGACGAACAGCCCCCAGCCGCGCTGCGACAGGCGCTTCATGTAGTGTTCGAAGACCGCCTCGCCCTCGAGACCGTGCAGCTCGGCCTCCTTCTCGCACCAGTGCCAGGCGGACTTGTAGCCGGCGTCGTAGAGAATCCTGGCGTAGGCCTCCACCCCCAGCGCCTCTTCGATGGCGACGTGGTTGTTGATGAAGAAGTGGCGCGGCACGTAGAGCATCGGCAGCGCATCGGTGGTCCAGACACCGGTGTCGCTATCGACGTTGATCGGCAGTTCGGGGGCCATCTGGGTCATATCGGTTACCTCAAAAATTGTTCTGGAGCCGTAAGCCGTAAGCCAAGGAACAACCGCTTCCATCTGCCAAAACAAATGGTTTTTGCTTTTGGCTTTTTCTTCCAGCTTAAAGCTTATGGCTTACAGCTCCCCGCAGGGGTTATTCCCCCCAGACATCCTTCAACGTCCGCACCCAGTTCTCCCCCATGATCTTGCGCACCACCGGCTCGGAAAGGCCGTGGTCCAGCAGCGCCTGGGTCAGGTTGGGGAACTCGCCGATGGTGCGGATGCCCTTGGGATTGATGATCTCGCCGAAGCGGGTCAGGCGGCGGGCGTAGCCCTTGTCGTGGGTCAGCCACTCGAAGAAGGCTTCGTCCTGGCCCTGGGTGAAGTCGGTACCGATACCGATGGCATCCTCGCCGACGATGTTCATGATGTAGACGATCGCCTCGACGTAATCCTCGACGGTGGCGTTGACGCCCGCCTTGAGGAACGGCGTGAACATGGTCACCCCGACGAAACCGCCGTGGTCGGCGATGAACTTGAGCTCGTCGTCGGACTTGTTGCGGGGGTGCTCCTTGAGCCCGCTGGGCAGACAGTGGGAGTAGCAGACCGGCTTGCTTGATTCGAGAATGATCTCTTCGGAGGTCTTGGAGCCGACGTGGGAGAGGTCGCACATCATGCCGACCCGGTTCATCTCGGCGATCACCTCGCGGCCGTAGCCGGAGAGACCACCGTCGCGCTCGTAGCAGCCAGTACCGACCAGGTTCTGGGTGTTGTAGCAGAGCTGGGTGATGCCCACGCCGAGCTTCTTGAAGATCTCGATGTAGCCCAGCTTGTCCTCGAAGGCGTAGGCGTTCTGGAAGCCGAGGATGATGCCGGTCTTGCCCTCCTCCTTGGCCCGGGTGATGTCGCGGGTGGTGTGCACCGGACGCACCAGCTCGGCGTTGTCGCGCATCAGCTGGTTGACGGCGACGATGTTGTCGACGGTGGACTCGAAGTCCTCCCATACCGATACCGTGCAGTTGGCGGCCGTCAGCCCGCCCTTGCGCATATCCTCGAACAGGGCCCGATCCCATTTGGCGATGATCAGGCCATCGATGATGATGGCATCGTCGTGCAGAGATGGCGTCGACATGCGGAACTCCTCCTGGGTTTTGTGCGCCTTTCGCAGCCGTCGCGGCGTATGGCCGGAAGCCCGAAGACGATCGTTCCGCGCAGCATATCCCCGCGCTCCCTCCCCTCGCCGACCGAAAGCGAATTCGAGTGTCCCGATTGCGTCACGCCGACTTGCCTGCCTGCGACAGACTCCCGGCTCCGGAAGCCATCGTGTGGGTGCGTTATTGACGCCAAGGCGTTCCTTATATAGAACGTTCTATATAAAGAACGACTGGACACCCTCATCCATGGACGAGATCGCGCTGGAAACCCTGGGACGGCATCTCCAGGCGCTGCGCCAGGCGCGAGGCCTGTCGTTGACGCAGTTGGCCGCCCAGGCGGAGATCGCCAAGTCGAACCTGTCCCGCCTCGAGCAGGGGGTCGGCAATCCGACCATCGATACGCTGTGGCGCCTGGCGAAGCGGCTCGGGGTACCGTTCGGCACCCTGGTGGCGCCCGTCGCGACGCCGGTGGAGGAGAACGGGATCAGCGTGCGCTTGATCGAGCAGAGCCATCACCGGCATCACGATGAGCCGGCGGTCGATGTCTACCTGATGCGCTGCGCGCCCGGGACGGTGCGACACGCAGAGGCTCATGCGCCAGGAACGCGGGAGACCTTGCAGGTCGTCGAGGGTCGGGTGTCGGTCGGCCCTCCGGAACAGCCGCGCCAGCTTGCCGCCGGAGAGATTTTCACGTTCGCTGCCGATCGACCTCACGTATATCGTGCCAGCGACACGGGTGCGACGCTGCTGGTCACCATCGTCTACGCCAGGGGAGAACCATCGAATGCCTGACACCGACATGCCGTCACCCTCGAGCGGTTGGCTGATCGGCGTCCGTGAAGCGGTGCCGCTGTTGGGTGGCTACATCCCGGTGGCCGTCTCGTTCGGGTTGATCTCCACGCAGGCGGGGTTCAGCACCGTCGAGACGCTGGCGATCTCGGCGCTGATCTATGCCGGGGCCTCGCAGTTCCTGTTCGTCGGCATGATCGCCAGCGGCTCTCCCCTGTGGCTGACCGTGGCGCTGACGCTGCTGATCAACGTGCGCCATGTCGTCTACGCCCCCAATATCGCGCCCTGGCTGCCGCAAAGCCGCTGGTGGCCATGGTTGATGCACGGTCTGACCGACCAGATCTTTGCGCTGGCCCATGGCCGATTACCGCAGCTGCCCGCGACGCAGCGCGTCGGCTGGTTCTTCGGCGCCGCCCTGCTGGCCTGGCTCAGCTGGATCGCCGGCTCGTTGCTGGGGGCGGTCGCCGGCGAGTGGCTGACCCACCGCTGGCCCTTGTTGGGCGAGGTGATGCCGTTTGCGCTGCCGGCGCTCTTCCTCGTGCTGCTCGTGCCGCGTCTCACCTCCAGACGCTGGGCCCTCGCACTCGGTATCAGTATCGCCGCCGCACTGCTCTGCACCCTGACCGGGTTGACCAATATCGGGATCCCGCTGGCTGCCGCCTGCGGGGCACTCTGCTTCTATCTCGTCCGGCTGCCGGAGAGAGCCAGACCGGTGGGAGGGAAACGCCGATGAGCCTCGAACTCTGGATCGCCATGATCGTCGCCGCGCTGGGCACCTATCTGATCCGACTGCTGCCGCTGATCTGGATGCAGCAGCGCCTGAAACGCCGCGACGGGGATGCCGCCGTCGATGTGCTGCCAAAGTGGCTGGTGGTGCTGGGTCCGATGATGATCGCTGCTGTACTGGGTGTCTCGCTGGTGCCGCGCACGCCGGATCCGGCCGGCTGGCTGGCGACGGTCGTCGGATTGGGGGTCACGCTCGTCGTCTGGCGCAGGACCCGCTCACTGGGCTGGCCGGTGGTAGGCGGGGTGCTCACGTTCGGGGTCGTGGTGATCGTGGTCAGAGTCGTCATCTAGGCTCTGTACGAAAACTGTCTGCGCTCGGCGATACGGCGTTAAAAATCGGCTGGTGCGCCAGCCCGGTCAAGATACTCATTTACACCCCGTAAACTGGAGCGCCAGCCCGGTCCTCTTTCGCCGATTTTTGCCTTGTCTTGCCTTC
>NZNW01000070.1 GCA_002695065.1 Salinicola sp. | reverse complement strand
GTCTCGACGTGGCCGTGGACGATGCCGTACTCGTCGTCGATCGCCTTCAGCACCGGGACGATGGCATTGGTGGTGCAGGAAGCCGCCGAGACGATGCGATCGTCGTCGCCGATGGTCTGGTGATTGATGCCATGGACGATGTTCTTGAGGTCGCCCTTGCCTGGCGCCGTCAGCAGGACCTTGGAGACGCCCCGGGATTCCAGGTGCTGGGCCAGGCCCTCGCGGTCACGCCACTTGCCGGTATTGTCGACCACGATGGCGTTGTCGATGCCGTAGGCGGTGTAGTCGATCTCGGCCGGGGAGTCGGCGTAGATGATACGGATGTAATGGCCGTTGGCGATCAGCGCATGGTTGTCGTAGTCGACGTCGATCGACCCGGAGAAAGGTCCATGCACGGAGTCGCGGCGCAGCAGGCTGGCACGCTTCTCGAGATCGTCGCCACTGCCGCGCACGACGATGGCGCGCAGGCGCAGCAGATTGCCGCCCCCGGCCTTCTCGATCATGATCCGGGCAAGGATCCGCCCGATGCGCCCGAAACCGTAGAGCACCACGTCCTGGGGCTCGCCACCCATGCCGCTGCTGTCGTGACAGCCCACGATATCGGCCAGTTCACGCTTGAGAAACGCCACGACGTCGCTCTCGCCGGCGTGCTTGAACGCCACGCCCAGGCGCCCGATATCGATATGTGCGGGCCCCAGCTCGAGCTCGGTCATCGCCCGCACCATCGGCAGCGTATCGGCCACCGACAGCTCGGTGCCCTCGACCTTGCGGACGTAGCGATGGTTCTTGAGAATTCGCGTGACCGAGCGATTGATCAACGAGCGACCGAACAGCGACGGAATCACGTTGTACTGGCGATAGAGCTTGCCCAGCAGTGGAATCATCTCCTCCGCGCGAGCTTCGTTGTCCTGCCACTGCTGGAAGACGGTATCGAGCTGATCCTGACTCACAGGCTTGTCTCTCTCTGGTCGAATTGGCGGTCGAGCAGGCTCGTCGAGCCAGTCGCTCCATCGGATGGTGGGGTTCGTCGCTCGGGCAAGCGGCCAGCGTCGCTGAACGGTATCGAGTCGACTCAAAAACCCCATTATTATCCTCACCCTACGAAATCCGCCGCAATCACTGCGTGGTCGCAACTGTTGTAGTTTCACTACAAAGGTCGTAGCCGGCAGCCCCATCACCAGAGACAAGAAATACGACTCGGCGTCCCCGGCCGCGCCACGGCCTGCTATCATCCCTCAACGCAAATTCGTCGCTCGAAAGGCCCATGTCGCATTTCACACCGCTCACCCCGCCGCTGCCGACCGGCAAGCGCGAAACCACCTATTGCCAACTGCCCCAGGGGAGCGCGGCCGCGCTGGCCCTGGCGCGGATCGCCGATGATGCGCCGCTGCTCGTCGTCACGCCTGACACGGCCAGCGCACAGCGTCTCGAAAGCAACCTGCGCTTCTACGCCACGGTTCCGGTCATGCCCTTCCCGGACTGGGAGACGCTGCCCTACGACAGCTTCTCGCCGCACCAGGACATCGTCTCCGCCCGGCTGAGAACGCTGCGCGAGCTCCAGGAGGGAACCCGGGGAATCGTGCTGGTATCGGTCAACACCCTGATGCAGCGGCTGCCGCCGAGGGAGTACGTGGCGGGCCGCGTGTTGACGCTGGCGACCGGAGAGCGGCTCGACCGGGAGAGCTTCCGCGAGCGCTTGTCCCGCGCCGGCTACCGGGCGGTGGAGACGGTCTACGAACCCGGCGAATATGCCATGCGCGGCTCGCTGATCGACCTCTTTCCCATGGGGGTCGATGCCCCACTGCGGATCGATCTGTTCGACGACGAGATCGACACCCTTCGACGCTTCGATCCCGACACCCAGCGCACCCAGGACAAGATCGAACGTATCGATCTGCTGCCGGCCCATGAATACTCGCTGTCGCGCTCGGCCATCGCCTGCTTTCGCGAGGGCTTCGAAACGCTGTTCGACGTCGATCCGCGCCAGTGCCCGCTCTACGTCGACGCGATCAAGGGCATTCCCTCGCCGGGGCTCGAACAGTATCTGCCGCTGTTCTTCGAGGAGACGGCCACCCTCTTCGAGCATCTCGCGGACCGGACCCGGGTCGCGCTGCTGCCCGACGTCTTCGCCGCCGCCGAGCATCATTGGCGTTCGATCGAGGGCCGCTTTGACAACCTCGGTGTCGACCCGACCCGCCCCCTGCTGCCGCCGGCGAAAGCGTTCGTGCCTGCCGCGGAGGTCTTCGCCGCGATCAAGCAGCACCCGCGACTCGAGTTCGTGACGGATCCGGAGGCGCCTCACGCCATCCCCAGCACGACCCAGCCGCCGCCCGTCGTGGCGATCAACGCCCGGGCCCAGCACCCGTTGGCGACGCTGGAAACCTTCCTCGACTCGCATCGCGGCCTGCGCATCCTGTTCGTCGCCGAATCCCGGGGTCGACGCGAGGCGCTGGACGAAGCCCTGGCCCCGCTGCATCGCGACATTCCGCATGTCGAGAACTGGCGCAACTTCCTCGACGGCAGCCAGCCCCTGGCGATCACCGAAGGCGCGCTGGACGAAGGCCTGTGGCTGGGCGACCCCGAGCTCGCGGTGATCACCGAGACCGAGCTCTACGGCGAAGTCGTGCGTCAGAGCCGGCGCCGCGCCAAGGCCACCGACGACAACGAACTGGCCGTGCGCCATCTCTCCGAATTGCGGCCGGGTTCGCCGGTGGTGCATCAGCATCATGGCGTGGGTCGCTACCAGGGGCTGGAGATGCTCACGGCGGGCGGCCAGGCAGCGGAATTCCTGGCCCTGGAGTACGCCGGCGGCGCCAAGCTCTACGTGCCGGTCGACAACCTGCAGTTGATCTCCCGCTACGCCGGCGCCAGCGACGAGCTCGCACCGCTGCACAAGCTGGGCTCGGACAGCTGGGACAAGGCCAAGCGAAAAGCCGCCGAGAAAGTCCGCGATACCGCCGCCGAGCTCCTCGATATCTACGCGCGACGAGAGGCCCGGGAGGGGTTTGCCAGCGACATGCCCGGCGACGAATATCTGCGCTTCGCGGCCAGTTTTCCGTTCGAGGAGACTCCCGACCAGCACGCCGCCATCGAGGCCGTGATCGGGGACATGACCGCGCCGCGCCCGATGGATCGCGTCGTCTGTGGCGACGTCGGCTTCGGCAAGACCGAAGTCGCCATGCGGGCGGCCTTCCTGGCCGTCAACTCGGGCCGCCAGGTGGTGGTGCTGGTACCCACCACCCTGCTCGCCCAACAGCACTACGACAACTTCCGCGATCGCTTCGCCGATACCGCGGTACAGATCGAAATGCTGTCGCGCTTCACGGGCGGCAAGGGCGAAAGCGACGCCTTGAAGCGCATCGCCGAGGGCCGTGCCGATATCGTCATCGGCACCCACAAGCTGCTCTCCCGATCGGTCAAGTTCTCCAACCTGGGCCTGATGATCATCGACGAGGAGCACCGCTTCGGGGTCGCACAGAAGGAGCGCCTCAAGCAGATGCGCGCCGAGGTCGACATCCTCACCCTGACGGCCACGCCCATTCCGCGAACGCTCAACATGGCCATGAACGGGATACGAGACCTCTCGATCATCGCCACGCCGCCGGCGCGACGCCTCTCGGTCAAGACCTTCGTGCAGCAGCGCAACGAGCCGGTGGTCAAGGAAGCGATCCTCCGCGAAGTGCTGCGCGGCGGCCAGGTCTATTTCCTTCACAACGAAGTCTGGACGATCGAGTCCAGCGCCGAGAAGATCCGTGAACTGGTGCCGGAGGCGCGGGTCGGCGTGGCCCACGGTCAGCTGCCGGAACGGGCGCTGGAGCGGGTCATGTCGGACTTCTACCACAAGCGTTTCAACGTGCTGGTCTGCTCGACCATCATCGAGACCGGCATCGACGTTCCCAGCGCCAACACCATCATCATCGAGCGTGCCGACAAGTTCGGGCTGGCCCAGTTGCACCAGCTGCGCGGGCGGGTCGGACGCAGCCATCACCAGGCTTACGCCTACCTGCTGACGCCCCCACCCAAGGCGATGACCAAGGACGCGATCAAGCGCCTCGAGGCCATCACCCAGAGCGACGACCTCGGCGCCGGCTTCACGCTCGCCAGTCACGACATGGAGATCCGTGGCGCCGGCGAGCTGCTCGGCGACGAGCAGAGCGGTCAGATGGAGACCGTTGGCTACAGCCTCTACATGCAGATGCTGGATCGCGCGGTCAAGGCCATCCGGGCCGGCAAGACGCCCAACATCGAAGCCCCGCTCGACGACGGCACCGAAATCAGCCTCAACCTGCCGGCCCTGATCCCCGACGACTATCTACCGGACATTCAGCAGCGCCTGATCATGTACAAGCGGATCAGCAGCGCGGCCGACGAGGCGGAGCTCAAGGAACTCCAGGTGGAGATGATCGACCGCTTCGGCCTGCTCCCGGCGCCGCTCAAGACCCTGTTCCGCCAGACCGGGCTGCGCCAGCGCGCCGAGCGGCTCGGCATCGCCAAGCTGGAAGCCGGAGCCGAGCGCGGACGCGTGATCTTCGGTCCGGACCCGCGGGTCGACCCGATGACGCTGGTCGAGTTGATCCAGCGCCATCCCGGCGAGTACAAGCTCGACGGCGCCGATACCCTGCGCTTCCACGGCGACATGGAGAGGGAGGAGGATCGCCTCCAGCGCATCGACCAGCTGCTGGAGACGTTCAACCGCAAGGCAAAGGCAGCTTGAGGCGAGTGTCGGCGACGATCAAGCTGCCCTGGCCGACGCCGGCGCTCGTGCTGCGATCAACGATCCCGCTGCCAGCACCAGGATCGAGACCGGCAGGCCGACGAAGACCGGGTGCCAACCCAACGGCTGGCCGGCGACCTGCCACAGCAGTGCCGTCAACAGGCCGATCCACATCGACGCCAGGCCGGCCCTGGGCGACAGCCGGGGCCAGATCAGCGCTGCAAGCACCGGTGCCAGCAGGCCGGATACCAGCATCGCCGAGCCGAGAATCCACATCTGCACCAGGTTGGGCAGATAGAGTGCCAGCGCCAGCGCGATCAGGGACATCAGCACCACGGAAAGGCGGCTGTAGCGCAGCAGCGTGCGCTCGTCGGTCCGCTTAAGCCGGGGCCGGATGATATCGTTGGCGATGGAGGATGCCCCCGCGATGAAGAAGGAATCGGCGCACGAGATGACGGTCGACAGCAGCGCCACGATCATCAGCGCCACCAATGGCAGCGGCAGCACCTCCTGGATGATCGCGTAATAGACCAGGCCGGGATCGGCGAGATCCAGATCGAGCCCGATGGCGGCCAGCGCCCCCAGCACCACGACGACGGCGCCGGTCAGAAAGGCTACCGTCAACCCGATCCAGTACGCCCAGCGAATGGTGGCGAGGCTCTTCGCCGCCCAGATCCGTTGCCACAGATCCTGCCTCACGAACTGATAGGCGCCGATGGTGAGGAACACTACCGCCAGCTCCTGCAGCGTGATGCCGCCGAACTGCAGCATGTCGCGCTGCCCGCCGGCCGCGGCCAGCCGCTCGATCTCGCCCCAGCCACCCAGGCGCAGGTAGACGACCGCCAGCAGCACGATGACCGCCACGGTCTGCAGCGTGCCGAGCACGGCATCGGACCAGATCACCGCCTTGAGCCCGCCCAGGTAGGTCTTGAGCGTCAGCAGCAGCCACGCGATCAGGATGCCGGCGGTGACGCTGAGCCCGAACACCAGGTGGAGGATGGAAGCGATGGCGACGAACTGCATGCCGGTGATGGCGCAGTAGGCGCACAGGATGCTGACGATGGTCGGGATCCTGGCACGATCGCCGAAGCGCAGTGCGGTGAAATCGGCGATCGAGACCATGTCGTGCTGCTCGCCGACCTCGCGGATCCGGCGCAGGAAGAAGACCGCCAGCAGGATGCTGGTTACGGTGAACGATCCCGGCAGCCATATCTGGCCCAACCCGCCGACGTACCCCTGGCTCATCGCGCCCAGCAGCACGGAGCCGCCGATCGCCGTGCCGACGATGGTCAGGATCATCGGGAACAGCGAGGCGGAGCGGCCGGCCAGGTTGTAATCCGCGTAGGTCTTCGTCAGTCGATAGAAGTAGGCCGCGTAACCGATCAACAGGAAAAAGCAGGCCGCCACCACGACACCGAGAATCCAGCGTTCCGTTGCGTCGAACATGGGCCCATCCTTTATCGTTGTCGTCGGATTCAGCCTAACCGTCCGTCACGGCAATGCGAAGCGCTTCAGGTTCGGCTCGCCCCCGGCGCGCGAGTCAATCGAATCCGGGTGATCTCCGCCGGCGCACCGAACCGCATCGGCGGCCCCCAGTAACCGGTACCCCGGCTGGTGTAGACCCACATCCGCCCCTGTCTCCCCAACCCGGCAAGGAACCGGTTGGCCCGGCGTGCCAACAGGCTCCAGGGCCACATCTGGCCGCCATGGGTGTGCCCGGACAGCTGTAGATCGAACCCGGCCTCCGCCGCCTCGGGGGCGGAGTTGGGCTGGTGGGCGAGCAGCAGCCTGGTGGCACCCTCCGGAATCCCCCTCGCGGCGGCCAGAGGATCGCTACGATGCGCCGCGACATAGTACCCCGCGGTCAGATCGGTAATGCCGGCAACCGCCAGTATGCTGCCATCGCGCTCGATGCATTCGAACTCATTGACCAGCACTCGCAGGCCCAGGCGTCGAAGCGCAGCCACCCAGGCTTCGGCTTCACTGTAATATTCATGATTGCCGGTCACGCAGAAGGTGCCGTACCGGGAAGTCAGGTCAGCCAGCGGCGCGACCTCCTCCTCCAGCTCGGAGACCCGGCCATCGGTCAGGTCCCCGGTGATCGCGACCATGTCCGGCGCCAGTGCGTTGCAGCGCTCGACGATGCGCCGAAGATGGGCTCGCTTGATCGTCGGGCCGACGTGAAGGTCGCTCAACTGCAGGATGGCGAACCCCTCGAGCGCCGCGGGAAGCCCGGCCACGGCAACCGACACCTCTACCACCCGCGGAACCCGGCGTGCCTGCCAGACGGCGTAGGCCGACAACAGCAGGGTCGCTGCCAGGACGGTCCAGGCAGTGATGGACATCGCGGCGCTCGACGGCGCGGCGATGAGCCACCACCCCGCCAGCAGGACGTCACGGGCGAGAGTGAGCTGGAGCAGGAACGAAAAGACGCCGGTCATCAAGGCGACCGGCCATGCCAGCCAACGCCCGTTGAGCCAGGTCACCCGGATTACCAGGGGTATCGCCAGGGCGCTGCAGAGCAGATAGCCGGCCACGATGACGTTGCCCCACGTGCCCGCCGACAGCCCCGGCAGCAGACGCCAGCCGACGTAACCGTGGAGGACCAGCAGGATCAGTCGCAGACGCAGGAACGATCGATGATGTCGCAAGTGCGGCATTCCTTGCATTGGGTGCGAAAAGGTCCGACGTATCGGAATTCGAAAGGTCGACAGGTCACCGCAGCGCCCATCGGACCCAGGTTGCGGCGCGTCCGGGACGGTGTCTCAAAATAGCGTCGAGCGACGTTGGCCGCAACGCCGGGCCCTGCGCTATTCTTGACCGCGGCGACGCCCAATGTCGTCGTTATTTCACCTGCCCGGAGCCGATGTCCGCATGAGCCAAGCCACTGGCCTCTCGCGTCTGCCACTACGCAACGCCACCTTCATTGCCAGCCTCTGCCTGCTGGTCGTTTCCCTGCTCGGCCTCACCTCCTCCTCGCACTGGTGGTGGGGCGTCGTCATCTTCGGCGGGCTCTCCTGGCTCGGATTTCACGACACTCGCCAGAAGCGTCGCACCATCAGTCGCAACTATCCGATCCTGGCGCACTGCCGCTATCTCCTCGAGTCGATCGGCCCCGAGATTCGCCAGTATTTCATTCAGTCCGATCTCGACGAGCGCCCATTCTCCCGTGAACAGCGCGCCGTCATCTATCAGCGTGCCAAGAACGAAAGCGACAAGAAGCCTTTCGGCTCCCTGATCGACATGTACGCTCCCGGCCACGAATGGATCAACCACTCGCTACGGCCGACCCACATCGAGGACAGCGACTTCCGCGTCCAGGTCGGCGGCAGCCTCTGCAGCCAGCCCTACGCCGCCAGCGTGTTCAACGTCTCGGCGATGAGCTTCGGCTCCCTCTCCGGCAACGCCATCGAGGCACTCAACGCCGGTGCCCGCAAAGGCGGCTTCTACCACGACACCGGCGAGGGCTCCATCTCCCGCTATCACCGGATTCACGGCGGCGACCTGGTCTGGGAGATCGGCTCCGGTTACTTCGGCTGCCGCCACGACGACGGCAGCTTCAACGAGGAGCGGTTCGCCGCCAACGCGCGCGACGAGCAGGTCAAGATGATCGAGATCAAGCTGTCGCAGGGCGCCAAGCCGGGCCACGGCGGCATTTTGCCCGCGGCCAAGGTCACCGCCGAGATCGCCGAGGCTCGCGAGGTGCCCATGGGCGAGGACGTGGTCTCGCCGGCCGGCCACAGCGCCTTCTCGACACCACTGGAGCTGATGGCATTCATCGGCCGCCTGCGCGAACTCTCCGGCGGCAAGCCGGTCGGCTTCAAACTCGCCATCGGCCACCCCTGGGAGTGGTTCGCGATGGTCAAGGCGATGCGGGAAACCGGCCAGCGTCCCGACTTCATCGTCGTCGACGGTGGCGAGGGCGGCACCGGTGCGGCGCCGCTGGAGTTCATCAATCGCCTCGGCGTGCCGCTAACCGAGGCCCTGATGCTGGTGCACAACACCCTGGTCGGCGCTGGGCTGCGCGAGGAGATAAAGATCGGTGCCGCCGGCAAGATCACCTCCGGCTTTAACATCGCCCGCACTATGGCGCTGGGCGCCGACTGGTGCAACGCGGCACGGGGCTTCATGTTCTCGCTGGGCTGTATCCAGGCGCTCAACTGCCACTCCGACAAGTGCCCCAGCGGCGTGGCGACCCAGGATCCGAAGCGCAGCCGGCACCTGGACGTCGCCGACAAATCCGAGCGGGTCTACAACTTCCACCGCAACACGCTCAAGGGCCTGGCCGAGATGCTGGCCGCGGCCGGGCTGCAACATCCCGCGGAGCTGGGTCCGGAGCACATCATCCGGCGCGTCTCCGCCGACGAGATCCAGGCCTACGACAAGCTGTTCACCTTTCTGCAGCCGGACGAACTGCTCAACGGCAACAGTCAGCACACCGTCTTTCAGAACTACTGGGAGGAGGCGCGCCCGGACTCCTTCCTGCCTCCCGCCCAGATCGCCGAACTGCGCCTGACCAAACTGCGCTGAGACCTAAGCTCTGTCTGAAAAATCGACGAGCGATAGCCAGACAAGGCAAAAATCGGCGAAAAAAGGACCGGGCTGGCGCTCCAGTTTACGCGGGGTAAATGAGTATTTTGACGGGGGCGCCGAGCTCGGGCTGGCGCACCAGTTGATTTTTAACGCCGTATGGCTGAGCGCAGGCATTTCTCAGACAAAGCGTAGGGCCGGGCATACGGCAGTCTCCCGACTGCCGCCCCAGTCCGGCTCCGCGTTTATATCCTCTCGCCGTCCGTCTCCGCCCCGCCCTCGACGGGGTCGAGCCCCGCGCTGGGCGCCGCCCAGCGCCGGTCGCCGGTGAACAGCGTCTCGACCAGTACTGGCGTCGATATCCGGCGCGCGCAGGCATCGAGCGTCGCGCGCCAGCGATCCGCCTCCGCGATCGAGAGCGAGTGCCCTTGCTCGAGCACGACGTGCACGGTGACATAGAGCAACCGGCCCGGCCGGACCATGCGGATGTAGATGGCCTCGGTGGGAAGCGGTGCCAGCGCTGACGTGATCGCCGCACGGACGGGCTCGGCGATGGCGGGCCGCGGCGAACGGTTCAGCAGCTCCAGGATCGCGCGCCTGGCGACACGAATGGGAACCCCCAGACAGAGCAGCACCACGGCGATCACCAACCACGAGTCCACGTAGGGCACGATGGCGTGCCAGCCGAGGGCCTGCGCCACGGGGATCAGGCAGAACGCAAGCAGCACCGCAGCCGAGATCAGCGCGTTGACCCGCCAGTTTTCGATGTCGGCCTCGAGCAACGGGCTGCTGACGTGACGGCTGATGCGCTTCAGCACGACGGCAGTCGCCACGCAGAAGACGGTGGCCAGGCACGCGTAGACGATCGAAATGCCGGCGGCGATGGCGTTGCCGCCAGTCAGCAGCGCCGTGACGGAGTTGAACAGTGCCAGGGCGGCGACGCCCAGCATGAGCAGGCCCTTGCAGGCGTTGACCATCGATTCGAAGTAGCCGTAACCGAACGGATAGGTGTCGTCGTCGGGGGAGACGACCAATCGCCCCACCCGTAACGTGAACAGACCGACCACGGCGTAGATCGCGTTGAACAGGCCATCGAGCAGAATCGCCTGGGAACCGGACAGCACCGAGACCGTCAGCGCCAGGACGCCGATGAACGCGGCCACGGCCGTCGAGAGGCGAAGCGCACCGCTTTCGGTGACTGACCGGCCTGTCGCCATTGCATCCCCTCCCCCGAATACGCTCTCGATGTCACGGTTCCGGGGACACCCGCCCCCGAACGACGCAGCGGCCTTCACGATCTGTATAATGCGCCGTCAACGAAACGCCACACTATCGACTCAGGAGCCGCCAGCTCGATGGCCAACTACGCTTGGGTAATCTCCATGCTCGCGATGACCGTCGCGTTCCCCACCTTCTTCATCTTCAGCGCCACGCGACGCCGCAGCCTGCTGGTGATCGCCTTGACTTCCGTCGCGATTGCCATCGTCACGGCGCTGATCGCAGGACTGACCCAGTAGCATCGGGCGCGTCACTCGGCGTAATCGGGAGGCGATCGCGCGAAGATCGAAAAACCCCAGGGAGTGACATTAGTGCACGGTCGCGGGCGCTTCCTCGGCGGCATCTTCCTCGTCGCCCTCCCAGAGATGGGTGCGAGTGATCGCATGGTCGAGCATTTCGCGCGCCACATCGAAGCGGCTGCGGCGCAACAACTCGACGGCCTCCTCGGAAAAACGGATCGAGACCAGCGGCTCGCCCGTGGCCTCCGCTGGACGCAGCACCACCTCTCCATTGGCGAGTTCGACGATTTCCAGAATCGCGGTATCGGACACGGCTAACCTCTCTTGTCGTGGCGGTGACGACACAAATCAAAGATGAGACCAATAAAAAACGACCAGAGCCTAGGCCCCGGTCGTTGATGTCTATATCCAGACTAACACGTTCGGCCAGAGTCAGTCACCATTCGCTACTGCCCTCGCGCAGGTCCGACAGCAGGGCCTTGAATTCGCCAAGGCACCAGCGCAGCGTGTCCCCCAGCGCGGGCTCGCCGCCACTGGCGATCAGCCCGGAGCGGGCAGCCCGACGGGAAGCACCGTCATCGCCGTGGAGCGCCTGCGCCCGTGACAGCAGCAGCGCAAGCCAACTGTCGGGGTCGCCGGCCAGCCCACGCAGGCGCTCCAGCTCGGCAACGCTGACCGAGGTGGCTCCCAGCCAGGCACGCCAGCCGTCGTGGGGCAGGTCGGTGTGCTCGGTGACCTCGCGCAGCAGCGCATCCAGCGCCAGCTCCAGCTGCCCCAGCGCAGCCTCTTCCAGCGCCATGCGACGCGCCATCGCATGTTCGTCGTCGCCCGGCTCGATCGCCAGCAGCAGCTCGGCCTGATAGAGCAACTGATTGGTACGGGCCGGCGACGTCATTTGCGCTTGTCCTCCACCTGCCAGCGGCCATCTTCGTAGACCGCTCGCCAGCCGGTTGCCTTGCCGTCCTCGTCAGTCATCACGAACTGGCTCTTGGCCTTGCGCGAGAACCGGATCTGAGCGGGCCGGCCATCCGGGTCCTCGCTCGGCGCCTCGAGCAGGAAGTGGTACTTCTCGGGCAGGGCGTCGGCGTGCGCCTTGAGCTCCTTGACCAACGGTGGGCGCGTCTCCCGATTCTTGGGAAACTGGCTGGCCGCGAGGAACAGACCGCTGGCACCGTCTCGCAGCACGTAGTGGTCGTCGACCTTCTGGCAGGCCAGTTCCGGCATCGGGATCGGATCCATCTTGGGCGGTGCGACTTCCCCGCTTTTCAACAGCTTGCGAGTATTGCCGCAGGCCTCGTTGGTGCAGGCAAAGTACTTGCCGAAACGCCCGCTCTTGAGCTGCATCTCGGAACCGCACTTGTCGCACTCGATCACCGGGCCGTCGTAACCCTTGATCCGGAAGCGCCCCTGCTCGATCTCGTAGTAACCGTCGTCGTCGTTGCTGATGTAGAGCTTGCGCCCCTCGTCGATGAGATAGCTGTCCATCGCCGTACCGGTATTCGGGTTACGCCGCTTGGCACGCAGGGCCTCCGTCTCGGCGGCTTCGTCGGCCTCCGCCGGCACCGCCTCCTCTCCCGGGATCAGGTCGATGGTGGTCTTGCAGCGCTCTTTCGGCGGCAGGTTGTAGCCGGAACACCCCAGGAACACGCCGGTCGACGCGATCCGGATCTGCATCGGCCGGCCGCAGGTCGGGCAGGCGATATCGGTCTCGATCGGCTCGTTGGGCCGCATGCCCTCTTCGCCCTCGGCGCGCTCCAGCTTGCGCTTGAAATCGGCGTAGAAGGCATCGAGCAGCTGCTGCCAGTTCTCGTGCCCCTCGGCGACCTCGTCGAGGCGGTCTTCCATGCGCGCGGTGAAGCCGTAATCGAGCAGGTCGTTGAACGACTCCACCAGGCGATCGGTCACGATCTCGCCCAGCTTCTCGGCGTAGAAGCGCCGATTGTCGAGCTTGGCGTAGCCCCTGTCCTGTATGGTCGAGATGATCGCCGCGTAGGTCGAGGGGCGTCCGATCCCCCGCTTCTCGAGCTCCTTGACCAGGCTGGCCTCGGTGTAGCGCGCGGGAGGCTTGGTGAAGTGCTGCTGAGGATCGATCCGGTCGACGGTGAGGCTGGCCCCCTCGCCGATGTCCGGCAGCTGGGTCTGCTCGTCCTTCTTGGCGATCGGCTTCATCACGCGGGTATAGCCGTCGAACTTGAGCACGCGGCCACGGGCCTTGAGCTCGAAACCGGAGATCTCGATCGTCAGGGTGGTGGCGAGATACTCCGCCGGCACCATCTGGCAGGCCACGAACTGCCGCCAGATCAGCTCGTAGAGTCGCTGGGCATCGCGCTCGACGGGCAGCTCGTCCGCCCGCTGCCTGACGTTGGAGGGGCGAATGGCCTCGTGGGCCTCCTGGGCGTTCTGCTTGCTCGAGTAGCGGTTCGGCGCTTCCGGCAGATAACGTTCGCCGAACTCCGACTGGATGTAGTCGCGCACCCCGGCGACCGCATCCTGGGACAGGTTGGTCGAGTCGGTACGCATGTAGGTGATGTAGCCGCCCTCGTAGAGCCGCTGGGCCAGCGTCATGGTCTTCTTGACGGAGTATCCCAGACGACCGCTCGCGGCCTGCTGCAGCGTCGAGGTGATGAAGGGCGCGTTGGGCTTGGAACTGGTCGGCCGGGTTTCGCGACTGGTGACTTCCAGGGTCTCCTGGCGCAGCGGAGCGATGCGCTCCAGGGTCTCCTGCTCGGAAGTCGGCCGGAAGGTCTCACCGTTCTGGCGCACGATCTCGAAGCGTACCGGCTCGCCATCGGCGGTCACGGTATCCGCGTGCACGTCCCAGAACTCTTCCGGCACGAAAGCCCGGATATCGCGCTCCCGATCGACGATCAGGCGCACCGCCACCGACTGGACGCGCCCCGCCGAGAGTCCACGCGCGACCTTGCTCCAGAGCAGCGGGGAGATCATGAAGCCGACCACCCGATCCAGGAAACGCCGGCTCTGCTGCGCCTCGACGCGGGCGATATTGAGGGTACCGGGCTGCTTGAAAGCTTCCTGGATGGCGTTCTTGGTGATTTCGTTGAAGACCACCCGCTTGTAGCGGGAGTCGTCGCCGCCGATGGTCTCTTTCAGATGCCAGGCGATCGCCTCCCCCTCGCGGTCCAGATCGGTCGCGAGATAGATGATGTCGCTCTTGTCGGCGAGCCTCTTGAGCTCGTCGACCACTTTCTCCTTGCCCGGCAGGATCTCGTAGTTGGCCCGCCAGCCGTGCTCGGGATCGATACCCATGCGCCGGATCAGCTGGTCCCACTGCTTCTGTTTCTTGTAGCTCGCCTTCTCGTCCGGCGACATCTTGCGCGTGATCGCCGCCTGCTTGGCGCGCTCCTTGGGATCGCTGGCCTGCTTGGAGGAACCACTGGTCGGCAGATCACGAATATGCCCGACACTCGATTTCACCACGAAATCGTTGCCGAGATACTTGTTGATGGTCTTGGCCTTGGCCGGTGACTCGACGATAACCAGTGACTTGCCCATAGCGCTCCTGCTTCTTTATATCGTGCGGCGATCTTAATCGTGCGGCGACCGGTGACGTGCTCGACGGCCGCCTGGCTACCAGGGCCGGCCGGAAAATCCGCCTACCCTACCCTAGCCTTTCTCGAGGCGCCAGCCGTAGCTCGACTTTGAGCAGCAACGACAGCACCATGTCAATGGCCCTTCATCATGGGGCTGAGCGGCTGAATTCCAAGCAGCGGATGTGGATTGTCCACTTGCTCCCTGCCTTCCCTTCATGTCATGCCCTCTTTGGCACGCTACACTCGGGCAGAGGTCGTCATCACCCTGTCGCGCGACCGTGATGCGATGCCAGTGGCTGCCGCCGGAACCCGCGCCATTTCCCGACGGTGCGACGTGCGTCGACGGCGCGGCTCTGTCCACGGTGGAACTGTCCATGATGGGCGTGTCCATGATGAAATAGCCCACCAATGGGCTCCGGACAGGATGGCTCGCTTGTTGTAAAATAACCACATGTCATCGCCGCGTTTCGATTCACCGATTTTCCAGCGCGGCGAGACGACTCACTCAGTTGCCAGGAGAATTTCCATGCAGCACGCGTTTCACGGCCCGATTCGCCGCACCAAGATCGTCGCCACCCTGGGGCCCGCCACGGATCGCGAGGGGGTGCTGGACGCCATCATCGAAGCCGGGGTCGACGTCGTTCGCTTGAACTTCTCCCACGGCAATCCCGAGGATCACCGGCGCCGCCTCAAGGCCGTACGCGAGGCGGCGGACCGTCATGGTCGAGCCGTGGCGGCACTCGGCGACCTGCAGGGCCCCAAGATCCGGATCGCCCGTTTTGCCGCAGAAGGCGGGGTGAAACTGGAAAAAGGGCAATCCTTCATACTCGACGTCTCTCTGGACCGCGACGCCGGCGACAGCGAGCGCGTCGGTTGCGACTACGAGGAGCTGGCGGACGACGTCGAGACGGGCGACAAGCTGCTGCTGGATGACGGCCGGCTGGTACTCGAGGTCGACCGTATCGACGGCCCCCGAATCCATACCAAGGTCGTCGTCGGCGGCAAGCTGACCAACAACAAGGGCATCAACAAGCAAGGTGGCGGCCTCTCCGCCGCGGCCCTGACCGACAAGGACAAGGAAGATCTCAAGACGGCAATCGATATCGGCGTCGATTACCTCGCGGTCTCGTTCCCGCGTAGCGGCGCCGACATGCAGTACGCCCGCGAGCTGCTCGGCGAGGCCGGCCAGGAGATCGGCCTGGTCGCGAAAATCGAACGCGCCGAGGCCGTTGCCGACCCGGAGACCCTGGACGACATCATCCGGGCCTCGGAAGCCGTCATGGTTGCCCGCGGCGACCTGGGCGTCGAGATTGGCGACGCCCAGTTGATCGGGGTGCAGAAACGGATCATCGCGCGTGCCCGGACCCTCAACAAGGTCGTCATCACCGCCACCCAGATGATGGAATCGATGATCGAGTCGCCGCTGCCGACCCGGGCGGAGGTCTTCGACGTCGCCAACGCGGTGCTCGATGGCACGGACGCGGTCATGCTGTCGGCGGAGACCGCCGCTGGCGACTATCCGGTGGAAACCATTCGCGCCATGAACCGGCTCTGCCTGGGTGCGGAGCGGGAACGCGCCGCGCAGCAGTCCCAGCACCGCATTCACGAAGGCTTCACCCGCATCGACGAGACCCTGGCGCTGTCCGCCATGTACGCCGCCAACCACCTCTCCGGCGTCGTGGCTATCGCCTGCCTGACCGCCTCCGGCTACACCCCGCTGATCGCCTCGCGCATCCGGTCCGGCCTCCCGATCGTGGCGCTGGCCGAAACGCCCATGGTTCAACGTCGCATGGCACTGTACCGGGGCGTGGTGTCACTGGTCTTCGACAGCTCGCGCTTCCCGTTGACCGAGATCAATGCCGGCGCGATCAAGGAGCTGGTCGACCGCGGGCTCGCCGACAAGGGCGATCACGTCATTCTCACCCGCGGCGATCACATGAACGCCCATGGTGGCACCAACACCATGAAGATCATCCAGGTCGAGGAGTAAGCCGTGGCGTCGGGCGCCACGCGTCCGATCCACTGAACGACAAAACGCGGAGCCCAGGCTCCGCGTTTTTCGTCGTGACGCCGCAGCGATCGCGGCCCGCTATTCGATCTCGACCAGCACCTCGCCGGGTGTCACCCGGTCCCCCTTGGCCACATGGACGGCCTTGACCGTGCCACTGATTCTCGCCTGGACCTCGGTTTCCATCTTCATGGCCTCGGTGATCAGCACGGCCTGGCCCTCCTTCACGCTGTCGCCCTCGGCAACCAGCACGTCGACGATATTCCCCGGCATCGACGTGGTGACATGCCCCGGAGAGCTGGCCTTGGCCCGTCCGCCACCCTTGCCTTCCTGGACGAACTCGTCCTTGGCCTCGAACACGACTTCTTCGGGCATGCCGTCGAGCGTCAGGTAGACCCGGCGCTTGCGGCCGCTACCGCTGCCGACGCCGGTGATCTGCACCTCGTAGGACTCACCGTGAACGTCGATGACGAATTCTGTCGGCACGCCCTCGGACACCGGCCGGCCGCCGCCGGAGGCTTCGGCGGCCGGAATCGGTTCGGCCACCAGGGTGCCGTCGCGCCGCCCCTGCAGATACTCCCGCCCGAGATCGGGGAACATGGCGAAGGTCAGCACGTCCTCCTCGCTGTTCGCGAGATCGCCGATCTCCTGCTCGAGCCTGGCCATCTCGGGCTTGATGTGGTCGGCGGGCCGGCCATCGTCGACCGACTCGTTGCCGATCGCCTTGCGACGAACCTCCGCATTCACTTCCGCGGGTGGCTGACCGTAACCGCCCAGCAGGTAGCGCTTCACTTCGTTGGTGATCGACTTGTAACGCTCGCCGGTCAGCACGTTCATGGCCGCCTGGGTGCCGACGATCTGCGAGGTCGGCGTCACCAGCGGCGGATAGCCGAGATCGGCACGGACCTTGGGGATCTCGTCGAACACGTCCTGGATCCGGCCCAGGGCGTTCTGCTCTTTCATCTGGTTGGCGAGGTTCGACATCATGCCGCCCGGCACCTGCCAGATCTGCACGCTGACATCCTCGCGGGTGTACTCGCTCTCGAAAGCCGCGTATTTCTTGCGGACTTCACGGAAGTAGTCGCCGATCTCCTTCAACGCCACCAGATCCAGGCCGGTGTCATAGGGGGTGTCCTGGAACGCCGCGACCATCGCCTCGGTCGACGGATGGCTGGTGCCTCCGGCAAAGGCGGAGATGCAGGTATCGATGTGGCGACACCCCGCCTCGATCGCCTTCATCTGGCTCAGGGAGGCGAGTCCGGATGTCGCGTGGGCGTGGAGATGGATCGGGACGTCCACCGCCTCGACCAGCGCCTGCACCAGCTCGCCGGTCGCGTACGGCGTCAGCAGACCCGCCATGTCCTTGATCGCGATGGAGTCGGCGCCCATGTCGACGAGTCGCTTGGCCTGCTCGACGTACATGTCACGGGTATGAACCGGACTGACGGTATAGCAGATCGTCCCTTGGGCATGCTTACCGCTGGCCTTGACCGCTTTCATGGCAGTCTCGAGATTGCGCAGGTCGTTCAACGCATCGAAGACCCGGAAGATATCGATCCCGTTGTCGGCCGAACGCGCGACGAACCGCTCGACGACATCGTCCGCGTAGTGACGGTAGCCGAGCAGGTTCTGACCGCGCAGCAGCATCTGCAGCGGGGTATCGGGGAGCGCCTCGCGGAGCGACTGCAGGCGCTCCCAGGGGTCCTCCTTGAGAAATCGCACGCAGGCGTCGAAGGTGGCACCCCCCCACACCTCCAGGGAGTGGAATCCGATCGCGTCGAGCTTGGCACAGATCGGCAGCATGTCCTCGGTGCGCATGCGCGTGGCAAGCAGCGATTGGTGCCCATCGCGCAGCACGACATCGCTGATCTTGACGGATGACGGCTCGGCTTGGTTCATTTTTGTCTCCTGATTCTGGTCCCGATCGATTCGTCGTATTCCGAGTTGGCCGCGCTCAGAGCCCGGCATGAGCTGCAATGGCCGCCGATATCGCCAGGGCGATCTCCTCCGGATTGCGCTTGACGGAGTAGTTGAGCAATTCCGGATGGGCGGGAACGAACCCGGTATCGAACTGGCCAGCGCGGAACGCAGGGTGGCGAAGAATTTCCTGATAGTACGGCGCGGTGGTCTTCACCCCCTGAAGGCGCATGTCGTTCAATGCCCTGATGCCCCGGTTGAGCGTCTCCTCCCAGGTCATGCCCCAGACGATCAGCTTGAGACACATCGAATCGAAGTATGGCGGGATGGTGTAACCGGTATAGATCGCGGTATCGGTGCGGACGCCGGGGCCGCCGGGCGCGTAGTAGCGCGTGATGCGGCCAAAGCTGGGCAGGAAGTCGTTCTTGGGGTCCTCGGCGTTGATCCGGAACTGGATCGCGTAGCCCTGGTGGCGAATGTCCTCCTGGCGGTAGGCCAGCCTCTCCCCCGCGGCGATGCGCAACTGCTCGCGAACGATGTCGACCCCGGTGATCGCCTCGGTGATGGTGTGCTCGACCTGGACCCGGGTATTCATCTCCATGAAGTAGACTTCATTGTCCTTGACCAGGAACTCCACGGTGCCGGCATTCTCGTAACTCACCGCGCTGGCGGCACGGACCGCCATCTTGCCGACGTAGCTGCGCTGCTCCGGGGTCAACTGGGGACTGGGGGCGATCTCGATCAGCTTCTGATTGCGACGCTGGATCGAGCAGTCGCGCTCGAACAGATGAATGACGCCACCGTGACCGTCCGCCAGCACCTGGACTTCGATATGCAGCGGATCGACGACGCACTTCTCCATGAACACCTCGGCGCTGCCGAACGCCTTGGTCGCCTCGGAGATCACCCGGTCCCAGGCCTGAGTCAGTTGCTCGGGCGTATCGCAGCGGCGGATGCCCCGCCCGCCGCCACCGGAGGTCGCCTTGAGCATGACCGGATACCCGATCTCCTCCGCCACCGTCAGCGCTTCTTCGCGGTTGGCGAGATTGCCCTCGGATCCCGGCGTGATGGGTACGCCGGCTTCGCGCATGGCCGCTCGCGCCGCCGTCTTGTCGCCCATCTTGGCGATGACCTCGGCACTCGGGCCGACGAAAGCGATTCCGGCCTCGCTACAGATCCTGGCGAACTCGGCACTCTCGGACAGGAAACCGTAGCCGGGGTGAATGGCATCGCAACCGGTTTCGCGCGCCAGATTGACGACACGCCGCGGGTCCAGATAGCCCGCCAGCGGCTCCTCTCCGACGAAATGCGCCTCGTCGGCGCCTTTGACGTGCAACGAAAATCGGTCGGGCTCGGTATAGATCGCGACCGAACGGATGCCCATCTCGGCGCAGGCCCGTACAATACGCACGGCGATCTCGCCACGGTTGGCGATCAGCAGCTTCTTAAACACCGCAAGCTCTCCCGGTTGTCGGATAAGCGTTGGTTCTCTTCTGCTCTACGCTAGCCACCCGGGACCCAATAGAAAAATTGATATTTTTTTGCCAACCTATAAGCTTCACCTTATACCTGACCGCGAGAGCGTACCGAATGTCGAGACCCAACCTGCTCAATCGCCTGACATTCCGTCAGCTTCAGGTGTTCCAGGCCGTCCATCGGCAGCAGTCCTACTCGCGCGCCGCTGAGCAACTTGGCCTGACACAGCCCGCCGTCAGCGCCCAGATCCGACAGCTCGAGCAGGCCTTGGCCCAGCCGCTGTTCAAGTATGCCGGCAAGACACTCCACATCCTGCCCGCCGCCGACGCCTTGTCCGCCTCGGTGCAGTCGATCTTCGGTCAGGTCTCAAGCCTTCAGATGGAGTTGTCGGAGCTGGCCGGCACCATCCGCGGCGAGCTCAACCTGGCCGCCGTCTCGACCGCTCAATACGTGGTGCCGCACATCCTGGCTCGCTTTCGCGCCCGCTACCCGGAGGTTCAGATTCGGTTGCGCGTCTGCAACCGGGGGCAAGCGCTCGAGCGACTGGCGGAAAGGCGGGACGATCTGGTGATCATGGGCATGGTGCCGGACGACCCCAACCTGGTCTTCATGCCCATTCTGGACAACGAACTGATCCCCGTCGTCTGGCCGGGCCATCCACTGGTGACCGCCGACAAGGCCACGCTCGAGGATTTCGCGAGGCACTACCTGCTGATGAGAGAGCCGGGATCCGGGGCACGCACGGCGTTCGAGGATTTCGCGGCGCGGGAGCGCATTTCACTGCACCACACCATCGAACTCGGCACCAACGAGGCCATCAAGCAGGGGGTCATGGCCCATCTCGGCGTCGCCGTGTTGCCGAGACTGGCCGTGCAACTGGAGCTCGCCTCCGGCCTGCTGGCGAGCCCGACGATCCCGGGCTTCCCGCTGAGGCGCTCGTGGTGCACGGTCTATCCCAAGGACCGCTACCCGACGCCGGTAACGGAACTGTTCCTGCGTTTCGTGCGCGAACTGCTGCCGGAGTTGAACGCCCACTTCCGGGCGCCAATCACCCCGATCGAGACGCCCACGCTACTGTGCCTTCCCGCCGACGATGGCTAGACGCCACCACCGCTCGCACCTGAAACCGGCACCCTGGCGAGATTCGCACGGACACGCAGAACGTGGAGATGAATCAGCTCCTCGGCCTGGGCGGCGAGCAGCTTCATTCGACGCATATCGGTCTCTTCGAACGTACGCGGGAGCGTGCCGATCAGACATAGGGTGCCGACGCAGATGTCCGGCGCCACGAACAGCGGATAGCCCGCGTAGAAGCGTATGAAGGGCGCCCCCGTCACCAGCGGGTTGTCCGAGAATCTGGGATCCCGCAGCGCGTTGTTGATCACCATCGGCTGGCCGTCGGCCACGACGTGACCGCAGAAGGAGATCCGCCTGGGTGTCTCGCACACGCTCAAACCCTGACGCGACTTGAACCACTGGCGATCTTCATCGATCAGCGTGATCAACGACATGGGCACGTCGAAAATTTGCGTTGCCAGCTCCGTCAACCGATCGAAGCCCTCGTCCGCGTTCGAATCGAGCAGTTGTAGGTCGTGCAGGAAACTCAAGCGCTCTGTCTCCTGCTCAGGCAGGTTCGGTGCAATCATAGTTCGGCTCTTCAGTACGAAAACATCGTCGGGTTTGATGGGCATCATCGTGATCGCGCTTGATGACACGAGCAGGGAACGGCAAATCAGCCGGCGTGCCACGATGATTTATTGAGAATCTTAGTTCGCGCAGAACGAATCACTACCCCAATACGCCTTCCGTACCGCGTCAGATGCATCGACTCACAAAAAAGACGGGCACTCAAAAAAGACGTTCGCTTCCCCCTAGCCTTGCCGCCAGCACCAGGCAATCATCCGCCAGAGACGGAAAGGGCCCACCGATTGAAGCGGCGGGCCCGACCGAGATTCATTCGATTTAAGAGGCGGTTACTTCACTTCGACCCCATGGGCCTGCTTGTCGGCATGGTACGAGGAGCGGACCAGCGGCCCGGACGCGACATGGGTGAAGCCCATGCTCCTGCCCTGTTCGGCGAACCAGTCGAATGTCCTGGGATGCACCCAGCGATCGACGGGCAGATGGTTGCGGGACGGCTGCATGTACTGCCCGAGAGTCAACATGTCGACATCGTGCGCACGCAGGTCACGCATTACCTCGATGACCTGCTCGTCGGTCTCGCCCACCCCGAGCATCAGCCCCGACTTGGTCATCACTTCCGGACGACGGGCCTTGTAACCCTTCAGCAGGTCCAACGACCACTGGTAGTCCGCGCCGGGGCGAACCTTGCGGTAAAGGGACGGCACCGTCTCCAGGTTGTGATTGAAAACGTCCGGCGCCTCGCCTTCCAGAATATCGAGAGCCACCTGCATGCGACCGCGGAAATCGGGTACCAGAACCTCGATCTCGATTTCCGGACTGTCGCGGCGAATCTCGCGGATGCAGTTGGCGAAGTGCTGGGCCCCACCGTCGCGCAGATCGTCACGATCCACGGAGGTCACGACGACATAATTGAGCCCCATTTCGGCGATGGCCTCGGCCAACTCCCGCGGCTCATTCTCGTTTAGCGCGTTGGGACGCCCGTGCGCGACATCGCAAAACGGGCAGCGCCGGGTGCAGATGTCGCCCATGATCATGAACGTCGCCGTCCCGCCGCTGAAACACTCGCCCAGATTGGGGCAGGAAGCCTCTTCGCAAACGGTGTGCAGCCCATGCTTTCGCAGCGTCTGCTTGATGTGGGTCACCTGGGGAGAGACCGGCATCCTGACCCTCAGCCAGTCCGGCTTCTTCGGCAGGGTTTCGGTCGGAATGACCTTGACGGGAATCCGCGATACCTTGTCGGCACCGCGCAGTTTGACACCCCGCTCGGCACGGGCAGGCTTCTTGGCCTCGGGCGTTTGCATCACGGTCGTCTCGGTCATAGGTCCCTTCCTGATAGGTCTTGGAACGCCGGCAGCTAGGCAGTCGCTACCGGTTCAAATGCTCGTGGCCACAGCGGCCGATCCTCGAGTTTCACCGCCAGCCGCTGCGCGAAACAGTCGGCCAGCCTCGTGGATTCACGGTCGAACGAGATCGGTCCAGGCAGATGATCACGCAGTTGGGTCATCTTCAGGCCCGAATAGCCACACGGGTTGATACGGGAAAATGGCGACAGGTCCATATCGACGTTGAGAGCTACCCCATGAAAGCTGCAGCCTCGTCGAATCCGCAAGCCCAGGGAGGCGATCTTCTCGTCACCGACATAGACCCCCGGTGCGTCCGGACGCGCCCGAGCCGAGATGCCATGCTGGGCCAGCAGGTCGACGACGGCGCTCTCGAGCAGCGTCACCAGTTCACGCACCCCCAACCCTCGCCGGCGAACGTCCAGCAGCGGGTACAGCACGATCTGGCCCGGCCCATGATAGGTCACCTGCCCTCCCCGATCACTCGCCACCACCGGGATATCGCCAGGCATCAGCAGATGTTCAGGCTTGCCCGCACGTCCCTGCGTGAACACGGGCTCGTGCTCGACCAGCCACAGCTGATCCGGCTCTGCGCTGTCGCGGCCATCGGTGAAACGCGACATTGCCTGCCAGACCGGCAGGTAGGGCTGGCGCCCAAGGCGATAGAGTGGCAGGGCGGACATCGGCGTCATAGCACCATATGGACCCGACCGGTGGCCTTCAGATCCTGAAACAGCGCATTCAACTGCGCCTCGCCGGTGGCGTGAATGACCACGCGCAGCGACTGGAACCGGCCATTACGACTGTCGGAGAGCTTGATCGATGCCGGATCGAAACCGGGCGCATGACGCTCGATCACATCACTGACGGCCGCCACGAAATCGTCGGCAGCGTCGCCAACCACCCGTATCGGGTAATCGCAGGGAAACTCGACCTTGGGTCGGGGAAGATCAACATCGCTGGGAGTCTGGGTCATGGCATCTGGAAACGGAGTACATTTCCGACCATTCTACTCAACATTACCCGGCTCACCAACCGATGCCGCCCCGCCGCCCCGCAGAATTCCTCCGAGGCGGCGGGAGAGGCGCCGCCGGGGCGACGCCAGGCGGCACTCAGTCGAACAGGCCGGTCACGAACAGCACGATGGAGTCCCAGACGCGCTTGAAGATGCTGCCCTCTTCGACACCTTCCAGCGCGACCAGCGGCTCTTGTCCCAGCACCTCGTCGCCGGACTTGATTTCCAGCGTGCCGACCTGCTGGCCCGCCTGAATCGGCGCATGCAACGTCTCCGGCAGGTTGAGGCGAGCGGTCAGGTTGTCGGCACTGCCCCGCGGCACGGTCATGCTGACCGCATCCTTGACACCGAGACGAACGGTATCGCTGTCGCCACCCCAGACCCGCGCCTCGTTGAGCACGGAACCGGCATCGTAGAGCTTGCGGGTCTGGAAGAAGCGGAACCCGTAGTTGAGCAGGCGCTGGGTCTCGGCCGCCCGTGCCTCATCGGAGTTGGTGCCCATGACCACGGCGATCAGACGGGTGTCCTGCTTCTTGGCGGATGCCACCAGACAGTAGCCGGCGGCTTCCGTATGCCCGGTCTTCAGGCCGTCGACGTCCGGATCACGCCACAGCAGGCGGTTGCGATTGGGCTGACGGATATCATTGTAGGTGAAGTATTTTTCGGAATAGACCTGATAGTGGTCGGGGAAGTCCGTGATGATATGGCGCGCGAGAATCGCCAGGTCGTGAGCGGACGAGTAGTGATCGTCGTGCGGGAGCCCCGTGGGGTTCATGAAGTGGCTGTTCTGCATGCCCATGCGCTGGGCCTGCTGATTCATCAGGTCGGCGAAAGCCGACTCGCTGCCGGCGACGTACTCCGACAGCGCCACGCTGGCGTCATTGCCGGATTGCACGACCACGCCGCGCAGCAGGTCCTCGACACTGACCTGGGTGCCCTCCTGGATGAACATGCGCGAGCCGCCCGTGCGCCAGGCATTTTCGCTCACACTGACCATGTCGCTGTCGGAGATGCTGCCACCGTCGATCTCCTGTTCGACGATGTACGCCGTCATCATCTTGGTCAGACTGGCAGGCGGCAGACGCTGGTCCCCGTTGTGATTCACCAGCAACTGACCCGTGGAGGCATCCATCAGCACCCAGGAAGAAGCCGCCAGATCCGGCGGTGACGGGATCAACTGCCCCGGTTCCGGATTGGCAGTGGACATCTGGCTGTCGGGGGTAGGCTGCTGAGCGCCGACCGGTGATGAAAACAGCCCCAGACACAATGACGCTGAGATGACCAGGCGTGAAACAGACGAAGTGAACAACGCTTTCATGACAATCGGGTTCTCATTGGAAAAGGTTACTGTGTGGGCGCTACCAGGAACACCTGGCCGTAGCCGGCGTCTCGCAAGGTAGCTCTGATGGATTCGAGCGATGCCAGGTCATCGATGGGCCCGACCTGGACACGATAGAGAGGTGTCGCATTGTCAATGCGAACCGGTCGCGACAGCAAGCCCTGCAGGCGGCTTTTCAGCGCCTCCGCCTTGGCCTGAGAGCCCAGCGCGGCGACCTGAACGTAGCGCTGACCGGCAGACGAGCGCGTGACGCCAGACGCGGATGTGGCGTTGTCGGGCGACGCGGCTGCGGCATTGCGGGGTGGCGCAGAGGCGGCAGCCGTGGGGTCGCCGTCATTGGCCGCCGAGAGGATGGGGTCGATGCTCGCCTCGTAGTTCACCGCCGTCCCTGCCCCCGATGTCGAGCCGGGCGGCCGGCTCGGCGCGGCCCGTTTCGATACCGCGGGCGAGGCGGACCGGGATGCAACATCGGACTGCTCGGCAGCCCCGCTCGTCGAATTCGATCGTCCATGGGTACGCGCCCACGCCACGGGGTCGATCGCCTCCACTTTCACCCGCCCCGTTCCGCCCTTCAGGATTCCCAACCGGGCTGCCGCCGCGTAGGAGAGATCGATCAGGCGGTCGCTGTGAAACGGACCGCGGTCGTTGACGCGAACGATGACCTTGCGACCGTTGTCGAGGTTGGTGACCCGGGCGTAGATGGGCAGGGGGAGCGAGCGATGCGCCGCCGACATCTTGTACATGTCGTAGGTTTCGCCATTGGCGGTGTCGTAGCCCTGGAACTTGACCCCGTACCAGGAAGCGCGACCTTCCGCCGAGTATCCGGTCGGGTCGTCGAGCACGTGATAGGTCTTTCCCCAGACACTGTAGGTCGAGCGGTTGCCGCTCCTGGAGCGCGGCTCGACCCTGGGCACCGCGTCCGGCACGTTGGCGACGTCCTCGGGCGAGTCGGGGTACGCATCCTGGTCCATCGCGTAGCGTCCGCCGCCCTGCTGGGAGCCGCCACCGCCGGCACAGCCCGCCAGTATCGACACCAGCACGATCATCGGCAAACCGCGCCATGTCATGCCTCGACGCTTCATACGCCGTCATCCATGGCCGTTTGAATGCGCTGAGCCAGTGTCGCCACCGCCATGGCGTAAAGATGACTGTGGTTGTAACGCGTGATGACGTGGAAATTGTCGAGACCCAGTACGTAGCGGACGTGGCCGTCGGCGAAATCCAGCGCCAGCGGCACGACCTTGTCCTGTGGCTGCAGATTTCCCGCCGTGGGTTCGATACCCACGCGCTTCAGGGCCTCGACCGTGGTATCCGGCGGCTCGGTGCGGTTGAATTTCACATCAGGTGGCAACGCCTCGGGGCCGCTGGCCTCGACCAGCACCGGCCGGTGTCGCTGCCAGCCATGTTCGCTGAAATAATTGGCGATACTGCCGATGGCATCGACCGGATCATTCCACAGGTCCTTCAAACCGTCGCCGTCGAAATCGACCGCGTAGGCCTGATAGCTCGTCGGGATGAACTGGGGATACCCCATGGCACCGGCATAGGAGCCGTAGAGCGTCTGCGGATCGACCCCTTGCCCCAGCGTGATTGCGAGAAAGGCCTCGAGCTCGCCACGGAAGAATCCACCCCGCGTGGGATGGTGAAACGCCAGCGTCGACAGCGAGTCGAGCACGCGGTGCGTCCCCTTGTGCCGGCCGTACTGGGTCTCGACTCCCAGGATCGCCACCACGACTTCCGGGGGCACACCGTAGCGCCGCTCGGCGCGCTCCAGGGCTTCCCGGTTGGCGTCGAGGAAAGCGACCCCCTGCCGTATCCGCTCGGGCTGTATGAAGATGTCGCGATACTCGTCCCAGCGCAGCCGGCGCTCGGCCGCATGGCTCATCGCCTCCAGCACCTGGGGCCGATATCTCGCCGCCCGCATGGCCGCATCGAGTTCGCGCTCCGACACTCCCTGCCGGGACAGCGACTCCAGCATCGCCTTCACCTCGGGGTGAGTGGCGGGATCGAAATCCTCCTCGCCCTGCGCGGCCGCGCTCGCCATGCCCAGCAGCCCCACCAGCAGCAGAGTGAGGCTGAATCGAAATTCTCGTCTCCAACGCAGCGGCATGCGTGACTTGCTCCCTGATTGCGGCTTGCCCAGCGTCAGTGTGTCAACAGCCGCCGGTGCGTATGAATCGACATGAGAATACCGAACCCGGCCATCAAGGTCACGCTGGAGGTCCCGCCGTAGCTGACCAGCGGCAGCGGCACCCCGACGACCGGCAGGATGCCGCTGACCATGCCGATATTGACGAACACATAGATGAAAAACGTCAGCACGATGCTGCCGGCCAGCAGGCGTCCGTAGGTGTCCTGCGCGTTGTTGGCCATCACCAGCCCACGCGCGACCAGCAGCAGGTAGAGAACCAGGATGGTGCCCATGCCGATCAGTCCGAACTCCTCCCCGAGCACGGCGACGATGAAGTCGGTGTGGCGTTCGGGCAGGAACTCGAGCTGGGACTGGGTCCCCAATCCCCAGCCCTTACCTTCCAGTCCCCCGCTGCCGATCGCCGTCTTGGACTGGATGATGTTCCAGCCGGCACCCAGCGGATCGCTCTCCGGGTTGAGGAAGGTCAACACCCGCTGGCGCTGATAGTCATGCATGTTGATCCACAGCAGCGGCATCGCGCCACCGGCCATCGCCACGAGCGTCACGATGAACTTCCAGGAAAGTCCCGCCAGCAGAATCACGAATACCGCGGCACAGGTGACCAGCAGCGAGGTCCCCAGGTCGGGCTGGCGAGCGATCAGCAACACCGGAACGCCGACGATCACCCCGCACACCAGAAGGTCGCGCCATGTGGGCGGCAGAGGTCGGCGGTGAAGATAGGCGGCCAGCATCATCGGCATGGCAATCTTCATCAGCTCCGAGGGCTGGAAACGCAGCGGGCCGATCTCCAGCCAGCGCTGCGCCCCCATGCCGATGTCCCCCATGATCTCGACGGCGACCAGCATCAGCAGCCCCGCGCCATAGGCGACCGGCGTCCACCGGAGTAGCGTGACGGGGGAGAACTGCGCGATGACGATCGCGCCGAGCAGCGCGACCCCCATGCGGGAAGCCTGCGCCATCGTCGTCGAGGTCGACATCCCGCTGGCGCTGTAGAGCACCACCAGGCCAAAGGAGATCAGCAGCACCAGGATCGACAGCAGCCAGGGATCGAGATGGATGCGTAGCCATATCGAGCGCTTGCGCCCGACTCGTGCCCGATGTGTTCGCGGTGCCACGCGCTGGAAATCAATCGCCATCGATACTCTCGACTTCTTCGTTGACCGTGGTGCCCGGTCGATTCTTCAGTTCGCCGTCCGGCAACAGCCAGGCATCGGTCAGTTCGCGCCCCAGACCGGAAACGCCGCCGCCGGCGTTCTCGACGATGACCGCGAGCGCGATCTGCGGATCCTCGACCGGCGCGAAGCCGATGAACAGCGCGTGATCACGAAGTCGTTCCGTCAATTCGTCGGCGTCGTACTTCTGATTCTGCCCCAGCGAGAACACCTGGGCGGTACCGGTCTTCGCCGCCATCTCGTACTGCAGGCCGGCTCCCGCCTTGCGGGCGGTCCCCTCGGACCCCTGGAGCACCGCTTCCATCCCCTTGTAGACGTCCTGCCACCAGCGTGCCTGATTGACCTGAACGTCCGGCTTGGTGTCGGCGAAAGGCGGTTCGATGACTTGATCGCCAATCCGCTTGGCCAGATGCGGCCGAACCCAATGGCCATGGTTGGCCAGCGTGGCGGTGGCCGCGGCCAGCTGGAGCGGCGTGGCCATGAAATACCCCTGGCCGATACCCGCGGAGAGCGTCTCGCCGGGGTACCAGACCTGATTGTACTTCTCGCGCTTCCACTCGCGGGAGGGCATCAGGCCCGGGGCTGCGCCCTGCACATCCAGCGAGGTTACCTCACCGAAGCCGAACTGATGCATGAACGAGGAGAGTCGGTCGATGCCCAGCCGGTAGGCCATGGTGTAGAAGTAGGTATTGTTGGAAACCTCCAGCGCCCGCTCGAGATCGACTCGCCCGTGCCCCCAGCGCAGCCAGTTATGATAGCGCCGCGTGTCGTTGGGCAACTGGAAGTATCCGGGGTCATAGATGACGTCGTTGGGCTTGACCACGCCATCCTGCAACGCCGCCAGCGCCTCGAAAGGCTTGATGGTGGAACCGGGAGGGTACTGGCCCCGGACCGCGCGGTTGTACAAGGGCAGATCGAGATTCTGCTGCAGGGCCCGGTAGTCGTCGTAGGAGATGCCGGTCACGAACTTGTTGATGTCGAAGCCGGGCGCCGAGACCATCGCCAGGATGTCGCCGGTCTTGGGCTGGATCGCCACGATGGCGCCCCGCCGGCCATCCAGCAGGTCGTAGGCCATGTGCTGAAGGCGACTGTCGATGGTCAGGGTGATGTCCTTCCCGGGCACCGGCGAATCCCGGTCCAGCTCCCGCAGGACTCTCCCCCGCGCGTTGGTCTCGACCTTGCGAAGGCCCGCCTTGCCGTGGAGTTGATCCTCGTAGGTGTACTCGATGCCGGTCTTGCCGATGAAGTGGGTTCCCGCGTAGTCCCCCGAGTCCAGTTCGGCCAGCTCCTCCTCGTTGATCCGCCCGACGTACCCCAGCACGTGCGACATCACGATGGGGTCGGGGTAGTAGCGCATCAACTGGGCCTCGACCTCGACGCCGCTGAGCAGGTATCGGTTCACCGCCAGACGCGCGATCTGACCCTCCGTCAGGTCGCTCATCAAGAGCGCCGGCTGGTACGGTCTCTGGCGCTGACGGGAGCGCTCGCGGAAGGTCGCCACCTCGTCCTCGGGCAGATCGAGAATATCGATCAGCCGCTGCAGCGTAGTATCGAGATCATCGACACGCTCACGCACGATCGTGAGGTTGTAGGTCGGCCGGTTCTCCGCCAGCAACTTGCCGTTGCGGTCGTAGATCAGCCCGCGCCGGGGCGGCAGCGGCTCGACCCGCATGCGGTTGTTGTCGGACCGGGTGATGAAGACGTCGTGCTCGATGACCTGCAGGTAGAACAGGCGGGAGACCAGCGCCCCGGCCATCAGCACGATGACCAGAGCGGCGACCAGCGAGCGGTTACGGAAGACACGGGCTTCCAGCTCGTGATTCTTGATGTTTTCGCGGCGCTTACGCATGACGGGAATGGCGGTTCAGGGCATGGGAAGCCCCGGAGCGGGCATGGCGTCCAACGGCGTCGCTGTCGGCGATATCGAATGGAAACAAGCGACTGACTCTCTGACTCAACGGTGGTACGGGTGCCCTGCAAGCAACGTCCAGGCGCGATAGAACTGCTCCGCCAGCACCACGCGCACCAGCGGGTGCGGCAGCGTCAGCGCGGAGAGCGACCAGGAGACCTGAGCCCGGGCGGCGACGCGGGGATCGAGGCCATCCGGGCCACCCACCAATAGCGCCACGTCCTGCCCTTCCAGCCGCCACGCGCCGAGGCGTTCGGCCAGTTGCTCTGTCGTCCAGGACTGCCCTTTGACCTCGAGCGCGACGATACGTTCCTGATCTTTCAGCTTTTCCAGCATCCGATCGCCCTCTGACCGGACCGCCCGCGCGATATCGGCATTCTTGCCACGGGCACCGGGCGGGATCTCGACCACCTCGAGCGGCATTTCCCGCGGCAGACGCTTGCGATACTCATCGGCACCAGCCTCGACCCAGGCCGGCATGCGCGAGCCGACGGCCAGCAGCCGGATCTTCATCCCCGAAGCTCTTGCCGATCCGAATCGCCAGTGGCTCGCCGGGAGTCGGCGGGCAGGTCGGCCCAGAGGCGCTCGAGGTCGTAGAGCTGCCGGGTCTCCGGCATCATCACGTGGGCGATGACATCGCCCAGATCCACCAGCACCCACTCCCCGCTCTGCTGCCCCTCCACGCCCAACGGGCGGAGGCCGGCCTCCTTGGCTTTCTCGATCACGTTGTCCGCCAGCGCGGAGACGTGCCGCGAGGAGGTGCCACTGGCGACGACCATGACATCGGTGACGCTGGTCAATTCGGCCACGTCCAGCTCGACGACATCGCGCGCCTTCAGCTCCTCGAGCGCTTCCACCACCAATGATTTAAGCGTATCTGTCTGCATAGCTCCTCGTCATATAACCCCTTCCTGGGAAGGGAATCGCTACCCCCGGGATCCGGGAGAGGCGCATTTTACGCGGATGGACCATTAACGCCAGCCCCGCCCTCTCGATATCGCTCAGGAATGGCGATAGAGGGCATGGCTGGCGATATAGCGCTCCACCGCCTCGGGAATCAGATAGCGCACGCTGAGCCCTTGCTGCAGGCGTCGCCGCACTTCGGTGGCCGCGATGGCCATGCGGCTCGGCAGGCGCAGGCGCAGCAGATGGCCCCCGGGGGCGGCCATCATCGACGCCACCGTCGACACCTCACGCCCCTCGATCAGCGAGGCCAGCGCCGGCTCCAGCGGCGCCTCGTGGTCGGGGCGGTCGATCACCACGATGTGCGCCAGTGACAGCAGCCGCTCCCGCTGGTGCCACTCCGGCAGGCCGAGGAACGCATCGTGGCCGACCGCCATGATCAGCCGCGCCTGACCGCCCCACTCTTCACGCAACGACGCCAGCGTATCGACGGAGTAGGAGTGGCCCGAGCGGCGCACCTCGCGATCATCGGCCACCAGCCCCGGCGTGTCGCCGATACCGGCTCTCAGCATGGCCAGGCGGTGCTCGGCGGAAATCCCCGGTGCCTTGCGGTGCGGGGGCACGTGAGCCGGGATCATGTGAACCGCGTCCAACGCCAACGCCTCTCCCAGCTCGACGGCACTGCGCAGGTGCCCCATGTGAACCGGGTCGAAGGTGCCACCCAGCATCGCGATCCGTGGAATCGAGGCGTTCTGCACGTCAACTCCGGACATGGCCGTCACCGAAGACGACGTACTTCCGGGTGGTCAGACCCTCGAGGCCGACAGGGCCCCGGGCATGCAGCTTGTTGGTGGAGATGCCGATCTCCGCCCCGAGCCCGTATTCGAAACCGTCGGCGAAGCGCGTCGAGGCATTGACCATCACCGAACTGGAGTCCACCTCGCCAAGGAACCGCCGGGCGAGCGTCAGGCTCTCCGTCACGATGGCATCGGTATGCTGCGACCCATAGGTATTGATGTGATCGACGGCCTGGTCGAAATCATCCACGACCCGGATGGAGACGATCGGTGCCAGATACTCCGTCGACCAGTCCTCGATCGTTGCCGCCACGGCATCGCCTATCCACTCACGCGTGCGCGCGCATCCCCGCATCTCGACGCCCTTGTCACGATAGATGGCCGCCACCCGCGGCAACGCCTCTGCCGCGATATCGGCATGGACGAGCAGCGTCTCCATGGTGTTGCAGGGCGAATAGCGCTGGGTCTTGGCGTTGTCCGCGATCGCCACCGCCTTGTCCAGATTCGCGGCAGCATCGATATAGACGTGGCAGACCCCGTCGAGATGCTTGATGACCGGCACCGTCGCCTCGCTGGCGATGCGCGCGATCAGCGACTTGCCGCCGCGCGGCACGATGACATCCACGAATCGCGGCATCGTGATCAGTTCGCCCACCGCCGCGCGATCCGTGGTCGCGACGATCTGCACGGCGGTGGCGGGCAGGCCGGCATCCGCCAGGCCCTGGCCTACGCATTCGGCGATCGCCGCGTTGCTGGAGGCGGCCTCGGACCCGCCGCGAAGAATGCAGGCGTTGCCGGACTTCAGACACAGACTTGCCGCCTCCACGGTGACATTGGGGCGGGACTCGTAGATGATGCCGATCACACCCAGGGGCACGCGCATCTGCCCGACCTGAATGCCGCTCGGCCGGTAGCTCAGGCCGTCGATCTGACCGACGGGATCGGCAAGCGCGGCGACCTGGCGAACGCCGAGGATCATCGCATCGATCCGTGCGGGAGTCAGTGCCAGGCGATCCAGCAGCGCATCGCTCAGGCCGTTTTCACGGGCGCGGGCCAGATCGTCCCGATTGGCCGACGCCAGCGCCGGTCTGGCGTCATCCAGGCGCGCAGCGATGGCCTCGAGCGCCGCGTTCTTCCGGCCGCTGTCGACACGCCTCAGTTCGGCACTCGCAACGCGTGCCTGCTGCCCCAACGCCTGCATGTATTCGGCGATATCCTCGACCCGTGGGGTCGCAGTCTGCTGCATGGTGTACTATCTCTTGTCAGTGGTAGTCCGCGACGAACGACCTTCGGCATCGAATCGGGAACGTCTCGAATGGCCGGGAAGCTTGACGCCGCAGGTACGATGAGGCTTTGTTCTTTTGTCATAGGCGCCACACGATCATTCCCGGCACACATGATAGTGAGAGACGAGTCGCGCAAGCCATTCGCAATCGGTCCAATATAAGCCACCATGCAAAGCAAGTACAAAAGCCTCGGCTCCCGAATCCTACTATCGCTTCTCTCGCTGCTCGCCCTGCTGGCGGGCTGGCTGGCACAGGACGCCACACGCGTGGTCGCCTGGGCCGGGTGCATCGCGTTTGCCCTCTCGGCGGTTTACCCCTTGCGCCTCTCTCGCTGGCTCCCCATCACGATCGTCCTGCTGAGCGTCGCGCTGCTTGCCACCCATCACGCCAGCAGCCATATCTGGTTGTGGGCACTGCCGTTGTGCCTGCTGGGATCGCCGGGCAGGGCCGGGGTAGCCGCCAGCGCGCTGGTTTATGTCCTGAGCGTCATCTACGTCGGCTGGACCCTGCCCCCGCCCACTGCCGTCGTCGCCAGCGTATCGCTGGCCATCGTCTGGCTTCTGTGCCTGGATCGACAGAAGGTATCCGCGACGGCACCGTCGGACGGCCAGTCGAACTGGCTTCTCCCGGCCGCCCAACTGGATGGCGGCATTCAGCGAGAGTTGAAACGGGCCGAGCGCGAGTCGTTGCATGCCGAGGTGACGGTTTTCGGCTGCGCTCGCTCGACGACAGCGGACATGGCAGCACTCTGCCGCCGTCTTCAGGAAGCGCTGATGCCTTACGAACGCGCCTATCGCCTCAACGATTACGGCATTGCGGTGATCGTGGTGGCCACCAGCGCCGAGACGGCTAGACTGCGACGACAGCAGCTACGCCACACCATTGCCCCGCACAAGGAGGTCTCCTCGACCCCCCTGACGGAGATCGGCGATCGCTTCGCGAATCGTCACGGCAAACGATCCTCCCCGGTTCCGGAGGTGCAGCCTTGGCATTGAGTCGATACAAGTTGATCGCGCAACTTCTCACTCTGGCACTCCTGCTGGGTCTTGCCCTGTGGGAACACCTGATGCGTCACTACGATCTGATACTGCCGCCCACCCTGATGGCCATCGCGCTGCTCGTCTCCATACCGCTGCAATACCTGGGCCGCCTGCGCCCCGCCATCGCCGACCACATATTGCTGATCGGCGGACTGGTTCTTTGTATCCTGGAGGCCCCCAGCAGCGACAATCCCCTGTTGTGGCTGGGGCTGGCGATCACGCTCAGCTACCTGCTGCTGTCCGCCCTGCCGGCACTGCTGCTGACCGTGATTCTCGTCCCCGTGCTGCTGGCGTCGCTCGGCGAGGAGCACATGACGGCCATGAACCTGGTACTTGGCTGGTGGCTCTCTCTCACCGCGGCCACCCTTGCCCTGTCGTTGGGGGGCTCGTCCCGCGCGCTGCGTTTCATGCTGAGACCGTGGCGGGACGACAGGCGGCCTGCCGGTGAATTCATCACCCGAAACCTGGAAATGGAAGTGGCCAGAGCGTCCGCGCTCGACCGACCGCTGAGCGTGCTGGTACTGTACATTCCGCAGCTGGACCAGGCCGGAGATCAGTTCGGCGGCCACATGCGCGAAATCCTGTCGGCGAGCTTCAGCGAGGTGATTTCCGACAACAGCCGCCAGAGCGACCTGCTCGGCGAGCACCATGCCAATGTCTTCTGGCTCATTCTACCCAACGCCGGGGAACCCGGTGCCGTGGCAGCGGCCAAGCGGCTCTCGAGTGCCGTGACATCTGTCGCACACCCGGAGATCGGATCTCTGGAAAGCTTCAGTCGGGTGTGCACACTGCGCCCTCAAGAGAACGTCGAACGCTTTTCGCTACGCCTGGAAACCGCCGCCAACAAACTGCTGGAACCGCACGCTTGAATCTTACCCACTGGCTCTACTCTCTCGCGCCCCCTCCCGAGCTGCTGCTGGTCATCATATTCGTGGTGGCCCTGATCGAGTCACTCGCCGTCGTCGGTATCGTCGTCCCCGGCGTCGTGCTGCTGGGCGCGGCAGCCTCCATCGCCGGTCACGACGACGTTCCCCTCTGGACGATACTGATCGCCGGCATCCTGGGCGCCTTCGCCGGAGACAATCTCAGCTTCTGGCTGGGCCGCACGCAGCGCGCCCGCATTCCGCACTGGTGGCCGCTGTCACGCCATCCCCAGTGGCTGGAGCAAGGCCACGAGTTCTTCCGACGCTACGGCATCCTGTCCGTTGTGGTCGGCCGCTTTTTCGGCCCCGTTCGCCCTTTCATTCCCATGATCGCAGGCATGCTATCGATGCCGACGAAGCGTTTCACCCTCGTCAATTTCGTCTCCGCGATAGCGTGGGCGCCGGCTTACCTGCTACCCGGCTACCTGCTCGGCCGCTCCTGGGAGGAGTTGATGCAACTGCCCCCCGGCGCCGAGCGATGGCTGCTGGCCCTGTCCGTCTCGCTGCTGGTACTGGCACTGCTGTTTTCGTGGATTCGCTATCAGCTCAGTGCCGAGGGTCGTTTGCACGCTTGGCTGGAGAGGCGCATGGCGGGCAACCCCCGACTGGCCAGAGGCTGGCACGCGCTGTGCTCGCCACCCCCGGCCAGCGAATTCCCGCTGGCGTCGCTGTCGCTGCTGGTGACGAGCCTGATCGCCCTGATCGCCTGGACGGCGTGGGTCCTGATGCACGATGGCCCGCTGCCCATGGACCAGCAGATCCACTCCCTCGCCGGCATGCTGCAGCGCAACTGGCTCATCGGCACCAGCGAGGTCCTCGCCAAGGTGGGCGACGCGCTGGGCATCGGCGTCCTGATGGCGCCCTGGCTACTGTGGCTACTGTGGGCAAAGCGCTTCGCCGCGCTGCTGCATATCGCCGGCGCCCTGATCCTCGTCGCCGTCAGCAATACGGTCTTCAAATCCCTTGCGGGCCGCGCCCGGCCGGACACGCCGGATTACCTGACGGGGTCGATGTCCTATCCCAGCGCCCATACCTCGACGATCGTCGTCGTGGTCGGGCTGACCGCCGCCTTTGCGGCCCAGGTGATGCCGCAGCGCTATCGTGGGTACGCCTACTGGCTGGGCATCGTCGCGTGCGCTCCCATGGCCCTGTCCAGGCTCGTGATCGGCGTCCACTGGGCCAGTGACTTGATTGGCGGCGCCCTGCTGGGGCTGATCGTCTGCGCCCTGACACGCATCAGTTATCAGCATTTCCAGCGGCCCGAGCGCGGCATGCCGCCCTGGGCCTGGCTCTGTGCAGCCTCGCTGATACTGGAAATCCTGCGAGTCGTCCTCTTTGCCCCCGTCTAGGGGTCTGCCGCTCAATCGCCCCAGCGCGGCATCAGCGTCTGGGCGACATCCAGTTGGTTGAGAATGCGCGCCACCACGAAGTCGATCATCGCCTGGACGCTGTCGGGGCGATGATAGAAACCGGGAGCGGCCGGCAGTATCACACCGCCCATGTTGGTCAACTTCAGCATGTTCTCCAGGTGGACGGCCGAGAGCGGCGTCTCCCTGGGAACCAGGATCAGTTTTCGCCGCTCCTTCAGCGCGACGTCGGCGGCGCGCTCGATCAGGTTGTTGCTGGCGCCGCAGGCCACCGCGGATAGGGTGCCAGTCGAACACGGACAGATCACCAGCGCCTGCCAGTTACCGGATCCGGATGCCACAGGCGCCATCCAGTCTTCCCGTCCGAAGCAGCGGACCTGCCCCTCGCCGGCGTCGAACCACGCCGTCAGATCCCGTGCCAGTCGATCCGGCTGGGCCGGCAGATCGATCTCGGTCTCGACGGCGATCACACGATGGGCCGCCTTGGAGACCAATACGTAGACCTCGTGCCCGGCGCCGATCAGGCATTCGATCAGGCGTAGCCCATACTGCACGCCGGAAGCGCCAGTGAGCGCCACCGCGATCGGCGCCCCGTATTGGCGAGAAGTCGCATCATCGCGAACTGCCATGCCGCACCTCCAGTGCCCGCAATAACTTGTCGTGGATACCGCCGAAGCCGCCATTGGACATGACCACGATCCGGTCGCCGGGTAGCGCCTGTTCGACGACGTGCTCGACGAGCGCGTCGAGATCGGTCTCGACACGACTGGCCGCATGCCCGGCAACCACTTCGGCCAGCGACCAGTCGAGCCCGGGGGGCTGATACCACCAGACGCTGTCGGCCAGCGCTACGCTGTCGACCAGGCGTGCTCTCATACTGCCCTGACGCATGGTATTGGAACGGGGCTCGATCACCGCCAGCAGCCGCCCCCCATGCCGGTCGTGGTCCAGCCCCTCGAGCGTCAGCGCGATGGCCGTGGGATGATGGGCGAAATCGTCGAGGACCTGTATTCCGCCCACCTCGCCACGGACCTCCTGGCGCCGCCGGGGCGCGGCGAATGTCGCCAGCGCCCGGCAACCCTCGACCAGGGAGACGCCCAAGCGGCTGGCCGCGGCCAGGGCGGCGACGGCATTGGCCGCGTTGTGTCGGCCACTCATCCCCCAGCGGACGAGATGACTCTCGCCCCCCGAGACCACGGTGAAGGCGCGGCTATCGTCCGGATCGAGCAGCAGTCGCCACTCGCTCCCGGCCAGTTGCCCGAAGCGTTGCACCGGCGTCCAGCAGCCCTGATCCAGCACCCGCTCCAGCGCCGGTTCGTCATCCGCGACCAGCAGCGAGCCATTACCCGGCACGGTGCGCACGAAGTGGTGAAACTGTCGCTCGATGGCCGCCAGATCGGGAAAGATATCGGCGTGATCGAACTCGAGATTGTTGAGAACGGCGATGTCCGGCCTGTAGTGGACGAATTTCGAACGCTTGTCGAAAAACGCCGTATCGTACTCGTCCGCCTCGACGACGAAGGGCGCACCGCCCCCGCCAAGCCGGGCGGAGAGGCCGAAATTGCGGAGCACTCCCCCGATCAGGAATCCCGGTTCGAGGCCCGCGCACTCCAGTATCCACGCCAGCAGGCTGGCGGTGGTGGTCTTGCCGTGGGTCCCGGCCACCGCCACCACCCGCCGCCCCGGCAACACCTGCTCGGCCAGCCACTGCGGCCCGGAAACATAGGGGAGCTTGGCATTCAGCAATGCCTCGATCTCCGGGTTGCCCCGGGAGAGCGCATTGCCGACGATGACCAGGTCGGGAGACGGCTGCAAATTGCCGGGGCGATAGCCCTCCGTCAGTTCGACGCCCATTTCCCGCAGCTGCAGGCTCATCGGCGGATAGACATTGGCATCCGACCCCGTCACGTGATGCCCCTGCATCTTGGCCAGGCGTGCCAGACTCCCCATGAAAGTCCCGCAGATCCCTATTACATGAACGTGCATTCGAACTCCCCCTCACATTAGCCGGCGAGCCTAGCATGGCCTCCCGGAGCGGGCCACTGGCCCCTCCCACGCTCCCCCGGGCACCGTGGCCGCCGTGAAGCCAGTCTCGTCGGATCAGCAAGCCGGCTCGAGGAAACCGGTCGTGCTGGTACCCGGCTCATCCCTCAGGCGCAGAAAATTGGTCGCCCCCCTCACTACCGCCTCGTATTAACAGGCATTCGCCTTTCGGCTATGCTGGGCCCGCATTCGTGCCCGGCCCCCGACAGGGAGATGTCACACGATTGGCCAGCCAGTTTCATCCTCTCGTGATGATTCAGGGTCGATCATTGCCAGCGCGAGATCGTCATCGAAGTCCGCACGGATGTGCGTCCGAGCACGCCGGGCCGACGACGTGAGACCAGCACAACCGAACCTCAGGAGATGAGAGCCGATATGGCCAAGCATAATGCGTTCTACGCCCAGTCCGGTGGCGTCACCGCCGTCATCAACGCCAGCGCCTGTGGCGTGATCGAAACCTGCCGCCGCCACTCGGATCGCATCGGCCATCTCTACGCGGGACACAACGGCATCATCGGCGCACTGCTGGAAGACCTGATCGATACCAACCAGGAGAGCGAAGAGGCGATCTCGGCACTGCGCCACACACCCGGCGGCGCATTCGGCTCCTGTCGCTACAAGCTCAAGTCCATCGAGACGCACCGCGCCGAGTACGAGCGCCTGATCGAGGTATTCAGGGCCCACGACATCCGCTACTTCTTCTACAACGGCGGTGGCGACAGCGCCGATACCTGCCTCAAGGTCTCCCAGCTGTCGGAGACGATGGGCTACCCGCTGACGGCCATCCACGTTCCCAAGACCGTCGACAACGACCTTCCCATCACCGACAACTCCCCCGGCTTCGGCAGTGTCGCCAAGTACGTCGCCACCTCGACGCGCGAAGCGGCGCTCGACATCGAGTCGATGTGCTCGACCTCCACCAAGGTCTTCATTCTCGAAGTGATGGGTCGGCATGCCGGCTGGATCGCCGCCGCCGGCGCCCTGTCAGGAGAGTCCCCGGAACAGGCACCGCATCTGATCATCTTCCCGGAGATCGCGTTCGACCGGGCGAAGGTGATGGCGCGTATCGACGAGGCGGTCAAGCGTCACGGGTTCTGCGTGCTCGTGGTCTCCGAAGGCGCCCAGTACGCCGACGGAACTTTTCTCACCGATTCGGGCAGTACCGACGCCTTCGGTCACAAGCAGCTGGGCGGAGTCGCCCCCACCCTGGCCTCGATGGTCAAGGAAGATCTCGGCCACAAGTACCACTGGGCGGTGGCCGACTATCTGCAGCGGGCCGCTCGTCACATCGCCTCCAAGACCGATGTCGACCAGGCCTACGCCGTAGGCGAAGCCGCCGTCGAGCTTGCCTTGGCAGGCCAGAATTCGATGATGCCCGCCATCAAGCGTGTCTCCGACACCCCCTACGAATGGAAGATCGAGCCGGCCCCGCTGGCGGAGATCGCCAACCACGAGAAGTTCATGCCGCGGGACTACATCAGCGAGGATGGTCTCTATATCAGCGAAGCTGGCCGCCGCTATCTCGCGCCGTTGATCCTGGGCGAGGACTTCCCCCCATTCGAGAACGGCCTGCCCAAGGTCGCCAAACTGAAGAAGGCCAGAGTCGACCGCAAGCTGGCCAAGTTCGAGCTGTAAGCCACATCGGTATCCAGATCGGCGCCGGCAACCCCGGCGCCGACGAGTCGCGCCCCGCTCTTCCCACGACCCTTCCCCTTTCCGTCGCCACGCACCGCAGGCAAGGCGGTTTCGCTCCCCACCCATTCGGCGCCGGCGCTCGCCGCCCGGAGACTGTCCCCATTTGGAGACACTGCCGTCACCAACATGAAAACAGTGTTCAAAAACCCATGGATCCGACTCTCGCCGAGGGTTTCGAGGCTATAATCACTCGACCCTGGAGAGACGCTCATGGAATGACGCGCTCCGAGGATCATGCCAACCGGCAATCGATAGGGACATCACAAGAATTGCGAAGACTGCAGCGCCGAACGCATGACGCTTCGACGTTGCGGAGAGCACAGAGAGGAGCAAGGTCATGAACAAACCGATCGTCATTGGTGGCGTCATTGCCGCACTGGGTATCGCCGGGGGCATCGCCGTCGGCTCCTATCAATCCTCCGAAAGCGGGCCCAGGTATGCGGAGATCGTCGACGTCGAGCCGATCGTGCAGACCACCGACACACCGCGCGAAGTGTGCAAGAACGTCACGGTGACTCACCAGCGTCCGGTGAAAGACGAGAATCGCATCGCCGGCACCGCGATCGGCGCCATCGTCGGCGGCGTCGTGGGCAATCAGTTCGGTGGCGGCAGCGGCAAGAAGATCATGACGGCGGCGGGTGCCGTCGGTGGTGGCGTGGCAGGGAACCAGGTCCAGCAACAGATGCAGCAGGGCGACACCTACCAGACCACCGAGCAGCGCTGCAGCACCGTCAATGACAGCAAGGAAGAGACCGTCGGTTACGACGTTCGGTATCGCTACGACGGTGAAGTGCATGAAGCCAAGCTGGATGAAAAGCCCGAAGGCGACAAGGTCCTGATGCGCGACGGCCAACCCCAGTGGAAGGAGGATGCTCGTTCCTGAGCTGGCCACGGCCGTCTCCATTTCCACCCCGAAGCCTCTGATGACGGATCAGGGGCTTTCGGCAGATTGCCGGGTTGAACTCGCGCTTCACGGCCGCCCCTCGGGCCCAGGGCCTATCGATGAGTCGGTTTTCTCGGGCGCCCCTGCGGCCCGATCGGTTGGCTCAGCGCGATTTCGATGGCGCGCTCTCTCTCGATTCCCTTGTCGACGAGCTTCTTGACCCGCGTTTTCAATGTCCCCACCGGCATCCCCGAAACTTGGGCGTGATGGGCCAGGCTGCCCTCACGCGGGGCACTTTTTGTCCGCTGCTGGACGGGCTGAAAATCTCGCACGGTCAATTTCATGGTCTTACCGAATGTTCGCCTCCAATACGGCCATGATGCCAATTTGGCTGAGCAGCGCCCGCGGTGGATTAATTAAAACTTAATCTGCCTCACGTTGCTCTTTCTCCCATTAACCTGGATCAAGCAATGACCAAAAAGTATGATGTTTCGCAGACCGAAACGACTCTTGGTCTGAGTGGGGAATCCGGGCTCTAATCGTATTATCGGCATGAATATCAAAAGTTTGAGAACGACGCCGGGCACGAACCGCTAAGGCGGGAAATGACCGGAGGATGTCGTCTAAAGATGGGGGCAAAAAAACGCCCGACAGACTCGTTCGCTTGCGCTGGAGTCTATCGGGCCAAAGATCGCGGTATCGCGACCATGAACTTCACGGCTGCGCACGCCAGGTGCACCCACCTCGATTCGTCAAATCATGAAATTCCGTTTTGCACACCGGAAATCAACATATGGTAGAAACCAACCCATACCAACTACTATGGGTATTAGATTAGCAGGATATCGCCAGGGAGAGAAAGGGGAATTTTCATCGACTTTAGTGTTGCCGGGCGGGTGTCGTCACCTCATCCGCAGCGGGCAGGACGCAATCCCGTGGCCAAGCCAGGTTCACGCTCCCGACCACGGTCGAGCCATTTCGCCGCCGACTGGCGCCGGCGGGTCGCAGTGAATCGCCCCCTCTGGAACGTCAGGGGCGCTAACGGTTAGCGCACACCGGGCAGTCAGGGTCCCTCGGCAGTGCGAAGTGACGCCACTCGCCGTTCAGCGCGTCGAAGGTCGATAACCCACGATGAGGCTGCCCGGCACCACTGATCAACTTCATCGCCTCCAGCGCCTGGAAGCTGCCGATCAGGCCCACCAGCGGCGAGATGACACCGCTCTCCGCGCAGGTCAGGGCATCATCGCCCCCCTGCTCACCGTAGAGGCAGGCATAACATGGCGATCGAGATTGTCGCGGATCGAATACGGCCAGCTGGCCCGAGAAGCGGATGGCCGCACCGCTCACCAGCGGTGTTTCGTTCTCGACACAGGCGCGATTGATGGCGAAGCGGCTGGAGAACCGATCCGTGCAATCCAGCACGACATCGGCCAGCCCGACCTCCGTCATCAATGCCTCTCCGACGAGCCGCGTCTCCAGAGCCCGCACGTCGCATGTCGAGTTCAGGCCCCGTGCCGCGTCGGCCGCGGAACGCGCCTTGGAGCGCCCGAGGCGCCCTTCCGCGTGGGCGATCTGACGCTGCAGGTTGGATAGCTCGACGATGTCGTCGTCGGCGATGACCAGGTGACCGACACCGGCTCCGGCCAGGTAAAGCGCCGCGGGGGACCCCAGGCCACCGGCACCGATGATCAGTACGCGGGACGCCAGCAGGCGCTCCTGCCCGACGATGTCGATCTCGTCGAGCATGATATGACGGCTGTAGCGTAGTAGTGCTTCATCGTTCATGAATCTTCCTGGGCGCGAAAGCTACGTTGTCGGCCAGAGCCCTCCACGCGTCATCGATCCTCGTCCGGCAGGAGATCGGGGATCGGCAGCGCCAACTCCTCCTTGACCTCTTCCATGACCACGTAGCTCTTGGACTCCTTGACGCCGGGCAGCGTCAGCACCACGTCGCCCAGCAGCTGCCGGTAGGCGGACATTTCGGGAATACGGCATTTGAGAATGTAGTCGAACTGCCCGGAGACCAGGTGGCACTCCTGGATCTGCGGCAGCTTGGCAACCGCCTTGCGAAACTCGTCGAACACCGACGGCGACTGCGTCTCCAGGCTGATCTCGACGAACACCAGCAGATTGGCGCGCAGCGCCCGGGGGTCGAGTATGGCCTTGTAACCGCGGATGATACCGGAGCGCTCGAGACGCTTGACGCGCTCCAGGCAGGGTGTGGTCGACAACCCCACTTGCGATGCCAGATCCACGTAGGAGATACGTGCATTGTCCTGCAGGCACCGCAGTATGTTGAGATCGATTCGATCGAGAGCTCGAGATTTGGCTTTCATTGCTGTAATTGTTCCAAGCCGATGGATGGTGAGTGTTCCCTGAAGGGGGCGAAGCCGCCAGCTCGTTGTTGCCGCGACTCCGCCGCCGTTCGCGGGGGCGTTATTACTATCACAGAGCAGTTACAAACCTCCAGCGAGCCCGGTCACCCTCGTTCAACGCAGACCCGCATCGTCACTTCGAGTCAGGCCCACTGGCCGCCGCTCACTCGCTCGTGACCCGCCAGGTCGCGATGCGACGCGCCGCCCCGAAAACCGCGACGCCTCAGCGCTTCCCGCACCTGGCCCGCCTGGCAATGACCATGCTCCATCCATAGCCAGCCCTCCGGGCGCAGGTGGCGCGGCGCCTGCTCGACCAGCCACGCCAGATCCGACATTCCCGCTGCTGCCGCCACCAGCGCCGAGCGTGGCTCGAAGCGGACGTCGTCGAGCGACAGGTGCGGATCGTCTTCCGCGATATAGGGGGGGTTGGACAGGATCAGGTCGAAGCGCTGACCGGACAGCGCGGAGAACCAGTCGCTCTGGAGGAAACGGGCGTTGGTTATCGCCAGCCGCCGGGCGTTGGCCTGCGCCAGCGTCACGGCATCGACGGAGAGATCGACTCCGACCACCCGCCAGTCACGGCGCTCGCTGGCAAAAGCCAGCGCGATGGCGCCGGTGCCGGTGCCCAGGTCAAGCAGCTCGCCGGCAGGCTTCGATGCCGACTCGAGCGCCACCTCGACGAGGCGCTCGGTATCCGGTCGCGGGATCAACGTCGCCGGCGACGTCTCGAGACTCAGCCCCCAGAACTCCCGCGAACCGACCAGATAAGCCACCGGCACCCCCTCCTCCCGCCGGGCGATCAGGGCCTGGAACGCCTCCCGCTGCGCCGCCGTCAGCTCGCGATCGCCCCAGGTATAGAGCCAGGTCCGGTTCGTGGCGCAGACATGGGCCAGCAGTACTTCGGCATCGAGGCGCGCCGTGGGCGACGCGAAGAGTTTTCCGGCCGCCTCGCGCAGGGCCTCGTCGATCGTCATCACTCGCCCTGCAGCGCCGCCAGCTGATCCGCCTGATACTCGTTGACCAGGGGTCCGATCACTTCGTCGAGATCGCCGGCAACGACTTCGCCCAGTTTGTAGATCGTCAGGTTGATACGGTGATCGGTGAGCCGCCCCTGGGGGAAGTTATAGGTCCGGATTCGCTCGCTGCGGTCGCCCGAGCCCACCAGTGAGCGCCGGGTATCGGCCTGCTGCTGGCGCTGCGAGTCCACGGCGGCCTGCTTGAGTCGCGCCGCCAGCAGGGACATCGCCTTGGCCCGGTTCTTGTGCTGGCTGCGCTCCTCCTGGCACTCGACCACCAGGCCGGTGGGCAGATGGGTGATGCGGATGGCGGAATCCGTGGTGTTGACGTGCTGGCCGCCGGCACCGCTGGAGCGGAACGTGTCCACGCGCAGGTCGTTGGCGTTGATATCGACATCGCCCACCTCGCTCGCCTCGGGCATCACCGCGACGGTACAGGCCGAGGTGTGGATGCGCCCCTGGGATTCCGTCGCCGGGACGCGCTGCACGCGGTGGGCACCGGATTCGAACTTCAACGACGCGTAGACGTTGTCGCCCTTGACCCGCGCGATGATCTCCTTGTAACCGCCCTGCTCGCCATGGCTGGCGCTGACCACCTCGACCTTCCAGCCCCGGCGCTCGGCATAGCGGGAGTACATGCGAAACAGATCGCCGGCGAACAGCGCCGCTTCGTCGCCACCGGTACCCGCGCGGACTTCCAGGAAGACGTTGCTGTCGTCGTCCGGGTCCTTGGGCACCAGCAGGCGCTTGACCTCTTCCTCCAGCTCCTCGAGTTCCGCTCTGGATGAGCGCCACTCCTCCTCGGCCAGTTCGCGCATCTCCGGATCGCTGTCCTGGCGCATCTGATCGGCCGCCTCGATGTCACCTTCCGTGCGGCGATAGGCGAGCCAGGCGCCGACCAGCGGCTCTAGCTCCGCATACTCGCGGGAATAGTCCCGGAAACGCGGTTGATCGGCGATCACCTCGGGCTCGGATAGCAGCGCGGACAGCTCCTCGAAGCGGTCCTGGAAGGCGTCGAGTCGTTCGCGCAGAGACGCTTTCATGCCCAGTCCTGTCTTTTCATACCGAGTCCTGTGTCTTGGCGGGCCCCTCGATGAGCAGATTATCGGCCGCCTGGATGATATCGTGACGTGACTGGCCCGAGGCTTCGCGCAGGCGCAGCGTCGGGCCATGCATCAATTTGTTGGCCAACTGGTGCGAGAGCCGCTTGATCACCGTCTCGGGATCCTCGCCGCGCGCCAGCTGCGCCAGTGCCTCCGCTTCGGAATCGCGCCTCAGCGCCTCGCCATGCTGACGATAACGCCGAATCAGGTCCCCTGCGCCACGCACCCGACGCTCGTGCAACCAGTGCTCGACGCCAGTGTCGATCAGCGCCTCGGCCTGACGTGCGGCGACCTCGCGATGACGACGATTTTCGGCGATCACCTGCTGCAGATCGTCGACGCTATAAAGGAAGACATCGGCGAGATCTCCCACTTCGGGCTCGATGTCCCGTGGCACCGCGATGTCGACCATGAAGATGGGCCGGTGGCGGCGCACCTTGAGGGCCCGCTCGACCATGCCCTTGCCGAGGATCGGCAGTTCGCTGGCCGTGGAAGCGATCACGATGTCCGCCTGCTCCAGCGCCTGCGGGATGGCGCTGAGCTCGATCGCCCGGCCACCGCACTCATCGGCCAGCGCCTGGGCCCGCGCCAGGGTGCGGTTGGCGACGGTCAGCCCCATGATCCCCGCCTCGCGAAGATGGCGCGCGACCAGCTCGACCGTCTCCCCGGCGCCGATCAACAGCGCGCGGGCCCGGCCGAAGTCGTCGAAGATCCGGCTCGCCAGGCTGACCGCCGCGTAGGCGACCGACACCGGGTTCTCGCCGATCGAGGTCTCGCTCCGGACCTGCTTGGCGACGGAGAACGTCTGCTGGAACAGTCGTTCCAGTTCGCTGCCGAGACCGGCATGCTGGCGCGCGATCTGATAGGCGTCCTTGAGCTGGCCCAGGATCTGCGGCTCGCCCAGGACCATCGAATCCAGCCCGGCCGCCACCCGCATCAGATGTTTCGCAGCCTCGCCCTCGTGATAGTGGTAGGCGCAGTTCAGCAACTCCTCCGCGGGCATGCCGTGAAACGCCCCCAGCCACTCGAGCAACTGACGCTCACCCTCGTCCACGGTGATGCAGTACAGCTCGGTCCGGTTGCAAGTGGAAAGCACCGCCGCCTCACGCACGTCGGGCAGGGCCCGCAGCTGTGTCAGTGCAGACTCGATTTGTGCCGGCGAGAAGGCGACACGCTCGCGCATGTCGATCGCGGCCGTCCTATGATTGATACCCAGTGCTAGCAGCGTCATGAAATCACGGTCGTTTGTCTTGCGTGGACCCGGCCCTCGCGCCTTCGAACATGATGCGGCGCGCCGAAATGGAGCGCGACGGATGTCAGGTCGTCAGACGCCCCACCAATGTTCGCGACCGGCCTGAGGCCAAGACGCCGAGACATGCCAGCCGACGGCGGGTCCCAGCCAGGGTGACCCGTCGGGCGAAGCGCCGCCATTTTAGCACACCCGGAAGACGCTTAGCAGGCAATGAATCATGCCCGCGGTAGCCGCCTCCGCGATTGACCCCCGCCCGCCAGCCGTTATGCTGGAGCCATTGATCGATCTCGAGGACCGCATGCCTAAAAGTCTGTTATCCGCCGCTATCTGTGCGGTCCTGCTGGCTGGCTGCGAGAGCATGTCAGGCGGAACTGCGTCGCCGCCCGTCGACGACCCGTTGGCAACCGCGCCACCGATCTCCAGCGGCTTCGATGCCAAGGGCCTCTCCCAGGTACTGCTTTCCGAGATGGCCGGCCAGCGCGGCGACTTTCACCGTGCCGCGGCCGGTTACCTGGCGGCCGCCGCACGCTATCGCTCCGCCGCCCTGGCCGAGCGTGCCACCCTGGCCGCGCGCTATACCGACGATACGGCGCTGCTGAATGCCACCGCAGAGCGCTGGCAGCAGCTTGCGCCCGACGATACGGCCCCGGAAAAGCTGCTCTCGGGGATCGCGGTAGATCGCGGCAACTGGCCGGCGGCGCTGCAGCACAGGCTCGAACTCGCCCGGTCGGGGGAAGACGCGCAATTGCTCGACCTCGCCGATCTGATGGTGGAGTCCCGGGCGGAACTGCCGCCGCTGATTGCCCAGCTGCGCGATTTCACCGTCGCCTTCCCGGACCACGCCGACGCGCAGATGGCCACCGCCCGGCTGGAAGCCGCCGACGGAATGGTCGATGAGGCCCAGCAGCGCCTGAAAAACCTGGCACGACGCCACGCCGAGCTACCCGAGCTGTGGCTGACCCGATCCCAGATCGCCCTCGAAGCCGGCGACTACGCCCAGGCCGCCTCCACCGCGAGGCGTGGCCAAGAACTCTCCCCCGGTGACGACCGGTTCCTGCTGGCGCTGGCCCAGGCGCAGATCGCCAATGGCGACATCGCCGCCGCCGAAGGACAGATCGATCGGCTGTTGGAACGGCACGACGCGACGCCGTCACTGCGGATCGGCCTGGCCCAGCTCTATCTCGATGCCGGTGCGCTGGAACCCGCCCGCCGGCTGCTGCTGCCGCTGCTCGACCGCGACGACACGCCGCCGGCCACCTATCTGGTGCTGGGGAGCATCGCCGAGACCCAGGGCGAGATCGACAACGCCCTGCTTTACTACCGCCAGGTCCCCGTGGGTCCGGGTTTCCTCGACTCCCGCGCCCTGGCCACCCGCATGCTGACCGCCAACGGCCGCAGCGACGAAGCCCAGCAGTTCCTGCGCGTCGAGATTCTGCGCCATCCCGGCCAACGCGTCGCACTGACACAGATCGGCCTGCAGGCCCTCGACAGTGTCGATCAGTCAGCGGCGGCGGATGCCTTGCTTGCCAGCAGCCTCGAGCAGGCTCCGGACGAAGCCGACCTCCTCTACACCCGCGCCATGCGCGAATTCGAACGCGGCAATGTCGAGACGATGATGCGCCAGATGCGCCAGCTCATCG
>NZNW01000069.1 GCA_002695065.1 Salinicola sp. | reverse complement strand
GTCACCGAAGCGACCGACGGCGAGTTGACCATTACGGTCCATAGCGGCGGATCGCTGATCAGCCACGCCGAGATCAAGCCCTCCGTGCGCCGCGGCACCGTCCAGGCAGGCGAGATTTTCCTCTCCACGCTTTCCAACGAGTCGCCGATCTACGAAGTCGACACCCTTCCCGGCCTGGCCGGCAGCTACGCCGACGCCTACGACCTATGGCAGGCCTCCAAGCCGATCATCACCGAGCTCTTCGCCAAGGAAGGATTGATGCCGCTGTACGCCGTGCCGTGGCCGGCACAGGGCATCTACACCGATTTCGAGCTGACCGATGCCTCCCAGTTCGAGGGGCTGCGGGTCCGCGCGCCGAACATCAACACCCAGCGCTTCGTCGAGAACCTGGGCGGCATCCCGACCCAGACCGAGGAAGCCGATATCCCCACCGCGTTCAGCACCGGGCGCGTCGACGCCATGATCACCTCGGTCTCCACCGGCAAGTCGATGTCGGCGTGGGACTACGTGTCGAACTACAGCGATGCCAACCTGTGGCTGCCGAAGAACATCGTCTTCGTCAACAAGCGCGCCTTCGACCGCCTCGATGACGCCACGCAGAAAGCGGTTCTCGACGCTGCGGCCAAGGCCGAGCAGCGCGGCTGGCAGATGAGCAAGGAAGACAGCGCCGAGAGTGCCAAGGCTCTCGAATCCCACGGCATCACCGTGAGCGAGCCCAGCGATGCCCTCCAGCAGCAGCTGAAAGCCGCCGGACAGAAGCTGTTCGAAGACTGGCAGGCGCGCGCCGGCGATCAGGCCCAGCAGTTGGTCGATCGCTACCGCGAACGCCAGGCCCAGCAGAGCCAGTAACGTTCGGTGCGACGGCCCGCCTCGCCGCGGGCCTCGTACGCCGTAGACTTCCTTCACTCACACCCGGTGAGTTTCCGCCATGACCTTCAGACTGAATCCGCTCTACCGGCTGGGCGCCTGGGGCGCCGCGGCCTGCATGCTGGCGATCTGCGCCATGGTCACCTTTCAGGTACTGCTGCGCTGTCTCGACGCCGCGTTGGTACTGGTAGGCGCCAGCCGCCTCGGCTACGAGATCAGCGGCGTCTCGGAGATCGCTTCCTACCTGCTGGTCGGCGCCACCTTCCTGAGCCTCGCCTACACCTTCACCCATCACGCCCATATCCGCGTCACGCTGGTCATCGCCCGACTGCCGGCGGCGATCCGGGTCTGGTGCGAAGTGGCGTGCCTGGCGATCGCCCTGGCACTCAGCGCCCTGCTCAGTTGGGAGGTGATCGGCCTGATCCAGGAGAGCCTCGACTACGGCGACGTCTCCTCGGGGCTGATGGCGATTCCGCTATGGATCCCCCAGGCCGTCCTGGTCGTCGGCCTGGGGCTGCTGTGTCTGGCCATTCTGGAAGCGCTGCTGACAACGCTGAGACAGGCCGTGACGGCCCCCTCACGCTACGTGGCCCCCGGCGACGACGACGGCGTTACCGACAACGACAGCTTCGGCGGCGAGTGACTTTTCGCTCCAACAACCAGCGAGGAAGCGCTGAATAAATCGGCGAGCGGGATGAAGGGCAAGGCGCACGGAGCGCAGAAGACGAGACATAACATGGGGTTAGGCGAGTCTTCCAGCACCGCGTAACGCAGCACTTCGCCCGCGCAGACATTTATACGGTGCTTCCCTGAACCGAGGATTCGACTCTTGCTCACGCTCAGTCTTGCAACGCTTTTTACCCTGGCGATTCTGCTCGGCGGCGGCGTGTGGATCGCCTTCGCCCTGCTCGGCACCGGCTGGATCGCGCTGACCTTTTTCACGAGCTTCGAGGTCGGCCCCATTCTCGCCTCCGACTTCTGGGGCGCCAGCTATGGCTGGGACCTGACCGCTCTGCCTATGTTCGTGTGGATGGGCGAGATCCTGTTCCGCTCCGGGCTTGCCGACAACATGTTCCGCGCCCTGTCGCCCTGGCTCAACCGTCTACCCGGCCGGCTGCTGCACTCCAATATCATCGGCAGCGGGCTGTTCGCCGCCGTCTGCGGCTCCTCCGCCGCGACCTGCGCCACCGTCGGCAAGATGACCCTCCCGGAACTCGAACGCCGCGGCTACGACGAGACGCTGGCGATCGGTACGCTGGCCAGCGCCTCCACCCTGGGCCTGCTGATCCCGCCGTCGATCATGATGATCGTCTATGGCGTGGTCACCGAGCAGTCGATCTCGCGCCTGTTCATGGCGGGTATCGGCCCCGGCCTGCTGCTGCTGGCACTGTTCATGATCTACCTGGTGATCTGGTCGCTGACCGCCGGCAGGAGTGGCGGCGCGGGTCATGCCGAGGCGCCGATGCCGTTTCTGGACAAGGTCAGAAACAGCTGGCGGCTGATTCCGCTGCTGGTACTGATCGGCGGCATTCTCGGCAGCATCTACGGCGGCGTCGCCTCGCCCACCGAAGCCGCCGCGGTGGGCGTGGTGCTGTCGATGGTGATCGCCCGCTTCAATGGCCACTTCGACAAGTCGATCTTCCTGGAGTCGATGTTCGCCGGGCTGCGCACCTCGTGCATGATCGCCTTCATCATCGCCGGCGCCTCGTTCCTGTCGTCGGCCATGAGCTTCACCCAGCTGCCGACGCAACTGGCTAGCGCCATCGCCGCCATGGGGCTCTCGCCCAACGTGCTGCTGGTGATGCTGACCCTGTTCCTGCTGGTACTGGGCTGCTTCCTCGACGGGATCTCGCTGATTCTGCTGGTGACCTCGATCATCATGCCGCTGATCAACGCCGCCGGCATCGACCCGATCTGGTTCGGCATCTACCTGGTGATCGTGGTGGAGATCTCGCAGATCACACCACCGGTGGGTTTCAACCTGTTCGTGATCCAGGGACTCACCGGCAAGAATATCTTCACCATTGCCAAGGCTACGCTGCCGTTCTTCCTGCTGATGCTGTTCGCCATCGTGGTGATGCGGGCGTTCCCGGAGATCGTGCTGTATCTGCCCCAGGCGATGACCGGCTAAAGCTTCGAGCCGCGAGCCGCGAGCCGCGAGCCGCGAAAGCCAGCATGTGCTTGTAGCGAAGAAAAGGGCCAGCGACGTCAGTCGCGGGCCCTTTTCGTAGCTGCTTTCTACAGCGCCCCGAAACCGGCGCTCGTTCGAAGCGCTTTAGTCGTAGCTCGTAGCTCGTAGCTCGTAGCCCGTAGCCCGTAGCCCGTGACTCGTGTCTCGCAGCTGGCGTCTACTCGACGAAGTCCTCGACGGTGTGTCGATAGCCCAGCATCAGCGAATCGGCGACATGCCGGAACGGGCTGACATCGACGTCGGAACGACCCTCGGCGATCAGTTCGGCGAAACGCGCATAGAGCCCGGCGTATTCCGCGTCTGGGCCTTCCTCCTGCAGCTCGCCGTCGATCAACAGCCTTCTGCCGCCCGCTTCCAGCGTCAGCCGCCCGGCATCGGTCTCGACATGGATCTCCCAGATCGGCGGAGTGCCCTGCTGGCGAAAATCGAACTCGGCGTGGATCGGCACGTTTTCGCCGTCGACGAAATCCAGCGAGGCGGCGATCGGCGTCTGGCAGTTGCCGGGCACCTGCAACTGGGCGTCGACCAGGTGGAACGGGCGCGGCAGGATCGCGGTGGCGATCGACAGCGCGTTGATGCCGGGATCGAACACGCCCATGCCGCCCGGCTGCCAGATCCAGGCCTGCCCCGGGTGCCAGACCCGCACGTCCTCCTTCCACTCGATATCGACACGGCGAACCTGACGTTGCGCCAGCCAGCGCTTCGCACCCGCCACCCCGTGGGCGTGCCGGGAGTGCCAGGAGGCGAACAGCGTGACGCCATGGCGTTCGGCGTCTTCGCGCAGGGTTTCGATCTCGGCCAGCGTGGCGCCGGGCGGCTTTTCCAGCATCACGTGCTTGCCGTGGGCCATGGCCAGCCGCGCCTGCTGGGTACGAACCCCGGCCGGCGTGCACAGCGAGACCGCGTCGATCTCGGGGCCCTGCTCCAGCAGCGCCTCGAGGCTCTCGAAATTTGCCACCTCGGGTACGGAGGCGTTGCGACTGGCAACGGCCGTCAGTCGATGGCGGGGATCATTGGCGATGGCCGGATGATGCTGATCGCGGGCGATCTTGCCGTAGCCCACGATCGCGAGACGAAGGGTGTCCATGACAGGTCCTTGTGGATAGCAGCCTTGAAATCGAAAGCCGCCCGGCATTGGCATACCGAGCGACCCTGGAGAGAAAAACGGCCCCGGCGGCGCCCTCAGCGCAGCAGATAGACGATGATGGCGGTGAGCACCGAGACGATGACGATGCCGATCATGACATCACGAGGTACCCGCTCCAATCCCTCTTTGGCGATGACCGCGATCCGTGCATCTTCGCCATCGGGCCGGTCGCCGGCGCCGAGTCGCACCTTCCAGAGCCAGGTGAACAGCGCGGTCGCCGCGAACAGGATGCCGCCGATGATGGTGAAGTGGATCGGCAGCACGCCGGTCTCCACCAGCACGAAAAGTATCGCGCTGAGAATATGACCACTGGCCAGACCACGCAGCGCCGCCGACGAGCCCAGCGACTTGACCCACAGCCCCATCAGGAAGGTCGCCACCAGCGGCGAGGCGACGAAGGCGAACACCTGCTGCAGGTAGGCCCACAGCCCCGAGAAGTACTGGATCATCGGCCCCCAGAGCGCGGCGATGGCGGCCAGGATGAAGGTACAGATTCGCCCCCATCTGGCCAGTTGGGCATCGCTGAGATCAGGTCTTGCCGGTTTGATGAAATCCAGCGTCAGCAGCGTCGCCGAGGAGTTGAGCGTCGAGGAGAGCGTCGACATCAGCGCCGCGATCAGGCCGGCCAGGATCAACCCGGTAAGCCCGGTCGGTGTGAACTCCTGCACCATTTTCGGATAGACCTGATCGGGATGCTCGAGCCCCGGCAGCAGCGGAATCACCATCGCCCCGGGAATGGTCATGATGAAGATCGGCAACAGCTTCAGCGCCGCGGCGAAGATCGAGGCCCGCCCCGCCGCCTGGATGTCCCGCGCGCCCAGCAGACGCTGAACCACGTACTGGTTCATCGACCAGTAGTAGAAGCCGACGATCGGGACCCCGGTGATCAGGCCCAGCCACGGCACGCTGGGATCGTCCAGCGGCCGAATCAGCGACAGCTTCTCCGGGCTGACCGCCTCCTTGACCGTCGACCAGCTGTAGTCGAAGTGGCCGAAGATGATCCAGGTCATCGCCGCCGACCCGCCGATCAGCACGCAGGCCTGCATCACGTCGGTGTAGACCACCGCGCGCAGCCCGCCGAAGGCGGTGTAGATGCTGGTGAACAGCGCCAGCAGCGCGCACACCTCCCACAGGTTGGTGCCGGGGATGAAGGTGGTGACGATCAGGCCACCGGCATAGAGCGTGCCGGCGGTATCGAGGATGATCGACAGGAACAGCGTGATCACCGAGAGATACTTGCGCAGCCTGGAGTCGAAGCGGCGCTCCATCAGTTCCGGCATGGTGGTGATACGGGCCCGCATCAGTACCGGCAGCACGAAGATGGCGGTGAACATCAGCACCACGCCGGCCATCCACTCGTAGTTGGCGGCGGAGATGCCGTGCTGGTAGGCGGCCCCGGGCAGGCCGATCAGCGTGTCCGAGGAGATATTGGAGGCGAACAGCGAGAAGCCGATCGCCAGCGGGCCCAGGCTTCTCCCCGCCAGGAACAGCTCCTCCGGCGTGGTCTTGCCCCGGGCCGTCTTGTAGCCGATGAAGGTGACGATCAGGAAATAGGCCGCGATGACCGCAAAATCCCAGAATTGAAGATCATCCATGAGCGCGTTCGCTTTTGATCTGTGGTTGTTTTGGCGAGCGATGTCGGCGCGATGGCACCAATGGCCATCCGTCGCGATGACGCCCATTCAGGCGTTCACGATCCAAAGGTTAGTCAGCACACGGTCGAAATTCCATTCCCGGACAGCGGGTTGCATGACTCGGGAGTGCAAAAGGCGCCCGCCGCATGGTCGACGAGCGCCTTGGCATTGCCAGATCACCAGGGACGATTGGCCTTTTCAGTCATACGAAAGATACGACCAATGTCTAATGCGGATTGCCGGGTAAAGACGCCTCCAGCACTCTTGCCACGTGCAGCGCCTCGCGTCCGGCGCCGTCGAGAATCTGATGGCGGCAGCTGGTGCCGTCGGCCACGATCCAGGCGCCCTCGCCCGCTTCACGAACCGCCGGCAGTAGCGAAAGCTCCGCCATCTGTTGCGAGGCTTCGATATGCTCCGCCTCATAACCGAAGCTGCCCGCCATGCCACAACACGAAGAGACGATCGCCTCGACCTCGAGCCCGGGAATCCAGTTCAGCACCGTCATCACCGGCGTAAAGGCATCGAAGGCTTTCTGATGACAGTGACCGTGGACCTTGGCCTGGCTGACCGCCAGCGGCTCGAGTGCCAGGTTCAGCCGTCCCGCCTGCTTCTCCGCGACCAGGAACTCCTCGAACAGCATGGCGGCCTCCGCCAGCCGCGTCCCCTCATCACCAAAACCAAAGTGCAGAAACTCGTCGCGCAGCGTGAGCAGGCACGAGGGCTCGAGCCCGACGATCTTGACGCCGCGTTCGACGTAGGGCATCAGGGTCTCGAGGGTGCGGCGTGCTTCTTCCTTGGCCCGATCCACGCGCCCTGCCGCCAGGTAGGTTCGTCCGCAACAGAGTGGCCGCTCGCCCTCACGGACGTTGAAATGGACCCGATAACCCGCGGCTTCCAGCACGCGCCGTGCCGCCCGCGCGTTGTCCGCCTCGAAGTAGTTGTTGAAGGTATCGACGAACAGCACCACTTCCCCGACCGGATGCGACGCCGAGCGGGACGCTGTGCCCTTCGTCGTGCGCTGTGTCGTTCGCAGATAATCCCCATTGAAGACCGGCAGCGAGCGCGCCTCGGCGAAGCCCAGCCAGCGCTTGCCGCGCCCGCCCAGCCAGGAAATCTCCTCGAGGCGCGCGGCGATCTTGCCCACATGGCGCATCCAGGGGGCGTAGCGCGGCAGCTCGGAGACCAGCTTGTCGCGCCAGCTCAGACCCTGTTCCTTGGCCCGCACAGCCCGCGCCTCGATCTTGAACTTGGCCATGTCGACACCGGTCGGGCAGTCGCGCTTGCAGCCCTTGCAGGAGACGCACAGATCCAGCGCGTCGGCGACTTCATCGCTGGCAAGGCCCCGGTCGCCGATCTGGCCCGCCAGCACCAGCCGCAGCGTATTGGCACGCCCCCGCGTCAGATGTCGCTCGTCGCGGCTGATCCGGTAGCTGGGGCACATGGTACCGGCATCGAACTTGCGGCAGTGGCCGTTGTTGTTGCACATCTCCACCGCCTTGGCGAGGCCGTGGGCCGGGTCGCCGCCGCTACCCGGTGCGCCCAGGTCGCCGCTCAGCGGATCGCGGGTCACGTCCCAGGCCGACCAGTCGAGCTCGGTGGCAACGGGAATGATCTGGTGATCGGCGGGAAAGCGAAACAGTCGCGCGTCATCCATCTTCGGCGTGTCGACGATCTTGTTGGGGTTGAAGCGGTTGTCCGGATCGAACAGCCGCTTGATCTCGCCGAAGGCGGCGTTGAGCCCGGCGCCGAACTGCCACGCCACCCATTCGCCACGGCAGATGCCGTCGCCGTGTTCTCCCGAGTAGGCCCCCTTGTAGCGGCGGACCAGTTCGGAGGCCTCCTCGGCAATCGCGCGCATCTTGGCGGCACCGCCGCGACGCATGTCGAGAATCGGCCGCACGTGCAGCGTGCCGACGCTGGCATGGGCGTACCAGGTGCCCTCGGTGCCGTGGCGATGGAAGACTTCGGTCAACTGCTCGGTGTATTCGGCCAGGTGCTCCAGCGGCACCGCGCAATCCTCGATGAACGACACGGGCTTGCCGTCGCCCTTCATGCTCATCATGATGTTGAGCCCGGCCTTGCGCACGTTCCATAGCGCCGACTGCTCCGCGCCGGCGGTCAACCCGACTACGCTGCCCGGCAGCCCCAGATCGCCCATCAGCGTCTCGAGCGCCTTCAACTGGCGCAGCTGCGAATCGAGATCCTCGCCGGCGAACTCCACCAGCAGCAGCGCATCCGGACGCCCGATCAGCGACTTCTCCACCGTGGGCCGAAACGCCGGATTCTCCAGCGCCAGTTCGATCATGGTGCGATCGACCAGCTCCACCGCGGCAGGGCCCAGCTCGACGATGTGCTGGGTCATGTCCATCGCCTGGTAGAAGGTCGGGAAGTTGACCACGCCGAGCACCTTGTGTACCGGCAGCGGCGACAGCTTCAGGGTCAGCTTTCGCGTGAACGCCAGCGTCCCCTCAGAGCCGATCAGCAGGTGGGCGAAATTGGCCCGGCCTTCGGCGTCGTAGAGAATCGGATTGCGGCAGTCGAACAGGTCCAGGTTGTAGCCGCCGACCCGCCGCAGCACCTGCGGATAGTGCTCGCGGATCGCCGCCGCCTCGCGCTGGATAATGGCCAACACCGAACCGGCCAGCCCCGCCAGCGCCGAGCCGGGCGCGATCTCGTCGAAGCGGCCGAACACCGCCTCGCGGCCGTCCGCCAGCGTCGCCTCGAGCCCCAGCACGTTGTGAACCATGTTGCCGTAGCGGATCGAGCGCGAACCGCAGGAGTTGTTGCCCGCCATGCCGCCGAGCGTGCACTGGGCCGAGGTGGAGACGTCCACCGGAAACCACAGCCCATGGGGCTTGAGCCAGGCGTTGAGATGGTCGAGCACCACGCCGGGCTCGACCGTGACGGTGCGGGCCTCGAGGTCGAGGTCGCCGATGCCGGTCAGCCAGCGGCTGGTGTCGATCACCAGCGCCTCGTTGACCGTCTGCCCGCACTGGCTGGTGCCACCGCCTCGCGGCAGCACCGGCGCGCCGAAGTCCCGGGCGATATCCAGAGCGAGGGTCAGGTCCTGCTGGTCTCTCGGCACCACCACGCCCAGCGGCATGATCTGATAGATCGAGGCGTCGGTGGCGTAGCGCCCGCGCGATCCGGCGTCGAACGCCACTTCGCCTTTCATTTCACCCCGCAGCCGACGCTCGAATTCGCTCATGGCGGCTTGTCGGGGCCGTCTTGCGACCGGACTTCTCGGCATCACGCTCATGGCGATCTCCTGTCAGGCGCGAACGGCACCGGCCTGTGAGTGACCCGCCGATTCGCGAGTCGCCAGCTTGCGGGCCGCCGGCGTGCCGGGCGCCGGGTTCTCGGCGAAGAAGTCCAGCGCGGCCTGCACGCCGCTGCCGAACAGTTCGACCCCGCAGAGCTTGAGCCCGGCCTCGCAACCGCCAAGGGTGGCGATCAGGGTCAGGTCGTTGCAGTCGCCGAGATGGCCAATGCGGAACATCTTCCCCTTGGCCTTACCAAGTCCCGTCCCCAGCGACAGGTCGAACCGGTCGTAGATGGTCCGACGAACCTCGTCGGCATCGATGCCTTCCGGCGTCACCACCCCGGTCAACACCGGCGAATAGAGCGCCGGCTCCTGGCACTGGATCTCCAGTCCCCAGGCGTTGACGGCGCGCCGCACGCCTTCTCCCCAGCGCTCGTGGCGGGCGAAGACCTGCTCCAGCCCCTCCTCCAGCAGCATGTCCAGCGCCTCGTTGAGGCCGTAGAGCAGATTGGTGCTCGGCGTGTAGGGCCAGTAGCCATTGGCGTTGGCGGCGAGAATCTCGTCCCAGGCCCAGAACCCCCGGGGCATGGTCGAGCGCTGGCTGGCTTCGATCGCCTTGGGCGACAGCGCGTTGAAACTGATTCCGGGGGGCAGCATCAACCCTTTCTGCGATCCGGAAACGCTGACGTCGACGCCCCACTCGTCGTGACGGTAGTCGGCGCTCGCCAGCCCCGAGATGGTGTCGACCAGCAGCAGCGCCGGGTGATCGGCGGCGTCGATGGCGCGGCGCACGGCGGCGATATCGCTGGTGACCCCGGTGGAGGTCTCGTTGTGCACCACGCACACCGCCTTGATTCGATGCTCGTGGTCTTGCCGCAGGCGCTCCTCGATCAGCTTCGGCTGCACGCCATGACGCCAGCTCTGGGACGCTGGCAAGGAGAGGAACTCCGGCTGGATCCCGAGACGCAGCGCCATCTGCTTCCACAGCGTGGCGAAATGCCCGGTCTCGAACATCAGCACCGCGTCGCCGGGACTGAGCGTATTGGAGAGCGCCGCTTCCCAGGCGCCGGTACCCGAGGCCGGGTAGATGATCACCGGGTGCCGGGTCTGGAAGATCTTCTGGATGCCTCCCAGCACTTTCAGACCCAGCTCACCGAACTCCGGGCCTCGATGATCGATGGTCGGCAGACTCATGGCCCGCAGGATGCGATCCGGCACGGGCGACGGCCCCGGGATCTGCAGAAAATGGCGGCCGGAAGGGTGTTGGTCGAGTTCGAGCATGGCGGCATCTCCAGAGGTAAACCAGAAGTGAAGCCAACGGCACGCCTCACGTCGGTTTGTGGCACTCATATGGTTTTTTGAATTCATTACGCAATATGCCGAATAATCGCCCTCCGACAAACCACGACATAAGTCGCAGGACCCGACCGATAGCTCGGCGGCGGAACGCGGAGGCCGTTGGCGGGGTCGAAGATCGGTCGGTCGACCGCCGATGCGCAGTAGCCACGATCGAACGCTTGCGATAGAAAGAAGGGAAACCAACAGGGTTCAATGCATGCAGACATCCGACGATACGGCGCTCGGCCTCGACGCACGACCACTGCGCATCGAGCGCGCCGCGCTGCACGACAAGATCGTGGAGCGGCTACACGACCTGATCACCGAAGGCGGCCTGGAACCCGGCGAACGTATCAACGAACGCGAACTGGCCGAGCGGCTGGCGGTGTCGCGCACGCCCCTACGCGAGGCGCTGCGCGTGCTGGCCGCCGAGAAGCTGGTGACGATCTCGCCCAACTACGGCACTTTCGTGACCCGCATGACCCGCCAGGAGATTCGCGACACCTTCGAGCTGATGAGCGCGCTGGAGCGTTTCTCCGGCGAGCTGGCATCCCTCAGGATCACCGTGGAAGAGCTGGCGGCCGTGCGTGAAGCCCATGAAGCGATGCTGGGCCACTGGCAGCGCCACGACTTGCCCGCCTACTACCATGCCAATCAGCGGATTCACGACCTGATCAACCACGCTGCCCGCAACGACGCCCTGCGCCAGACGTACCTATCGCTCAACCGGCGCCTCCACCCGCTGCGGCTCTCCTCCAATCGCTCGGAAGCCAAGTGGCGCAAGGCGGTGGAGGAACATCGCGACATGCTGCGCGCGCTGGAAGCGCGTGACGGGCCTGCGTTGGGCGCACTCATGGAGCGCCACCTGCTGGAGAAACGCGACGCGGTGCTGGCCGATTGGACGGACGAGTGAGCAGGCCGGGGAATCAGTCGAGGCGCTGCAGGAAGGCGGTGCCGCCGAGCTGACGCATCTGACGCTGGATCCATGCCGCCCGCTGCTGGACGTGCGCCGAGGGTTGGGAAGCGCTCCAGCCGCGGGGGTTGGGCAGTATCGCGGCGAGTCGGCTGGCCTGGGACACGCTGAGATTGGCGGCGGAAGTGCCGAAATAGTGCTGCGCCGCCGCCTCCAGCCCGAACACGCCGGTATCCCACTCGGCGATATTGAGATAGACCTCGAGGATGCGCTGCTTGGGCCATAGCGCCTCGAGCAGCAGTGTGAACCAGGCTTCCAGCCCCTTGCGGATCCAGCTGCGCCCCGTCCACAGGAACAGGTTGCGGGCGGTCTGCTGGCTCAGCGTGCTGGCGCCGCGCAGGTCGCCGCCGTCCGACCAGCTGGCGAGCGAGCGCTTGATCTGGGCCACGTCGAAACCCCAGTGTTCGGGGAAGCGCTGGTCCTCCCCCGCCATCACCGCCACCTTGGCGTTGTCCGATAGCCGGGACCACGGCTCCCACTGCTGCTCGATGGCCAGGTTGTCGCCGTGGAACCAGGAGCTCACCTTGCGCTCCACCATCACCATGGAGCCGAATACCGGCACGAAGCGGAAGACCAGCACGAACAGCACCGACAAGCTCACGAAGGCCGCGATGGCGATCACCAGATAGCGAAGAAGCGTGCGCGGCCAACCTGACGGCATGAACGGGAGCTCGTGTTCGAAGAAGTAGGCACCCAGTATAACAAGGGCTTGCTGGTATGGGTTCGTCTCGATCGTCTCGATCGTCTCGTCGTAACCCGTGCGCCGGCGCGCGTGCTGGCATGGTGCCGTTCGGCCGATTACCGTGGTAGCCGCAGCCACCGACAGAGGATACCCGATGCGGATCGACGACTTCATCCACCAGTTCAGCCTCGCCGATGTTGCCGCCGAGGCGGCGGTGACGGCGAAACGCCGTGCGTATGAAGCCCTGCATGCGAGACGTCGCGCTGCCGACCCTGGCGGGATGCGGTTCCGCGACGAGCGTCTCGCCGACGTGAAAGTCCGCCGATTCCTGCCCGCTCGCTGCCGGACCGGCGTTGTCGTCTACCTGCACGGCGGCGGCTGGAACCTGGGCTCGGTCGACAGCCATCACGGCATCACCGCAAATCTGGCCGAGCGGTTGCAGCGCGAGGTGATCAGCGTCGACTATCGGTTGCTGCCGGAAGCGAGCTACGCCGAGGCGCTGGCAGATTGTCGCGCCGTGGTCGAATCGCTCGCGCCAGGTGCGGTGATTGGCGACAGCGCCGGCGGACGGCTGGCGATCGATGTCGCCCATACCAGCGAGTGGAAAGGATTGCTCGGCCTGATCTATCCGGTGGTGGGAGCGCCGACGCGGGAGAACCTGGGCGATGACGCGCCACTGCTGTCGAGAGCGGACATTCTCTCACTATGGCGAATGGCGGCGCCTGGCGCCCCCGATGTGCCGGCCAATCTACCTCCAGTCCCGAACATCGAGGCCCTCTCCGCCGAGCGCGATCCCCTCACGCGGCCGCTGGAACGGGCTGTCGACGCCTGGCTCCGGGCCGGCGCATCGGTAGGCTATCGCTGCGCGCCCGATATGGTGCACGCGGCCCTTCACGGCCATGCGGAGCTACCGGCGATGAGGATCGCCTGGCAGGATTTCTGCCAGGCGATAGCACGGCGGCTCGAGGACGAAGCCTGAATCGCCGCAGTCCGTTCAGCTATCCAGCTTCGCCTTGACGGCCTCGATCGCGGGTTTGCCATCCCTGGTGGTCACGCCGTCCAGCCATTGCGCCACGGTCTCGTAATGGTCGCGAATCCACTCGCTGGCAACCTCGTCAGCGGGACGCTCTTCGTGACTGTACTCGTAGACCCAATCGTTCTGGTCGGCGATGGCGACCTGGTACTGCGACAGGAAACGATAGAGGTTGGCGTCCTCTGCCTCGAGGCCCGCCGGTACCACGGTCCACACGGTGCTCTCGATCTGCGCCACGCCGCTGTCGTCGGAATCTTCGAGATAGTAGAGATCGTAGCTGACGTTCATCCAGTGCGGTTCCCAGCCGACGAACGTCACCCACTGCTTGTCGCTGATTTTCTGATCGGCATAGGCCAGCATGGCGGCCGTTGAACTTTCCCGCAGCTGCCAGTCGCCCAGCCCCGCCGCATCCTTGTCGATCGCGGCGAGAATGGCGTCATTGATGCCGGTACCCGCTTCGATACCCTGGATCTCGCCGTCGAAGCGATCCTTGTAGCGATCGAGGTCGGCAACGCTGTTGACGCCCGCTTCGTGGACGTACTCGGGCACGACCAGGCCGGAATTGGCGTTGCTGATGTTCTTGGCCACCTTGTCGACCTTGTCGTCGGCCACCAGCGGATCGATCATCTCCTGCTCGATCGGGTACCAGCCGCCCAGATAGACGTCCAGATCATCGTTGGCCAGGCCGTTGAGAATGACGCCGACGGCCAGCTCGCTCTGCCGGGTCTGGTAGCCCATGGCCTCGAGAATCTGCGAAGCGACCTCGGATTTCACCGTCACGCCCGGCCACGGCGGCACACCGAAATGCACGGTGTCGAGATCGGCCTGCGCCGGGGCGGCGCCGAACAGAGCCAGGGGCAGAAAAGAAAATAGACGTAGCGATCGACCGCGATTCATGGAGAGTCCTAAAGGATTGCAAAAGACCCTTTAGACTTTGCGCCCCTGTAAGCAAATCACTTTACACGATGAGACAAGAAGTTGGCACAAAACGTCATGAATAGGCGGTGGGTTCCGGAAAATGTCGATTCAACGCCCAGCGACCGAGGTCACGAATCTTATAGTCCACCGGATCATGCAGAGTATGCGTTCTTGCATTGCGCCAGAAGCGATCGAAGCCGAAGCGCCGCTGGGTAGCTCTAGCGCCGGCGATGTCGAACAGACGACTGGTGATGTCCAGCACCGCCTGATGTGCCGCGACCTTGGCTTCCGCGATGGCGACCGCGGTCTCTCCTCGCCCTGCCGCGGTAATGGCGTCGCCCTGCGCGAAATGGCGCTGGGCGACACTGCCGGCGAGATCCGCCAGCACCTCAGCGCAGCGTAATTTCACCCACAGCTCGCCGAAATGCCGCTGCGTGTAGGGGTCCTCGCTGGCGCGGTCGACGCCAGCGGCGAGCCACGGCCGCGCCTGCTCCAGCGTATAGCGACGCGCCTCCTCGAGCGCGCCCTCGGCGATACCGACATAGAGATTTACCAGCACCAGTTGCGCCAGGCAGGAACGGAACTGCGTTGCCGGCGTCCATGGCGCACCGGGCGCGATCAGCACCTCCTCCGGCTCGACCACAACAGAGTCGAAGGTCACCGTGCCGCTGTCCGTCTGACGCTGACCCATGGCATCCCAGTCATCGTGGACCGTGATCCCGCGTCGGCCGGTCGGAATCGCCGCCACCACCAGACTTTGGCTCGCTTCATACCAGGCCGACGCGGTCAAGTAGTCCGACCCCAGGGCACCCGAGCAGAATCCCTTGTCGCCATGGAAGAGGAATCCGCCCGCCGCGCGATCCGACGCCAGCGTGCGTCGGTCGAGCGGATTGAGCGTGTTGCCCCAGAACCAGTTCTCGCGCGCGGTGCCGCCGAGCAGCCTGGACTGCTGAGCGCGCGATCCGTAGAGCAGTACGGACCCGACCTGGAGATGATGAAACGCCAGCAGATGCGCCAGCGCCGAATCGGTGCGGGCTATCCGGCGCACGACGTGGTAGATAAGTGACCAGGAGGCACCGACGCCACCCGCCCACGCCGGGACCGAGAGACGCAGCAACCCCTGCTGGCGCAGGAGTTCACGCGCCTCGGCTGCGTGACCGCCGCGCCGATCCCGCTCGACCGCCGTTTCGGCGAGACGCTCGGCGACGCTGTCGGCCACCGTCAGCCAGTGATCGGCACCGTCGTCGAGCGTTTTCTCTTCGACGGCGGCATCGAAAGGGGTAGCGGTGGCATCGGGCATATAGAAACCTTCCTGTGGCGGATGCGGCGAGCGATCTGGTACGCCTTGCGTCGGGCAGGAGGCCGGCGTCATCGACCGCATCGATGAAACGCGGCGGACTGACAAACCGCGTCGGGACAATGTAGGGCTGATGGAAAGCCCGGAGAAGTCTCACCGCGACGGCAATCGACTCGCGGCAGGGCCAAAAATGACACTCCTGAAAATTCGGTACAAATAAGTTTTTAGAATGAGTAAAGGCAGCGAAGTCCAACGTATGGACCCTGTCCCATGAGCCCGCCACTGACAAAGATATCTTCATCTTCGACAAGCCGCCTTGATGCCTCCGTGCGGCATAACCTTTTCAGAGACTGCAAAAGCAAAATTTCAATTTCCATCGTCGTCGGCGCAGTGACATCTTGCCAATGCAGTAATAACTCGCGACGCCTCTCCCACCCGCCATCGGGGGTGCTTTTTTATCCGTCACCCGCCATCCGTTTGAACTTCAGCGGCGCTCGACGTGCACGCAGACCGGGCCCTCTCCGTCGGGGTTAGCCTTCGTGGCAGACAGGCGGATGGATGAGCAAGCGATCAGTGTGGATGTCGGTCGGCGTGAATATCGGTCCTCGTCGATGTTGATATAGATAGTCGATTTTCTTGGTTCGATTTCACACGCCCGTGATGCAGCATCGACATGTGATCATGAGGGCCAAGTCCAATGTGTCAGATATTCGGCATCAACAGTCTGCACCCCATCGCACCCAACTATCTGCTGCGAGGCTTTTTTTGCCGCGGCGGGGGGACCAGCGATCACGAGGATGGCTGGGGCATCGCCTATCGTGCCGAGGACGGACGGGCTCACCTCAAGGTTCACGCCTCGAGCGCGTTCCGCTGCCAGCACGCGAATACCCTTGCCGGCGGCAGCACCCGCTCACGCAACCTCATGGCGCATATCCGCAAGGCGACGATTGGCGCAATCGAGGACGCCAACAGCCATCCCTTCACCCGTACGCTGTGGGGGAAGCGGTTCTTCTTTGCCCATAACGGCGACCTGAAGGCGTTCGACCCTGAGATTGCCAGCCGCTTTCGTCCCTCCGGCACGACCGACAGCGAAACGGCCTTCGCGTCGATACTCACACGACTCGTCGATCGCTTCGGTGATATCTCTCCGCCGCTCCCGGCGCTGTTCGACGCACTGCAGGAAATCGCGACCGATATCGCCCGTCACGGCACCTTCAATTTCATCCTGACCGTCGACGATCTGATGTTCGCGCATGCCACTACCGATCTGCACTGGACCACGCACCCACCCGGCACCTCACGGGTCCGGCTGATCGACTGCAACGAGCAGATCGACACCGGTGCCCTGCACCACGCCAACGAACGATTCATCATCGTAGCCACCCATCCCGTCACCGAAGGACATCGGTGGCAGCGCTTCGGTGTGGGTGAGCTGGCCCTGTTCCACGCTGGCCAACGCCTCTATATCACCGAAGAGATGGCGCCAGACTGGTGCGAAGAGGGCCTGCCGGCGCTGGCCGCCAGCGCCTGACAGGATCGCCACCAGCCCTTACCCCTTCCGATCCGACACGGGAGCGATATGTCGTCTCGCAAGCCCATTCGTATCAACGCCTTCAACATGAACTGCGTGGGCCATATCCATCACGGGCTATGGTCACATCCGCGGGACCGCTCCGGCGACTACCGCTCGCTCGCCTACTGGACGGAACTTGCCCAACTGCTCGAGCGCGGCCTGTTCGATGCGCTCTTTTTGGCCGATATCCTGGGCGCCTACGATGTTTTCGAAGGCAGTATCCGTCTTACCGCCGAGGAGGCCGTGCAGCTTCCGGTCAACGATCCGTTCATGCCGGTCTCCGCCATGGCCGCGGTAACCCGCCATTTGGGGTTCGGCCTGACCGCCAACCTCAGCCACGAGCCGCCCTACCTGCTGACACGCCGCCTCTCGACACTGGATCATCTGACCGAGGGACGCATTGGCTGGAACGTGGTGACCGGCTATCTCGACAGCGCCGCGCGTGCCATGGGTCAGGAAGGGCTAGCCCGCCATGATGAACGCTATGATCGCGCGGAGGACTATCTGGCCCTGACCTATCGGCTCTGGGAGGGAAGTTGGGAAGACGACGCCGTGCCGCGTGATCGGGAGCGACGAGTATTCAGCGACCCGACCCGGATTCACCCCGTCGCCCACGAGGGACCCTTCTACCGCTGCAATGGTTATCATCTCTGCGAGCCCTCGCCACAGCGCAGCCCGGTCATCTATCAGGCGGGCAGTTCCAGACGCGGCCGCCAGTTCGCGGCCCGTCACGCGGAAGCCGTCTTCATCAGCGGCCAGGATCGAGTCGCCGCAGCGCGCTTCGTGGCCGAGCTGCGTCGCGATGCCGCGCATGTGGGTCGCGACCCCGCCGATATTAAGGTCTTTCCGGGTATCAGCGTGGTGGTGGACGGTACGCGCCGGCTGGCCGAGGCGAAATATCGCGACTATGCCCGCTACGCCAGCCCGGAAGCAGGCCTCGCCCACTTTTCCAGCAGTCTGGGCGTGGACCTCTCGCGTTTCGCGCTGGACGAGCCGATCGATGTCGGCCATGGCAACGCCATTCAGTCTGCCGCAACGAGCGCCAATGGTAGTGGCATGACGCGCCGCAAGCTGCTCGAGAGTCTGCAACTCGGCAGCCGCTACCCGGTGCTGGTGGGCAATGCAGCCGATATCGCCGATGCCCTGGAGAGCTGGATCGACGAGGCCGACGTCGACGGCTTCAACCTCACGCGTATCGTCACCCCGGAAAGCTACGCCGACTTTATCGAGTTCGTGGTTCCCGAGTTGCAGCGGCGTGGGCGCTACCGCACGAGTTACGAGGAAGGTACGCTACGCCATAAGCTGTTCGGCCGTGGCGACCGGCTCCCTATTTATCATCCCGCAGCGGCATCACGACGCTGAGAAATGCGCCGGAAACGACCTCTGAACGCGACCGATCCGCATTGTCTTTCAAGGTATCTTCGTTTTTGGATTCACGAGGTTCCCATGACCGCGCCAGCGCCAGCGCCATACGGCACCCTTCCCGTCATCGATCTGCGAGTCCCCGAGAGCGGTATCCCATCGGCGCGTCGTTTCTTTGCCCTGCCACAGGCCGACAAGGACGCGATAGCCATGGTCAATTCCCGCACTTCCGGGGCTACACCCGGCTCGATCAGGAGCTCACCCGCGGCCGACCGGATCGCCGCGAGCAGATCGACATCGGCGCGGAACTGCCGGCGCTGCCGATCGAAGAAGGCGCACCGTCCTGGCGTCGGCTCCAGGGGCCCAACCAGTGGCCGCACGGTCTGCCGGCGCTCAAGCCGGTCACGCTCAACTGGTCGGCGCGCCTGAGAGCGATCGCTATACGTCTTCTACGTACCTTCGCCGAAGCGCTCGAACAGCCCGCTGACGCTCTGGACAGCCTAATCGACGGGGTACCCGCCCAGTTACTAAAACTGATTCGCGATCCAGGCAGCGATGACGTGCACCACCGACAGGGCGTCGGCGCACACAAGGATGCGGGCATCCTGACCCTGCTGTTGCAGGACGAGCATGGTGGTCTTCAGGTGGAACGCCACGAAGAGTGGCAAGACGTACCGCCGAAAGAACGCGCGTTCGTGGTCAATATCGGCGAAATGCTGGAGCTGGCCACCAACGGCTATCTGCGCGCGACGCTGCATCGGGTCATTGCCCCGCCCGCCGGCGTCACGCGGTTGTCGATCGGCCACTTCCTCTCTCCCTGCCTTGCAGGCAGCGTGCCGCTACTGCCACTGCTGGCCCATCTCGCGGCCGACGCCAAGGGATCGGAAAGTGACCCCGACAACCCGCTGTTTCGCGAGATCGGCCCTAACGCCATCAAGGGGCGACTGCGCTCGCACCCGGACGTCGCTGCACGCCACTATGCCAATGTCTTGTCATAGGCTCGGCGTCATCAGGTCCATGGTACGCTACGTCGCATCCTGCATTGCCTTCTCGACGGCGTCAAAAAGGTCAGGACGGCAGGTCCCTTACACGACAAACACCGACTCGCTGATCTCTCCCATCGCTTCGAGCACCTGCTGCTTGAGATGATTGAACTCGTCCCCCGTTCGGTTGGCTCTGACCTCAGACCCGATCTCGAATACCCGGACGATACGCCCTGGATTGCTGCCCATTACCACGACACGATTGCTGAGGAAGATGGCCTCGTCGACGTCATGGGTCACCAGCAGCATGGAGATGCCTTCGGCACGCCATATCGAGAGCAACTCCCCCTGAAGATGGACTCTCGTCAGGGCATCCAGCGCCCCGAATGGCTCGTCCATGAGCAGCAGACTCGGCTGGCTGACAAGACCTCGGGCGATCGCCCCACGCTGGGCCATGCCACCAGAGAGTTCGTGTGGCCACGCCTCTTCGAACCCGCCCAGACCAACGAGCTCGATATGGGACTGCACGAGATGCCGCTGCTCTTGCGCCGAGTAATCGGCATTGAGCAGTCCAAGTTCGATATTCTTGGCGAGGGTGAGCCACGGCAGCAGTCGATGATCCTGAAAGACGATCCCCCGATCCAACCCCGGCCCCTCGATGAGTCGACCCTCGAACTCGATGCGCCCCTGATAGTCGCCATCAATGCCGGCGATTAGTCGCAACAGAGTGGATTTTCCGCAACCGCTCGGTCCAACCAGGGAAACAAACTCACCCGGCGCAATATCCAGATTGGCATTCTGAATCACCTCCAGTGGTCGTCGACCAGGAATCGAAAAGCGCTTGGAAAGACCGCGTATTTTCAGCCGATGATCTTCCCATGGCTCCGCATCAGCCCCCGCCGTTTCGGATGTTCTATCCATCGAACCCCTGCCTCCATCTCAGAATGCGTCGCTCGGCAACGTACATCGAGCGATCGATGACAAATCCCACCAGCCCGATCAAGACCATGCAAACCAGAAGCTGATCGGTGAGCAACAGGCCCTGGGCCCGAAAGATCAGAAATCCCAGCCCCTGCAGACCGCTCAGCCCCTCCGCCACGACCACCAGCGCCCATGCCAGGCCGGCAGCGTACCGCAGCGACACCATGATCGATGGCGTCGCCGCCGGCAGGACGATCTTTCTGATCAGTTGAAAGCGGGACATCTTCAGCACTCTGGACAGTTCGATGTATTTCTCGTCGACACCTCTCACGCCCTGCAGCGTGTTGAGAAAAACCGGAAAGAACACGGTTTTTGAAATGACGAGAATCTTTGCAGGAGCACCGAGGCCGAGCCACAGGACAATCAGTGGCAACCAGGCAATACCGGGGATATGACGGATGGTATTGAACGTCGGCGAGACAAATTGCTCGAAGCGTTTCGAAAGTCCGGCGGCGATGCCGAGGACCACCGCCGCCACCGCACCGTAGACAAATCCCTGTATGACGATATTGATGCTGACAAGGAAATCGAGGATCAGATCCTGCTGCGTCAGCATCGTCCAGAACGCCGTCACCACGGTGCTGGGAGCCGGCAGAAAGACAGGATCGACCCACTCTCGAGACGACGCCAGTTGCCACGACGCCAGAATGACGAGGGGAAGAATGGTGCCTATCACCCAGGTGAGGGAAAGACCTCTAGCACTTTCCACACTTTCCACACCACCGGCCAGCCCAATCTGTCTACCCTTTTGCGAAACCGTATCCATCAATTCACCTGTCGATTGCCGAATCCGTCGTCCGCGACCCAACCCGATGGGCATGCTGAAACTTCATAGATAGATGGAGTATTCGCCACCCTCGAAGAAGCGATCATCGACGAAATCATCGAGCTCGTCCTCGCTCAGGTGATGCGCCGCCAGGATCGTATCGCCATGATCGATATACCAGCGTTGAAAAGTGGCAATCGAGTTGCGGACGCTCTCTGCGCTGGGCTCGCTGGACATGAACTCCCACTGCCCCTTGGTCGTGATCTGGAAGCGGGCCACGTCGAGCGGCAGGCGAAGACGCCTGGACACGATTTCCGCGGCATCCTCGACGTGGTCCGTCGCCCAGATCATCGTCCTCTCTCGCGCCTTCAGGAAAGCCTGTATCGCTTCAGGGTGCGCCTGTGAGAAAGCTCTCGTTGCGAAATAGGTCACGCGTCCCGCGTGATTGACGTAAACGCCGTCCGCCGGCGAGTGTCCGATAATCTTGAATTTCCCCGACAGCCAGGCCCCGGTGGCGTTGCCCGCGGCGAGATGCACTGCCGTGGCATCCAACGCACCGGAGAGAACGGCGGAAAGCGCAACAGCGGTATTGTCGATCGAGGAGTAACGCACCTTGCCGCGCCGCTCGCGGGTATCCATGGGCAGCCCGGCGACGTCCAGCGCTTCGAAAGGCGACGACCAGTAGCAACTGACACGACTACTGCCCAGCTTCTTGCCTTCGAGGTCTTCGAGGTCTTCGAGGGTATTCACTTCGTCATTCGCCGCGGATGCCAGAATCGGGGCACGATAGCGATTGGAAGGACCCGACGACCAAACGATGACGCTGTCCACGCCATTGGCTTTGTGCACGGTGGCCGGGTAGATCATTCGCTGCGCGATCGCAAGCGCTCCCTGTTTCACCGCAGCAGTCTCCGCACCAATCATCTCGGCCGCCCCCTCCGCCACGAGGTTGACGTTATTGACGCCGACCCTGGAGAACTCCTCGTCGAAGATGCCGGTTTCTTCAGCAATGACCGTCCATGGCGTTTCCTGGAGATTGATACTCTCGAGTGTCTCTTCCTGCGCATGAGCCTGCTGCCAGCTGCCAGCGATCATCGCCAGCGACAACACTACATGTTTTCTACTTATCTTCGATAACCCCATCATGATACCAGTCCCCTTGGTTTTTCTTTAACCACCCGCAAACAGGAGGCTAACGAAAAACTCTGGAAAGGCAAAATAACGATAATCGAGAAGCTTAACCAAAACAGCTTTTGCATCTAGCCATGACGAGTCTGAAACTCTTACCCGAATCAAAGGAGTCATGCGATTTTGAAACCGCATGACGAGCATACCCAGCAATTCTAAGGCGAAAATTAAATCAACAGATTCACCGCCTTCATTCTCGACCCACGGATGCGTTAAAACGAGCCAAACTCTACTACAGCGCCGAATCTTTCAAGCCGACTAGACAGAGGACGATTCTTGAACGCACCTCATGCAGATATGAACGATTTACTTGATCCGAGGGTCGATATAAGCATTGTGTAAGATAATCATACAGACTGTCGTTATCGAAAAAATGGCGGTGGCTCTGCCATCTTGGGCGTGCGCACTTTTCCGGCGCAACGAGTCAATAACCATCGCGATGTAATGCCCGATATCGATAAATACCTTAGTGGCAATCCGGGCACCCGCCAGGCTGACCGAGCGAATCCCTGCAGCCAGGCGTTGACGTTGAAATGGAGCTATCTGGTGGTGTCATGAGACATTCAGTATCCCACTCTCTCGTGAAACGGGTCATTCGCGCTCGTGATCGGCTTGCGGTGTCCATACCCCGATGTCGGTTGCCTTCAGTGACTCGGGAATGATGCCGAGCTCATGGTAGGTATCCGCGATGCGCTGCTGCTCCTGCAGGTCACTCTTGTCGACCGGCAGGATACGGTAGCTGCGGTGGCTGTTGGCCAGCTCGACGGTCTTGACCGGCAGATTGCCCCACAGCGGAGCAAGGATCTCAGCCGCCTCATGCGGATGCGACTTGACCCATTTGCCCTGCTCGACAAGCGCGTCGAACACGACCTGGAGCACTTCCGGATGGGCCTTGGCGAAGGCCGTGGTAGCGGTGTAGAAACGGTAGTACTCGGCCAGCTCCGGCGCGTGGTCGGTGAGCGATCGCACATCGCCCGAACGCAGCAGTACCGACTGAAAGGGATCCCAGATCGAGATGGCATCGACGTCACCCTGGGAGAAGGCCGCCAGGCCATCCGGCGCCGGCAGATAGCGTATGTCGATGTCCTTGTCGGTCAAACCGACGTGCTGCAGTGCCCGGAGCAACAGGAAATGGCTGCCTGAGCCACGGCTGACCGCCACCCGCTTGCCCTTCAGGTCGGACAACAAGCGAATGTCGGCGTCTTTCGCGACCAGCACGCCCTGACCCTGCGGCGCTCGATCCTCCCGCGCGTAATAGGTCAGCGGCGCGTTGGCCGCCTGGGAGAACAGTGCAAAGGCGTCGGCGACGTCCGCGTTCAGGTCGACGCTGCCGGCATTGAGCGCATCGAGCAGTCCCGCGGTGAATTCGTGCCAGTTCACGTCATATCCCAGCGGCGCGAGCCGCGCTTCCAGCTCGCCGCTGCGCTTGAGCAGGATGAACAGCGACGACGAGCGCTGATAGCCGATATCCACGGTCTCCGCCCGGGCGCCAGCCGCGCCCAGCATCAATGCCGGCGGCAGCACCAGGACGAGCAAAAACCGAAACCACAAGCTCATATCCTCGTTCCCTCGGTAGTAGTATCGAATCGTTTGCGGCATCGCTTCAGGCCACACCCACCCGCCACTGCCCAGGATGCGGAGTGCCGTTGACGGCATAGTCGCCGACGATGCGCGCCTTGTAGACCTGCGGGTTGTGCGAGGCGAGGGTACGGGCATTGCGCCAGAACCGATCGAATCCCTGGGTGCGCAGCACCGCCGAGGCCCCCAGCGCATCGAAGCCTTGACCGGCCGCCTCGATGATCAGCTGCGAGATCACCGTCTGAGCCTGGGCCACCTCGAGATCGGCCAACGCCACGGCGTCGGCTGTGGCCCGCTCCTCACCCGCGACTGCTGCCTCGAAGGCGCGCTGCAGCGCCTGCGACAACGTCGTCACGATCGCGCCGGCGCAATAGGCCGCGCTGCGCACGCTGCCCACCACCTGCAGAATCTGCGGATCCTGTGATACTCGATCCCCGTTGCCATGGGTATAGGTCCGGGTTCTCACGGCTACCGCCTGCGCCAACTCATCGCTCATCGCTCGCCCGATACCGGCCAGCGTGGCGAGGTGGAAGAGCTGGAAGAACGCCTGTGCATGGGGAAAGCGCTCGTCGTCGGGAATCGGCGCTTCCGCCACAGGAACGTCACGGAAACGGATCCCGCCGCTGGCCGTTAGGGTCTGTCCGAAGCCGTTCCAGTCATCAAGCACCTCCACGCCCGCTGCCTCGCGCGCCACCGCCACGGTATAGGTTCGGTCGTCGGGGCCCGTCGCGCTGACGTCGATCCAGTCCGCGTAGCGGCAGCCAGTGGTGTAGAACTTTTCGCCGACGAGTCGCCAGTTCTCGTCCGCAGCGGGAACCAGCCGGGTACCGAAATGAGCCCGTGCGGAAGCGCCCGCCTCGCTGCGCGCTGGACCTACCATTTCGCCCCGTTCGATGCGGGAAAACCAGCGGTCTCGCCGTGCCTGCCGCGATGAGACGAGCAGCGTCTCCACGAATCCAAAGTGTCCCCGAATGGATTGTGTCAGGTTGGAGTCCGCCGCGGAAAGCTCGATCAGCAGGGCAAAAAGCTCCGGAAGACCAACCCCCGGTTCTCCGTCCTCTCCGGGCACCCTCAGGCCCAGAAAGCCGCTCGCCTTGAGGGCCTGTATCTCGGCGTCCAGCGCCCGCCCCTCGATCTCGCGGTTTACCGCGCCAGCGCCAAGCTCCTCGAACAGTGGACGAAAACGCTGTGCGAGCTTGCCGTAGCGGGAGGAAGGCGGCGCGCCCCAACCGACATCGGTCTGTGTCATGTATTGCCTGTCCTTCTCGTGAATGGGGTCATGGATCGGATCGCGCCGCACTCAACGACGCTCGCGATGCGCTGGCTCGATCAGGCCCAGGTGCTCCCGCAGGGTGCTACCCGTGTAGGCGCTGCGGAAGACACCGCGGCGCTGCAGATGCGGTACCACGCTTTCGACGAACTCGTCGAAGGAACCGGGGAGATAGCCCGGCGAGATGACGAAGCCGTCGCAGGCGCCGGCCTCGAACCACTGCGTCAGCGTCTCCGCAATCTGCTCACCGGTGCCGACGAGCTGCGGTACCCGCACGCTGCTGGCGAAGCGCTCACCCAGTTCGCGCAGGGTAACTTGAGCCCCCTGGTAAAGGAGTTTCTCGGCCGCCGCCACGGGCGTTCGTGGGTCGCGCGCCACCGTCTCGAGACGCGTGTCGAGCGTGAATCCTGAAAGGTCAAAATTGATCTGCGAGGCGAGCGTGATCAGACCGAGTTCCGGGCGCGCCAGGGCATTGTGATGATCTCGCTTGGCACGGGCCTCCGCTTCGCTTCCGCCGATGAACGGCATGACCGCGGTCAGCACCTTGCAGGTGTCCGGCGCGCGCCCCTGTTCGACGACCAGCCGACGAACATCCTGGCGAAAGGCCCGGGCGGCGGGGATATCGGCATGAATGGTGAAGATCGCCTCCGCCCAGCGCGCCCCGAACCGACGCCCTCTGCCCGAGGAACCGGCCTGGATCAACACCGGGCGACCCTGAGGGCTGCGGGGAATGTTCAGCGGCCCCTCGACGCGAAACCATTCGCCCTGATGGTCGACGGCCCGGACTGCGTCGGGATCGGCCAGCACGCCCGCTTCACGGTCCAGCTTCAGTGCCGCGGGCGCCCAGGAGTCCCATAGCTGGCAAGCCACGTCGACGAACTCGTCGGCGCGGTCGTAGCGAAGATCGTGATCCAAGTGACGCTCATGGCGAAACAGCCGCCGCTCGCTGTCGTTCATCGAGGTCACTATGTTCCAGGCTGCCCGCCCCCGCGAGAGATGATCCAGTGTGGCGAAAGCGCGAGCCACGTGGGCCGGCTCGTAGTAGGTGGTCGAGCGTGTCGCCCCCAGGCCGAGTCGCCGGGTCTCCCCGACGAGGTATGAGAGCACGGGCAGCGGGTCCAGACGCGTCGCGTCCTGCGCACCGTGACGCAACGCCGTGTCGCGGGATCCGCCCATCTGGTCGCCCACCGCCAGCCGGTCGGCGAAGAAGAGGAAATCGAACAGTCCCGCCTCGACGGTCTCGGCGACCCGCGCGTAATACTCGGGTTCGAGATAGTGTCCATGCGTTTCGGGATGGCGCCACACCGCATGGCTGTGAACGACGGGGCCGGCCAGAAGAAAGGCCGACAAGTGCATCTGACGCGTCATGGCGTGACCCTGGTATCGTCATCGGCGTACGCCGCCAATTCGTCCCAGTTCACGACGATGAACGGCACCCAGGGGCAGATACCCGCCGACGCGATGCAGGCGAGAGCGTACTCGTCGACATCGGGACGCCGATGGCTCGCTTTGCGCGGCGAAGCGTGAGATGCCCGGAGATAGGCCCGCCATCTATCGAGCCAGGTCGAGGGTTGTAACAGATGAAAATGGCACTGGCGCATCGTGACGAGTATCCCGTGGCTTGAGATGGTGTCGAAGAACGAGCCCATTCAAGCGCTGAAAAGCCGACTCGACAAACAAGCATTTCTGCTTTGCTTTTTCCGTTCTTCTAGCAAAAAAATTCCGCTTCTTTATCGAAAAAGAGCCGCCTTCCGGTGATTTTCAATCCCTGAAAAGCAATCCGTCACGATTCATTTTGCACCCTTCACGTCTTTCGATAGCGTCGTCGCTATCAAACGCCATTCGAGCGCCGAGCGTTGTGCGTTCGATATCCATCGGCGGCGTCAGCGCCGAAAATCAAGACTCGGGGGCAACTTCACCATGCAGCAACTTTTCTTCGGTCATCGCCTCGGCTTAGGGCGCGCGCCAGTTCGATACCTGATCGCATCGTTGGCGGCGCTGACGGTGTTGCTGGCAACCCAGGCCCATGCCGACCCCTTGAAGGTCGGCGTCGTTTCCAACGGTCTGATCGTCGACTCCGTCCATGAGGCGGCAGACCTGGCAAAGGCTGAGGGGCTGGACGTCGAGGTCATCGAATTCAGCGACTGGGTGCTGCCCAACACCGCGCTGGCCAACGGCGACATCGACATCAACTATTTCCAACACGAGCCGTTTCTCGACAACGCCGAGAAGTCCCAGGGCTTCGATCTGGTGCCGCTGGCGTACGGCGTGGAGGGTCTCATGGGGCTCTACTCGAAGACGGCAAACCGCATCGACGACATCGCCCCGGGCAGCACGATCGCCATCGCCGATGATCCGGTCAATCAGGGCCGGGGGCTGCTGCTGCTACAGCAGGCAGGATTGATCACGCTGCCAGCGGATATCGGCTATCACGCCACCGTTTACGACATCGTCGACAATCCGCGCCAGCTCGATTTCGTCGAACTGCCGGGTCCGCAATTGGCCAGGGCCTATCAGGACGCCGACGCCGTCATCAGCTACCCCCACTACATCAAGGCCTCGGGCGTCACCAATCCGGCCGACGCGCTCATCTTCCATCATGATGACACGCACGCTTTCGCGCTGCGTTTCGTGGTCCGTCCAGACAGCGTCGAGAACCCGCGTGTGCGCCAGTTCATCCGCCTCTATCAGCGGGCGCCGGAAGTTCGAGCCTCGCTGCACCAGGCTTTCGGCGATGACACACTCTATCGCCTGGCCTGGCTGGACGCCGGCGGGATCGAGGATCGCGGTAATGTCGCTTCGGGGGTCACGCCATGACGGTCGCCGAGACCTTCTCCACCAATCGCCTCGACGCGGCGGCACCGCCGACGCTGGATGCCGGGAGCTCCCTCATCCGGATCGACAATGTCTCCAAGCATTATTGCACGCGTCATACCCGCGTCGAGGCGCTCGCGGAGATCGACCTCGACATCCGACGCGGCGATATCTTCGGCATCATCGGGCGCAGCGGCGCCGGCAAGTCCACGCTGCTGCGCGCGATCAACCGGCTCGAGCCGATCGACCAAGGTCGAGTACTGTTCGACGGCATCGACATACAGCGTCTGCCACCCCGGCAACTATTGGCCGCGCGTCAGCGCATCGGCATGATCTTCCAGCACTTCAACCTGCTCAATTCGGCGACCGTGGCGGACAATCTGGCGCTGCCGCTAAAGGCGGCGGGCATCAAGAACAGGCACGAGATTCACCGACGCACCGCAAGAATGCTCGATCTCGTCGGCCTCGCGGACAAGTCGGCGGTCTATCCTGCCCATCTCTCCGGCGGGCAAAAACAGCGGGTGGGTATTGCGCGGGCCCTCATGCTCGAACCGGACGTACTTCTCTGCGACGAGGCCACCTCAGCACTAGACCCCGAGACGACGGCATCGATTCTCGCCCTGATACGCTCGATCAATCGCGAGCTAGGCGTGACGGTAGTGCTGATTACCCACGAGATGGCCGTCATCCAGCAGGTATGCAATCGCGTCGCCGTGCTGGAAGGCGGCCGACTGGCGGAGTCGGGCCCGGTATGGCAGATCTTCGCCCGGCCACAGCACCCCGCGACCCGTGCTCTGCTCGCGCCGCTGACACTGGCGCTCGCCGAGGATATTCGCGAGCGATTGTCGCCCCACCCGATCGGCCGCGACGGCCAGGCGCTGTTGCAGTGGTCGCTGGATGGCAGCGAAGGCGACCCTCTGTCGCTGGCCGCCCTCGCCGACCGCTTCGGCCCCGAGGCGAAACTGATCCAGAGCCGGATCGAGCGACTGCAGGGCCACGCACATGGCCAACTGCTGATCGCCATCCCTGATGGTACGCTGCCGAGCGTCACCGCCACCCATCCCGACGTCGAGGTACTTGGCCATGTCGCCGCGTCTGTTTGAAGCACTCTGGGACGCCACCCTGGAAACCCTGCTGATGGTGGGCATCTCCGCCGCTATCGTGTGGGTGGCGGGCATTGCCCTGGCAGTGGTGCTGGTGACCACGGGCAAGGGGCAGATTTTCGCGGCACCGCGCCTGCATCGAACGCTCGGGTCGGTGGTCAACGCGGTGCGCGCCACACCGTTCATCATTCTGCTGGTGGCACTGATCCCGCTGACGCGCTTGCTGGTGGGCACGACCATCGGCGTGTGGGCCGCGATCGTACCACTGACCATCAGCGCCACGCCCTTCTTCGCGCGCATTGCCGAAGTCAGTCTGCGCGAGGTGGGCACCGGTGTCATCGAAGCCGCCCAGGCCATGGGCTGTCGCAAGCGCCATATCGTCTTCGACGTCCTGCTGCCGGAAGCGATGCCAGGCATCATCGGCGGCTTCGCGATCACCCTTATCGCGCTGATCGGCGCCTCAGCGATGGCCGGCGCCATCGGCGCAGGCGGTCTCGGCGACTTGGCCATCCGCTACGGCTACCAGCGCTACGACACGACGGTCATGGCAGCCGTCATCATTGTGCTCATCGCCATGGTAGGGGTCATCCAGCTTGTCAGCGATCGCACCGTGAACCGCCTGAAACGGCGTTGACCGGCTTGTCGACACACACCAGATACTGCTAGAGACACGCCAGACACGAGACAGCTCCCGGCCGATGCCGCACTCTTCAGAGACGATTGGCATCGCCTGCCAGGCGGGACGTGGCGCCCCACCACGCCACGACATATAACATAAATGCCTAATTGAATTACTTTTAATTCGATATAGATATTATAAATCGCTATTTTCCGTGCTCGCCGCAGGAATTTATATTCCCTGAAATACAAATCCAGCCGAGCCCGTGATGAACCTTCAGCAGCTACGCATCGTGCGCGAAACCGTGCGCCAGCGCTTCAACCTGACCGAAGCCTCTAACGCACTCTTCACCTCCCAGTCCGGGGCGAGCAAGCATATTCGCGATCTCGAGGAGGAGCTCGGCGTCGAGCTTTTCGAACGGCGTGGTAAACGCATTCTCGGCTTGACCACCGCCGGGGGCACCCTGCTGGAGACGATCGAGCGCATTCTGCTCGACGCCGAGAACCTGAAACGCTCGGCGCAGCAGTTGGCCAACCAGGACCAGGGAAGGCTCGCCATCGCTACCACTCACACCCAGGCCCGCTACTCTCTGCCGCCGATAGTCGCCCAGTTCAAGGAGCGCTTTCCCAAGGTGAACCTGGAACTCCACCAGTGCAGCCCATCGGAAATCGTCTCGCTGCTCAAGAGCGGGAGCGTGGATATCGGCATCGCCACCGAAGCCGTCAACGACGAAGGGTCGTCGTTCGTGCGCTTTCCCTTCCACCACTGGCATCACAGCGTCGTCGTTCCCGAAGGCCATCCGCTGTCACGGGTGAACGATCTGCGGCTTGAGGATATCGCCGATTATCCCATCGTCACCTACCACGAGGGTTTCACCGGGCGAACTCGTATCGATCAGGCGTTCCAGGCGGCGGGGCTGGTACCCAATGTGGTGCTCACGGCGCTGGATGCGGACGTGATCAAGACCTACGTCGAGCTCGGCCTGGGCATCGGGGTCATCGCTTCGCTGGCCTACGATGCCGAGCGCGATCGCGGCCTGGCCCTGCTCTCTGGCCAGGCGCTGTTTCCACGCAACACCACTTACCTCGCGCTGCGCCGTGGCCACTTCCTGCACGCCTTCGCCTACGAGTTTCTGCACCTGTGCAGCGATGCATTGGATGAATCGACGATTCAGCAGGCGCTGGGCGCACGATGACCCCTAATCTTGTAAAACGATAAGCATCAAATTTTTATTACTTTTTGTAACTAAAGCACGATCGATAGAGTGACTGTCACCGGCTCGGCGCACGGGCTCGGGTAAAACGACCGACATCAGGGGATCACATGAAAACACTCAAGACCTTTACCCTCGCGGGCGCCCTCGGCCTCTCCGCCTTCTCCGCCCTCTCCGCTCACGCGGAAAGCATTCAGCTGTTGAATGCCTCCTACGATCCGACCCGCGAGTTGTATCAGGATTACAACCCGCTATTCAGCCAGTGGTACAAGCAGCAGACCGGCGATGATGTCACCATCGAGCAGAGTCACGGCGGCTCGGGCAAGCAGGCACGCTCGGTAATCGACGGCCTGCCGGCGGACGTGGTGACGCTGGCGCTCGGTTACGATATCGACGCCATCGCCGATCGCACCGGCAAGGTCGCCGAGGACTGGCAGAGCGCCTTCCCGCATCACAGCGCCCCCTACACCTCGACCATCGTGTTCCTGGTACGCAAGGGCAACCCCAAGGGCATCCAGGATTGGGATGATCTCACCCGCGATGGCGTCGAGGTGATCACCCCGAACCCGAAGACATCGGGTGGCGCGCGCTGGAATTTCCTAGCCGCCTGGATCTACGTCCTCAAGCGTGAGCTAGGCGATCTCGGCAAGCTGGACAACCCGCAGTATGCCGATGAGGTGAAGGCCGCCAAGGTCGCCGCCGAGGAATATGTGGGCAATCTCTACCGCCACGTGCCGGTGCTCGACTCCGGCGCTCGCGGCGCCACCAACACCTTCGTGCAGCGCGGCCTGGGCGACGTGCTGCTGGCGTGGGAAAACGAAGCGTTTCTCGCCACGCAGGAACTCGGCAAGGATCAGTTCGATATCGTCGTGCCGTCGGTCAGCATCCTCGCCGAGCCGCCGGTCGCCGTGGTCGAGGGCAACGTCAAGAACAAGGGCGAGGCCGCCGAGAAAGCTGCCCACGCTTATCTCGAGCATCTCTACTCGCCCGAGGCCCAGGCCCTGGCAGCGGCCAATTACTACCGGCCGGTCAATCCTGAATACGCCGCGAAAGAAGATCTGGCACGCTTCCCCGATCTGGAACTGCACACTGTCAATGAAGTCTTCGGTGGTTGGCGCGATGCCCAGAAGACCTACTTCGACGATGGCGGCGTGTTCGACCAGATCTATCAACCCTGAAGATTCCCTTTCGACGACAGGACATCACGATCGCAATGAGCCAACGCCGATCACTGCTCCCCGGCTTCGGACTGAGTCTGGGCGTCACCGTCTTCACCGTCTCGCTGCTGGTACTGATCCCGCTGCTGGCTCTGGTTACCAAGTCCGCCGAGCTCAGTCTCGGCGAACTCTGGCACACGCTGGCGGATCGCCGCGTCCTCGCGGCGTTCCGGGTCAGCTTCTCCACCGCGTTCGCCGCGGCCTTTCTCAACCTCTTCCTCGGGCTGATCGTCGCCTGGGTGCTGGTCCGATACCCGCTACCGCTGAAGCGTGCATGGGATTCGCTGATCGATTTGCCGTTCGCGCTGCCGACGGCCGTCGCCGGTATCGTGCTGACAACCCTCTACTCGCCCAATGGCTGGCTGGGCCAGTTCTTCGCCGAGCTCGGCATCCGCGTGGCCTTCACACCGCTGGGAATCACCATCGCGCTGATCTTCATCGGCCTGCCCTTCGTGGTCAGAACCGTGGAACCGGTGCTGCAGGATCTCGATCGCCAGCAGGAAGAGGCCTCGACCAGTCTCGGCGCCTCGCGCTGGCAAACGTTTCGTCGTGTGCTGCTGCCGCCGCTGGTGCCAGCGTTGCTCACCGGATTTTCGCTGGCGTTCGCCCGCGGCTTGGGCGAGTACGGTTCGGTCATCTTCATCGCCGGCAACATGCCGATGAAGTCGGAAATCGTGCCGCTGCTGATCGTGACCAAGCTGGAGCAATACAACTATCCGGGGGCCACCGTCATCGCCCTCGCCTCGCTGGTGGTTGCCTTCGTCATGCTGCTGATCATCAACGGGCTGCAGCAGTGGACACGCCAACGCACCGGACGCGACTGAGGAACGAGTCATGAGCACGACCCAGAATATCCTGCGACCGGCCCCGCGGACCGGTACGGCGCCCACCGAGTCGATCCCGTGGGTGC
>NZNW01000068.1 GCA_002695065.1 Salinicola sp. | reverse complement strand
GTAGCTCGTAGCTCGTAGCTCGTAGCTCGTAGCTCGTAGCTCGTAGCTCGTAGCTCGTAGCTCGTAGCTCGTAGCTCACGACATCAGATCGAACGCCGACGATACTGCCGGTAGCGCGGGTACCAGAAGTGGCCGTGAATCGCATCCCACAGCACCTCGTCGCTGGAGGAGAGCGCAACGCCATCCTTCTGGGCCTGCTTGCCGACGGCGAAAGCGATCAGCTGGCTGATCTCGCGGATGTCGCCCAGCGCCGGCAGCAGCGCGCCTTCACCGGTCTTGACGATCGGGGCGCTGTCGGCGAGCGCGTTGGAGGCCGCCATCAACATGTTGTCGGTGACACGCGTCGCATTGGCGGCAATCACGCCGAGGCCAATACCCGGGAAGATGTAGGAGTTGTTGCACTGGGCGATGGGGATCGTGCGACCGTTGATCTCCACCGGCGGGAACGGACTCCCCGTCGCCACCATCGCCTGGCCGTCGGTCCACGCCAGTACGTCCTGTGGCACCGCCTCGACCTTGGAGGTGGGGTTGGAGAGCGGCATGATCAGCGGGTTCTCGCAGTTGGCGTTGAGCGTCTTGATCACCTCTTCGGTGAACAGGCCGCGCTGGCCGGAGACGCCGATCAGGATGGTCGGCTTGGCGTTGCGCACCACGTCGAGCAACAGGCGGGTATCGCTGTCGAAGCCCAACTCGGCGGGATCGTGGGCGAGCCGCTGCTGGAAGCTGTGCAGCCCGTCCATGTCGGTGGTCAGCAGGCCATCCTTGTCGACCATGAAGATGCGTTTTCTGGCATCGGCTTCCGATAGCCCCTCGAGAGTCATCGCAATCACGATCTGCTCGGCGATGCCGCAGCCGGCCGACCCGGCCCCCGCGAAGGTGATCGTCTGCTCGCTGAGCTTGGCATTCTTGGCCTTGCACGAGGCCAGCAACGTCGCCACGCAGACCGAGGCGGTCCCCTGGATGTCGTCGTTGAAACAGCAAAGCTCGTCCCGATAACGCTCCAGCAGCGGCATGGCGTTGGTCAGGGCGAAATCCTCGAACTGCAGCAGCACGTTGGGCCAGCGAGCCTTCAGCGACTCCATGAACAGGGTGATGAACTCGGCATACTCGTCCGGCGACACGCGCTTGTGGCGCCAGCCCATGTACATCGGGTCGTCGAGCAGCTTCTGGTTGTTGGTGCCGACATCCAGCGTGATCGGCAGCGTGTAGGCCGGGCTGATGCCGCCACAGGCGGTGTAGAGCGAGAGCTTGCCGATCGGGATACCCATGCCGCCGATGCCCTGATCGCCCAGGCCGAGAATGCGTTCACCATCGGTGACCACGATCACCCGCACCTTGTCCTTGGTGGCGCTGCGCAGGATGTCGTCCATCCGATGGCGATCGGGATAGGAGATGAACAGGCCACGGTGATTGCGGTAGATATTGGAGAACTCTTCGCACGCCTCGCCCACCGTCGGGGTGTAGATGATCGGCAGCATCTCCTCGAGATGCTCTTCCAGCAGGCGGAAGAACAACGTCTCGTTGTCGTCCTGAATCGCCCGCAGGTAGATATGCTTGTCGAGGTTGTTCTGGCACAGCGTGTACTGGTGGTAGGCCCGTTCGAGCTGCTCTTCGATGCTCTCGACGTTCTGCGGCAGCAGACCCACCAGATTGAACTCGACCCGTTCTTCGCGGGTAAAGGCGCTACCCTTGTTGAGCAGCGGCGTTTCCAGCAGCGACGGTCCGGCGTAGGGGATGTAGAGCGGGCGCTTGGCGTGATCGGACATGAATCGACTCTCGCGGTAACCAACGAATGAAACGCGCCTGTCGGACGGGCGATCTCACCGGTCGTTGGTGCAGGCCCGATGGCGCATTGTCGTTATCGACCGTGCGGCTGCCACGCAACCGGACGGACGCCCCGGAAGAGCCGAAGCCGCCCGGGGGCCGACCAGTATGCCATCTGCCGCCGCCGATGGCATGTCCGCCGTGGAAACCCTTGCCAAAGACGTGACGGCCCCTGAAAAACCCTGCCGTGGCGGGGCCTTGCCGGTCGCCGCCAGGCCGTTCAGCAACTCGCCGCGACCGGTTTTGCCGGCCCCGGGAAGAACAGCGGGCGCAGCTTGACGCCGAACATGTTGCCGGCAAACGCGGCGACCAGCCACAGCCAGCCGTGCAGGCTGCCGGACGCAATACCGCTGAAATAGGCGCCGATGTTGCAACCGAACGCCAGCCGCGCGCCGTAGCCCAGCAGCAGCCCGCCAATCACGGCCGCCGCCACGGAACGCAGCGGGATCCGCAAGCTGGGCGCGAAACGCCCTGCCAGCGATGCCGCCAGGCCGGCGCCCAGGATGACGCCGATGTTCATCACCGTGGTGATATCGCTGAAGACGCTGCTGTCGAGAGAGGCGGCGCGCCCGGGATTCTGCCAATAGCCCCAGGCCGTTACGTCGCCGCCGACGGCCTGAAACGCCTTGGCGCCCCACAGCGCGAAGGCCGAGGTGATGCCCCAGGGGCGGCCGGCCAATGACAGCGTCAGGAAGTTGAGCAGCGCCAGGCCGACCGCCCCGGCAAGGATCGGCCACGGCCCGGTCAACCAGCGGCCCGGCCCCGGCGAGACCGCTGACGTCTGCTCCAGTTGGCCGTGACGGCGCCTCTCCATGACGACGGTCAAGGCGGCAATGCCGGTAAACAGCACCAGACTGGCAGCGATCCCGCCCCCCGTACCGAACAGATCGATCATCGAGGTGGGCTGGAACGCCGGCAGGCTCTGCCACCAGGCGAAGTGGGCGGTGCCGATCACCGAGCCGACGATGAAGAAGAGCAGCGTGATGACCATGCGGGCGTTGCCGCCACCCACGGTGAACAGCGTGCCGGACGCACAGCCACCGCCCAGTTGCATGCCGATGCCGAACAGGAAGGCGCCGACGATGACGGAGATACCGATGGGCGAGACGAACCCCTCGACCGGATGGCCGAACAGCGTTCCCGCTCCCAGCGCCGGGAAGAACAGCACCACCGCCAGCGCCAGCATCACCATCTGTGCGCGCAGCCCGCGGCCGCGGCGCTCGGTGATGAACACTCGCCACGCGGAGGTGAAACCGAAGGAGGCGTGATAGAGCACGATGCCCAGACCGCCGCCGACCAGCATCAGCCAGCCCTGATTGCCACCGAAGGCGAGGCCGACGGCCAGCGCGCCGAGAACGAGCAGCAGCGCGGCAATCCACGCCTTGGGCGAAAGCCGGCCGATGCCGGGAGGCGCCGTTTTCGTCAAAGTCGTCATAAAACAACCCCTTTCTTAGACTAAAATCGAATGGCCGGTACTTTAGTCTTTTACTCAGGAATTCGAAAACGACAATACGATCTTTCGATAGACATTCTGGTTATCGATGAACATCGAGAAGCCGCGAGCCGCGAAAGTCAGTGTGTCTGTCACGCAGAAGAACGCCAGCAACAGACGTCACTGTCGTTCTTCGTAGCCCGTAGCCCGTAGCCGAGTCTACTGGAACCTGCCCAGCCCCACGGCGATGCGCAGCTTTTCCATCAGGGCATTCGCTTCTGCCCGTGCCCGCTCGGCACCTTTCAACAACACCTGCTCGATATGCCCGGGATCGTTCATCAGCGCTTCATAGCGCTCGCGGGGTTCGCGCAGATGCGCGTTGAGGTACTCAAACACCTCGTTCTTGGCGTCGCCCCAGCCGATCCCCTCGGCGTAGCGGCGACGCATGTCGGCGCTCTCCTCCGCCGTGGCGAAGGCGCTGTAGATCTGGAACAGGGTGCAGGTATCCGGGTCCTTGGGTTCGCCGGGCTCCAGCGAATTGGTCTTGATCTTGCGCACCAGCTTCTGCAGTTTCTTCTCGGAGACGAACAGCGGAATGGTGTTGTCGTAGCTCTTCGACATCTTGCGGCCGTCGAGGCCCCGCAGCACCTCGACCTTCTCGTCGACGATCGCCTCGGGCAGCGTGAAGTAGTCGCCCTTGTAGATATGGTTGACCCGCCCCGCCATGTCGCGGGCCATCTCGATATGCTGGATCTGGTCGCGGCCCACCGGCACCTTGTGGGCGTTGAACATCAGGATATCGGCCGCCATCAGCACCGGGTAACCGAACAGCCCCATGGTGATGCCGCGATCGGGATCGCTCTGGCCATCGGTGTCGTTGTCCGCCACCGCCGCCTTGTAGGCGTGGGCCCGGTTCATCAACCCCTTGGCGCAGACGCAGGAGAGCAGCCAGGTCAGCTCGGGAATCTCGTGGATATCGGACTGGCGATAGAAGATGGCGTTGTCGGTATCCAGGCCCAGCGCCAGCCAGGTGGCGGCGATCTCGAGGCGCGACTGCTGCACACGCCGGGGGTCCTGCGCCTTGATCAGCGCATGCAGGTCGGCCAGAAAGTAGTAGGACTGGACGTCGGGATTCTGGCTCTCGGCGATGGCCGGCTTGATCGCGCCGACATAATTGCCCAGATGCGGCGTACCCGTGGTGGTGATACCGGTAAGAACGCGTCGCTTGCTCATGAACTCTTCGAATCGCTTGGGGAAAGTGGCAGTGCGGGCAGTTTACCCTGCCACCTTCCCCAGAGCGAACACCCGCGGGAACCTCTACAGACCGATGCCGATCAGCAGGTAAGCCAGCAGCGACAGCGCCGCCACCGCCAGGGCATAGGGAATCTGGGTGCGCACGTGATCCATGTGGTCGCAGGCGGAGCCGGTCGAGGCGAGCACCGTGGTATCCGACAGCGGCGAGCAGTGGTCGCCGAACACCCCGCCGCCAGCCACCGCGGCGATGGTGGCATAGACCAGCGGCGTCAGCATATCACCGGTGAACACGAAGGCGACCGGTACCGAAATCGGCATCATGATCGCGAAGGTTCCCCAGGAAGAGCCGGTCGCAAAGGCGATGATCGCCGCCAGCAGGAAGGTGATCGCGGGCAGCAGCGTCGGCGAGAGCCAGTCGCGGCTGATCTCGACGATGAAGGCGGCCGTCCCCATCTCCTTCGAAAGCTGATTCAGCGAATAGGCCAGCGCCAGGATCAGGATTGCCGGCATCACTCCCTTCATCCCTGCCGTGGCCGTCTTCATGATGTCGTTGAGGGGAATGCCCTGCAGCCGCATGATCACCCCCAGCACCACCGCCGCGGCGAGGAACGCCTCCATCGTCTTGGCCGAGCCCATGAACGCGAAGGTTCCCACCGCAACGCCGATCACGATCAGCACCGGCAGCACGAAGTTGAGAAACAGGTTGGTGCGCACGCCCTCGAACGGCTGCAGGTCGGTGAGCTCCTCGCCGAGCAGCGGATCGGCGCCGTCGCGAAACACCTTGCCCTCGTTCTGGGCGCGGGCCTCGGCACGCTTCAGCGGGCCGAAAAGCGGCACGATCCCGACGATCACCAACCCGACCATCAACACCGACATCCAGGCATAGAGATTGAAGGGTACGGCGTAGACGAAGGCCTGCATGGCATCGCCTGCGGTCTCGATGGGCCCCATGCCGATCAAGAGCCCCGAGATGAATACCGCCCACCCCGTAATCGGCACCAGCACGCTGACCGGTGCCGAAGTGGAATCGGCGATATAGGCCAGTTTCTCGCGCGAGACCCGGTAGCGGTCCGTCAGCCCGCGCAGGGTGGAACCGACGAACAGCGGGCTGAAGTAGTCGCTGAAGAACACGAACATGCCCATGAACCAGCCGACCAGTTGGACCCGCACCCGCGACAGCGCGCGCGCCTCGACCCAGGCGGTGAAGTTGCGGATCGCCCCGGTACGCTGGAAAAAGGCGATGACCGTGCCGATGAACAGCTCCAGCAGCAGAATCCAGGAGAAATCCGTGGTCCCCAACGACGTCTTGAGCAGATTGGGGAAGCCGAACAGCCCCCGCCCCATGACCGTGACGCCGACGACGCAGGCCACGGCGAGGGAGAAGATCGTGTTACGCGTCGCGAACGCCAAGACGATGGCAAGACAAGCCGGCAACAGTGACAGCATGCCGTAGTGCACCTGAGGGTCCATGATGACTCCTTGATTGTTGTGCGTTGTGGGTCTCGATGACGCTTCGGTAGCGGTGGATTTTCAGTCGAAAGCGGCCAGGTGTGCTCAGGCCTCGTCACGCCCCTTGCGCTGTTCGTGGGCGCGAATGGCGTCGAAGGCCAGCCTACGAACGGGATCGGGCGGCATCCAGCTCGGCGTGCCGAAGAGGCCGGGAATATCGACTCCCGGCTGTTTCAGCGCGAGCTTCGCCAGGGCCTCGCCCAGCAAGGTGCCCTTGACTATGCCGCCGCCGTTGCATCCCGCCGACACGAACAGGTTCTCCGCCACTTCCCCCCACAGCGGGGCACCGTTGTAGGTCAGGCCGGTGGTGCCGCCCCAGACCCGCTCGAATTCAATGCCCGCCAGTTCCGGATAGCGTGCGACCAGGCTCGACTTGAGTCCGGCGGCGACGGCTGCGTTGTCCCTTTCCCGCTCGTAGCTGTACTGGGCGCGGATCATCAAGCGGCCATCCGCCGTGGTGCGTAACGTGCAACCCAGCCGGTGGCTTGGCAGCAGCCCCCAGGGCCCGGCTCCGATGGCGGCCGTCAGCCCCGGCGAGAGCGGCGCAGTCAGCGCGGCGTAGGTGTAGATGGCGGTAAGGCGTGAGGCATCGGCGCCCAGAGGACGTGCAAAGGCGTTGTTGGCGAGTACCACCTGCCGGGCCCGCAGCGACCCCTTCGGGGTGCTGACCCGCCAAGCCCGGTTGTCCCGTTGCACGGCCAGTGCCGGGCTCCATTCGTGACACGCCACCGCCTCCGGCAGCGCATCGACCAATCCGCGGATCAGCGCCGCCGGCTGAACGAGATAGCAGTCGGGCGAGTAGATTCCTTCGGCGTAGTAGCGGGTGCCCAGCGCGGCCTCGAGCTGCTCGCGCTCGAGGCGCCGATGGGACAGCCCCGCGGCCTCCAGAAAACCCCGATACCGGGCCAGCGCACGTCGCCCCTCGTCGCCCCGGGCGGCCCGATAGGTACCGGTGCGCTGGAGCTGGCAATCGATGGCGTGCTCGTCGACCTGCGCCTTGAGCGTTGCCATCGCCCCACGGCTCAGCGCATTGAGTGTCGACATTCGCGCCAGTTGATCCGCGGAGGCATCGTTGGCCAACGCGATCTCCAGCATGAATCCGGAGTTGCGTCCCGGACTGCCCTCCCCGGCCGCCTCGGCATCGATCATCACGATGCGACGGTCCGGCGCCAGACGATGATAGGTCCGTGCCACGGCGACGCCGGTGTAGCCCGCGCCCACGATCGCCAGATCCGCGACCTGATCCCCCTGGAGCTCGAGTCGCGAGGTCGGGGCGGGCAGCAGCGCCTGCCAGCCGCAGGGGCGAAGATGGGACGGTTGAACCGCTCTCGACATGATCGTCACTCCGCCTGCAGTAAGCCGTGGGCTTGCGACACCAGGCTCTCGGCCTGCTCCGCCATCATCGTCAGTACCTCCTGGCGATGAGCCGGCGTCATCCGCGACTTGAGCATCGAGCAACTGAAGGCGCCGAGACAGCGTCCGCTGTGGTCAAGAACGGGAATCGCCAGGCCCGTGAATTCAGGCAGGCTCGAACCCTCGACGCCGCGGGCGTGGCCCTCCTGATGGAAACGCGCGATCTCCCGCTCGACGGCGTCGACGCTGATCTCGTAGCGCTCTTGCAGCAGCTCGCGGTTGGCCGCGAGGATCCATTCACGCTCCCGGCTCTCGAGCGAGGCCAGCAGCGCGATCGAAGCCTGCCCCACTCCCAGCGGCACGCGACCGCCGATCGAGGCCACGAAACTGCCCACCGGATAGGCGCCGTTCTGGACTTCGAGGCAGACCGCGTGGCGGCCGTCGTGGGCAAACAGGTAAAAGCTGTCGCCAAGCCGCTGCGCCAGCTCGAGCAATCTGGGGCGAGCCAGGTCGCGAAGGCTGCCGCCGTTGCCCGCTTCGGCGCCGAGTACCAGCAGCTCGTAGCCCAGCAGATAGCGATGACGCAGTGGAGAGGGACGCAGGACCCCCTCCTCGCGCAGCCCCTTGAGCAGTCGGTAGATGGTGGGGCGGCTCAGCTCGGTGGCATCGAGATAATCGTCGATGCCCGCGCCGCGGGCACCGCAAGCCGCGGTCGTCCGCAGCAGTGCCATCACATGGCGCAGGGTGGAAGGTGTCTGGGAGGATTCACGCGGAGTTGATGGCACGTCGACGACTCGAAACCGGGATCTCTGTCGAGCATACCGAGACGTGTTGTCGAGTTCGTCTCACATAGCGAGATTCTGAACCGCTGCATTGCATGCAAGGCCGCATGACCACAGCCTGGAACCGAAGGCGGCGCCGACAGTGTCGGCGCCGCTGATCGGTCGATCTCGCCTGCTGGCCCCCGCCTCGGGGGGGCTCGACCTCAGCCCTCGAGAATCTGCTCGGTTGCAGCCACGTCCAGCCCGAACGCTTCACCGATGGCGGCGTAGGTCACCTGACCGGCATGAACGTTGAGGCCGGCGCAGAAATGCGCGTCATCGGCCAGCGCCCGCTGCCAGCCCTTGTCGGCCAGCGCGATCACGAACGGCAGCGTGGCGTTGGTCAGCGCCTGGGTCGAGGTGCGCGCCACCGCGCCGGGCATGTTGGCAACGCAGTAGTGGACGATCCCGTCGACCACGTAGCTGGGATCGGCGTGGGTGGTCGGCTTGCTGGTCTCGAAGCAGCCGCCCTGGTCGATCGCCACGTCCACCAGCACGCTGCCCGGTCTCATCTCGCCCAGCATCCCACGGGTGACCAGCTTGGGCGCGGCCGCGCCGGGCACCAGCACGGCGCCAATGATCATGTCGGACTCGCGCACGGCGACTTCCAGCGTCTCGGTGGTCGAATAGACCGTGCGAATCCGGCCCTGGTAACGATGGTCGAGCACTTCCAGCCGGGGCAGGGACTTGTCCAGGATGGTCACTTCGGCGCCCAGCCCCAGCGCCATGCGCGCGGCATTCTCGCCGACCACGCCGCCGCCGATCACCGTAACCTTGGCCGGCGCCACGCCAGGCACCCCCGGCAGCAGAATGCCGGCACCGCCCTGGGCCTTCTCCAGGCTGTGTGCTCCGGCCTGTACCGCCATGCGGCCGGCGACGCGACTCATCGGCGCCAGCAGCGGCAAGCCGCCCAGGTCATCGGTGATGGTCTCGTAGGCGATGCAGGTGGCACCGCTGTCGATCAGGCCGCGAGTCAGCCGCTCCTCGGCGGCCAGGTGCAGGTAGGTGAACAGCGTCTGCGCCGGGCGCAGCCGGGCGACCTCTTCCGCCTGCGGCTCCTTGACCTTGAGGATCAGCTCCGCGCTCGCCCATAGCGCATCGACGTCGGCCACGAGGTCGGCGCCGGCCTCCCGGTAGGCCTCGTCCGGATAGCCGGCTCCGATCCCCGCCTCCGCCTGTACCGAAACCCGGTGGCCTCGCGCCACCAGTTCACGCACGCCGCCCGGTGTCAGGGCGACGCGATATTCATGGTTCTTGATTTCCTTGGGGAGGCCAATATGCATGGTCGTTGCCTCGATCGTTGGTTGTCATTGAAGGATCGAGAGAATTACAGCACAACAGCAATAAAGACGGGATAGGGCGACAAAAAACACGCCAAAACACTAAAAGAAAGATATTGGCAAAAAATAATTCCAGACAACCGGCCATGAAAAGATAAATAGACCAAACATGCAAAGACCACTGCGATCGCCGATTCGCAGTAGCGATGATTCGCCAATACGCTGCATGCTGAAGACCAACGCCAACGACAATCCTGACGAGGCCCTCTCGCCATGAACCTTCTCGATGCATCCGCGACCGCGCTGCTGGCCGGCTTTCGCGACGGTCGCTGCTCGCCCGCCGACTACGTCGCCGAACTCATCCCGCACATCCATGCCTGGGAACCTCACATCAACGCACTCTACGCCTACGACGAGGCGACGCTGACGACAGCGGCCGCCGAAGCCACCCGGCGCTGGCACAATGGCGCCCCGCTGGGACCACTCGACGGCATTCCGGTCACGATCAAGGAGTTGATCGCCACCCGCGGCGTGCCGATCCCGCAAGGCACCGCGGTCACCGAACTGACGCCGGCTCGCGAGGATGCACCGCCATCGGCACGGCTGAGGGAGGATCGCGCCCTTATCTTCGCCAAGACCACCTGCCCCGATTTCGGCATGATGTCCTCTGGCGTCTCGACTTTCCACGGCCTGACCCGCAACCCGTGGAAGCTCGACGCCAACCCCGGCGGCTCCAGCTCCGGCGCCGGCGCGGCGGCAGCCGCCGGCCTGGGGCCGCTGCATGTCGGCACCGACATCGGCGGCTCGGTGCGCCTCCCGGCCGCGTGGTGCGGGCTGGTCGGCTTCAAGCCCACGCTGGGGCGCATTCCCATCGATCCCTGCTACACCGGGCGTTGTGCCGGGCCGATGACCCGCACGGTCGAGGACGCCGCGCTGATGATGCGCACGCTGGCCCGCACCGATCGCCGCGATCCGACCCGCCTGCCACCCTCCCGGATCGACTGGATGGCGCTCTCGCTCGAGCTGTCGGGGCTCAGACTCGGCGTCATGCTCGATGCCGGCTGCGGCATGGCCGTCGATCCCCAGCTTCTGGCCGCGGTGGAAGCCGCCGCGGCGGGGTTCGAACGCGCCGGCGCCACGCTGGTGCCGATGGCACCGGTGATGACCCGCGAGATGCTCGACGGTCTCGACAACTTCTGGCGGGCGAGGCAGTGGAAGACGCTGGCCACGCTGAACGAGGCGGATCGCGCCCGCGTGTTTCCCATGATCACCCAGTGGGCGGCGCGCGGCGCCGAGTTGAGTGCGGTCGATGTCGTCCACGGCTTCGAGCAGACCTTTGCCCTGCGCCGCGCCACCGAGGCCGCGTTCGACGACGTCGACGCCATCCTCTCCCCGACGACGCCGGTCTACACCTTCCCCGCCGAGTACGGCCACCCCTCCAACGATCCGGATCGTCCGTTCGAGCACCTGGGCTTCACGCTACCGTGGAACATGGGCGAGCAGCCGGCACTGTCCATCAACGGCGGTTTCGGTCGCGACGGCCTGCCGCTCGGCATTCAGTTGGTCGCACCACGTTTCGAGGATCGGCGGGTTCTGCAGCTCGCCCATCGCTTCGAGCAGTGGCGTGGACCGATTCGCACCTGGCCGACACCGCCACGAAGCTGAACCGGGGTCCCCGGCACGGTATCCTCGACGACAACAAGATGCTGGAGTGATGTCATGAACCACCGCTTGATCCGCCCTGCCACCACGAGAGGGAAGGCCGTGCTGGCCCTCTTCCTGCTGGTCATCCTAGCCGGACTGTGGCCGGCCATCCTGCTGGCCAACCACGCCGTGCTGATACTGGGCCTGCCGTCGCTGGCGGCCTGGTCCTGCCTGATCATCCTGGCGTCGACCGCGGTGATGCTGCTGGCCAACCGGCTGCTGCCCCTGCCAGCCTCGATCACCCAGGCGCATCCGCCGACACCGCCGTCGGGATCGGGAGAGTGTGTCGATGAGTGATCCGATTCCGCTGCTGATGACCCTGGTCTACGTGGCCATCGCGCTGTGGCTGGGGATCCGCGCCCGCGGCAGTCATCGCATGGACAGTCTCGAGCAGTGGGGCGTTGCCGGACGCAGCATGGGGCCTCTGGTGATGTATCTGTTGATGGGCGCCGGCAGCATCAGCGCCTACACCTTCATGGGCGCGCCGGGCTGGGCCTGGAGCAAGGGCGTGCCGGTGTTCTACGTCGTCATCTACCTGAGCTACCTGGCGCTGGTCGCCTGGTACTGCGGGCCCAGGGTGTGGGCGTTCGGCGCCAGGCTCGGCCACGTCACCCAGGCCCAGGCGGTGGCGGATCGCTTCGAGAGCCCGCTGCTCGGCGCGCTGACGTCACTGGTGATGTCGATCGGCGCCATGGCGTATGCCGTCCTCCAGACCATCGGCGCGGCCTACATCCTCGAGGTGATGAGCGGCGGCCTGCTGCCCTTCGCGCTCAATATCTGGCTGGTGCTTGGCACCATCGCGATCTATCTGTTCATCAGCGGCCAGCGCGCCATCGGCGTGACCAACGCGTTTCAGGGCGGCCTGATGCTGGTCGTGGCCTGGACGATCGGGCTCTGGGCAGCCCACCGGATGACCGGCGACTGGTGGTTCGGCGGGGTCTTCGAGCGCCTGCGCGACACCCACGTCGACTTCCTGACGCTGCCGGGTGGCCTCGGCGACATGAGTTTCGCCTTCTGGACCTCGTCGATCATCGTCTCGATGTTCTCGTTCCAGCAGCCGGTCTGGCTGCAGTGGATGAGCGCCGACTCGGCCCAGAGCATCCGCCGCAGCGCCAGCTGGCTGCCGACCTACTACTTCGTCATCCTGCCGATGGTGGTGGTCGGTTTCATCGGCATCTTCAGCCTGCCCCACCTGGAGCGTGCCGACACCGTCGCCCTGCAGCTGGCATTCCAGCAGATGCCGCCGGTACTGGTCGGCCTGCTCGGCGCCGGCACCCTGGCCGCCGCGATGTCCTCCAGCGAACCCTACATCCACGGCACCGCACTGACCTGGACCCGGGACGTGATCCGTCCGCTGTTCAAGCTCTCGGAGCGGCGCACCGGCCAGCTCGCGCGCTATCTGATCTTCCCGATCATGCTGCTGATCGTCGGCCCGGTGGCGATGCTCAATCCCGGCAACCTGATCATGATCCTGCTGGTCGGGCTCGGCTTCGCCGCCCAGATGCTGCCGGCCTTCATCGGTTTGTTCGTATGGCCACGGGCGACGCGGGCAGGCGTGCTTTGCGGGCTGGTCTCCGGCTTCATCGTGACCGTCCTGTTCACGGTGGTGTGGCCCAACCCGCTCGGCGTTCACGCCGGCGCCTGGGGCTTGATCGTCAATCTGCCGCTGTTCGTCGCCGTCTCCCGGGTCACGCGTCCGGCCAGCGACGCCACACTCGCCCGCTTCATGGCGATCGTCGCCCCCGGCCGGCCGACATCGCGCGCACCCGGCGAGCGCGAGCCGGCATCCTCGTCCGCCATGACATGAGCCGGAACGCCACCGGCCCCGCTCGTCGCGACGAGCGGGGCCGGTGGCGTTCCGAACC
>NZNW01000067.1 GCA_002695065.1 Salinicola sp. | reverse complement strand
CGTAGCCCGTAGCCCGTAGCCCGTAGCCCGTAGCCCGTAGCCCGTAGCCCGTAGCCCGTAGCCCGTAGCGGGTTTTATCGCGTACGCGTGCCGACATCCAGGCCCAGCGACAGGGATAGCCCGAGAACGGCATCGCGCGGCAGCTGGCCCACGCCGGAAGGCGTGCCGGTCAGGATCACGTCGCCCGGCTCGAGAGTGAAGGTCCGGGTCATCTCTTCGATCAACGCCGGCATGTCGAACAGCATGTCGCTGGTCTTGCCGCTCTGCTGGCGCTCGCCGTTGATGTCGAGGTGAAAAGTGATCGCGCCCCAGTCGACCTCGCCCTCCACCGGTACGAACCGCGAGATCGGGCAGGCGCCGTCGAACGCCTTGGCCCGCTCCCATGGATGCCCCTTCTCCTTGAGCGCGGACTGCACGTCGCGCAGCGTCAGATCCAGCGCCAGGCCGACCCCTGCCACGCCGTTCATCGCCTCCTCCGCACTGACCCGACTCATGCGTTCGCCGATCAGCAGCGCCAGTTCGGTCTCGAAATGCACCTCGCCGTGGCTGAACTGACGCTCGATCGGCTCTTCAAGTTCGACGGCACTGGTCGGGGGCTTGATGAACAGGATCGGCGACTTGGGAACCGGGTTGTTGAGCTCTTTGGCATGTTCCGCGTAGTTGCGCCCCACGCAGAGAATCTTGCCCAGCGGCAGGCCGGTCTCGAGACCGTCGACGAATCGGGTGGTAAAGGACATGTCGAACTCCAAAGTCATGGCGATGAACGTGACGAACCGCACGACGACCCGGATTTCTCGTCGAAACGGCAACCTCCAGACACAAGAAGCCGCCGCTGGCGGCAACTCGACGAGTCTACCTCCAACGGCGGCTTATGGCATCACATCGACCTGACGCCCCGAGTTGCCCGACAGCGCAGGACGGCGGTCATGGATGCCTCAGTGGGTGCCCTGCTGCGGCGTCCACACTTCGTCCGGCTGGTGGGCCAGGAACGACGGTCGCGATTTCCTGGCACCGAACGGCTGAACGCAGGCGTTGTCGCGACGGTTGTAGACGAAGAACGCGTTGCTGCGCGGGTCCGGCGACATGTTGGCGTTGGAGCCATGCAGCGTGTTGCAGTCGAACAGCAACAGCCCGCCCGCGGCGCCGGTGGGCGCTTCGATGCCGCGCGCATTGATCAGCTCGCGCAGCGCTTCGTTGCTCGGCACGCCAAGTTCCTGCTGCTTCAGCGACTGCTTGTGGTTGTCGTCCGGCGTCTCGCCCAGGCAGTGCACGAACACCTTGTGCGAGCCGGGGATCAGCATCAACGGGCCGTTGAAATGATGGTTGTCCGTCAGCACGATGGAGGCGCTGACGGCGTGCATCTCAGGCATGCCGTCTTCGGCGTGCCAGGTCTCGAAGTCCGAGTGCCAGTTGAAGCCCTTGCCGTGGAAGCCGGGCTTGTAGTTGATCCGCGACTGATGCACGTAGACATCGCCACCGACGATCTGCCGGGCGCGGCCCACCATGCGCTCGTCTTCCGCCAGTTCGGCAAAACGGCGGGACAGGTGGTGGACGGCGAACAGCGAGCGGATTTCGTGACTCTGGGGTTCGGTGATCGAGAAATCCCGATCCCGGAAGTCGTCACGGTCAAGCATGATCGCGAGCTCTTTCCGCAACTCGTCGAGTTCGGACTCGCCCAGAAAATTGGGCTCGAACAGGAAACCGTCACGTTCGAAACGATCCAGTTGCTCGCCGTTCAGCGGACCATCGAGATGGCGCCCCTTGACGACGTCCTCCCTACGCTGTTGCCAGAGCGCGTCCTGCGGCTGACGCAAGCGTGTCGGATAGCGATCCTGCTTCGTCCACGCGGAGTTTCGGGTTTTGGGGGATGCGGTCTGTACTGACATCCAATCACCTCCAAGTTTGTGATCAGGGTTCAGATCCAGTCCTAGGTGCGATACGCAAAACGACATGATGCGCTGCACTAAACTTGATTAGGAAAGGGTCAAAGGATCCTCAGTTGTCTTTCAGTGGGATACCTATCCTAGAAAAGAGCCGAGGGATTTCAACCTCGATGTCTCTCGTCCGGAGACGCCACGGTGACACTCACCGATCACGCCAACGATAACGTAAATCAAATAATCCTGAATTATCCACGACGGGCAATGGGGCGGAAAAGCGAGGGGCAACACGCTATTCATCATCGCGTCACACACGCCGGCCACACTACGGCCCACGAAACGACGATGACCCAACCTCCACCCTCTCCAGAGGTGCGCCATGATTCGCGTCACGCTCGACCTCACCTGCTCGATCTGCGACCACGACCAGTTCTATCTCCCGGTGCGAGCCGACGAGAGACAACAGGTCCGGTGCGCCAACTGCACGGCGTTCAAGTGTTACTCCGCGGATCTGGAGAAAGCGATGATCGCCCTGTCTCGCGACAGGAAACGACGCTCCGGACAAGAGCGGGCCAATGCCGCGTGACGGTCAGGGCGTCGTTGCCATGCAACATGGCCCAGGCGCATGGCGCCTCGAGGCAGAACAAGGATCGGTAGTGCGACGATCAGTCCCGAGCCGGTGATCCGCTCGCCGCCTCAGCGGAAAGACTGTCCCGGGGCGGTGGTGATGCCGGCCGTTGCCGGGCCGTGGGCTCCCAGTCGTGGTAAGGCCGCATCGGCTTGACGACCTGGTCGCGATAGAAGGAAACGAACGGCTCCGCGATCAATGGCGGGTCGGCCTTGAGTACATCCCCGAAATGGCAACGGAAGTCGGTGCAGTCCATCGGCGCCTGCGCATCCACACCCTTGGCCCAGGCCGCGCTTCCACCGAGGCCCCAACTCACCACGCCGATCACGGTCATGACATAGCGAAAGGTTTTCATGGCATCCCCGTCTCATTAGCCCGTCAATATCGACCGTCAGCACCGACCCATCCGGATCGACCCGCTTTCGAGGCGAAATTCCGACGAAAAGCCTGAGTGTACGGAGCACCACCGCAGGCTGCCGCCTGAAAGGTGTGGTACTGCGATCGCGAAAAGGGTGAGGAACCGACCTCTCGAGCGCCCTACCACCAGTGCAGCGGGTATCGACGATGCCTCGCCAGGTTGTTGATCAACACCGCGATCAGCAGCATCAGCAGGCAGCCGGTCGCGACCGGGAAAAAGGCGTAGGACCAGCCCAGCGTATGGAGTTCGGCGGAACCGATCACCGCGATGAGAGCGGTGGCGCCACCCGGCGGATGGAGGGTATGGGTCAGTTGCATGAGCAGAATGGATGTCGATACCGCGACCGCCGCCGCCACCCAGCTATCGCCGAGCAGCTTCCAGACCAGCACGCCACACAGCGCCGAGAGCAGGTTGCCGAACAGCACGTTGCGTGGCTGCGCCAGCGGGCTCTCCGGTGCCGCATAGAGCAGTACGGACGTCGCGCCGAACGAACCGACCATCAATAGCGAATGGGCTTGAAGCGATTGCGCGCTCAGCCAACCCACGCCGGCCATGCCCAGAAACGCGCCCAGCCACGACCACACCGCATCTCGCCAGCAGGGTGCCTGGCGGCTCGGTGGCGAGCCCTTCATCTTGCCGAGATATCGTCTGACCATCGTGATGCCAAAGCCGGTGAAAAAAGGAGCGATATCTTGCCACCGGAAAGAGAGCTCGCCAAATCGACATGCGGAGAGCGTCGTAAGTAGCGCCAGACGGCCGCTGTCGTGCATGACACAAGGGGATTGGGTAGGAAGCAAGACGTCAAAGAGGAAGGAGTACCTGGTGCCGGTAAGTGGACTCGAACCACCGACCTACGCATTACGAATGCAAGAGCGAAGTACCACGCTACGCGGGATTCGCCCAACAATCTCAGTAAATACGGGCCTCTAGCGCTAACCTGACAAGTCATCGATGGTCACTTTTTGGCACACCGACTGTACCAATAATGCACCACGTGGAGAGCCATGGAGAACCTGGGTTGTCTATCGATCTACGCGAGTCGTCGCAATCATAGCAGCGAGACAGCGAACCAGGTGTGGATAAGCCGACATTTTGCATATATCCGCATAAAAAATTGCACCCTTATAACCCCCAATGCGGCCAGTACTGGCGCGGCTTCCGCCCTCCTGCAGAGGTGCGTAATTTCCGACCCATTTAGCGCGCGGGCGGGGCGGGGTGCTGATCGCGCGGCTCGGGTGCGCGCCGAGGCCCGTGGCAGGGGTAGGCGTGCCGCCTGCGGGCTGATGGGGAGCTGAACCGAGAGCGGGAATGGGAAAAGCGCCGCGCCGCCCTGGCGGCTGCGTTGGCGGTGCGTCGGGGACGCATGCGAATCGAAAATCTAACGCGTCGCGTTTGTTGTGGGCACATCGCGCGGGCAAAAAATGCCGCCCGGGCGGGCGGCGAGGTCTACTAGAAGTCAGCAGTTTACAAGCTGGGCGCGCTAGGGGTCGACTGCTCGCGGGGAGTCCAGCGAGTATGGGTCGAACCGCACCACCTCTTCACCGACGCGGTCGTTTATCTCGAGCATGGTCTGTTGCAGCGGCTCGAGCTCGTTGGCCACGAACACCCTGGCGGCCTTCTCGACGTCACCGAACCCGCCCGTGTTGCTCGGGATGATGCCCATCAGCTGCGGTGGGATCCGGTGACCGGCGAGCTGATCGTCGCGGGTGATGTTCTTGATGTGCCAGAACTCGTCCTTAGCCGCCACCTCCGATACCGGGATGATCTGGACGCCGTCCTTCTTGCCCTTCGGCGCGTACATGAACAGGTTCTTGAAGTTGCCGACGCCCTTCGACTCTTTGAGGGCCTGGCGCATCGCGTCGATATCCTTCTTGTCGTGCGCCTCGTCGTTCACGTACATGATGAACCCGGCATGGGAGCCATTGAGGTAATACCGGCGCCGGAACAGTGTCGCGCTCTCGTTGAGCCATGCCGACTGCAGCGAGCCCAGATAGTCAGGCAGGCCATATACCTGCTGGTCGATGTCCGGCTCCATCAGATGGATCGTCCGACCCTCGGGCAGCTCGGCTTTGTTCACCCAGTCCGGTACCCAGAAGTAGCGATTCCGGTTGCCGCGACGCATGTACTTCGCCGGGCGGCGCTGCAGCTCGAGCAGCCGCCCCAGACGGCCGCGGATCTCCTCCAGATAGCAATTGCCGAACACCAGGTGATCGAGCGCCAGCGCGCTGAATGTCTGTCGATTCAGCAGCGGGTGCGGCTTGAAGGTGCGTAGAAGGATATTCCGCTTCACCTGTAGCGCTGAGCCATGATGGGCGGTGGCGCGGTAGCTCTTCGAGAGAACGTCGAACGGTACCGGCGGCTCGTACCACTCGTTCGGCGAGAGCCAGACGCCCTCATAGAACACGTCGCGCATGGTGGTGACCGGTTCCGGATCGCCAAAGCTGAACGCCTCGGCCCGGGCTGGCTCGCTGGATTGCCCCATGATCGCGGGAACGCGGACGCGTGGCTTGGCGGCGACTGGCTCGCTCATTCGTAGAACTCCATCATTGATTCGCTGGTCTCGCCGGCCGGGCCGTCGATCGGTTCGAAGTGCAGGGCGTGCATCGTCGCCCACGCGAGATCCGCGTGGCCGGTCTGCGCATTGCGCCCGGATACGTAGGTGAATTGGCGGCCGCTGGCCGTGAGCTGTTTCTTGATCGCCATGAACGACTGGGCGAGATCCACCCAGCCGGCGTCGAATTCGAGCCGGTCCTTGCGGATGATCTGCTGTGCCTGCAGCACCATCTGGGTCTTGAGCTCGACGGTGTAGTGATAGCGGGTAACGAGCGGGAACCACTTCTCGACGTGCTCGGCCACGGCCGCGCCGATCCCGGTGGTGTCGATGCCGATGTGATCGATGTCGTACTTGTCGGCGAACTTGCGGATGAAGGCCGCTTGCTCTTCGTAGTCCTGCCCCTTGAGCCGGTGTCGCTCGAGAATCCGATGCTTCTCCCCTGCCGCCTGCGCGGGCAGCACCACGACCAGCCCCGCCCCGTCGCCGTCTTCGTTGCGCCCGGTCGGGTCGTAACCGATCCAGACGCCGCGATTGCCGACAGGTCTCGGTGCATAGGGGCGGTAGACGCTCTCCCACTCTTCCCAGGCATCGACCATGCAGCCCTGCATGACACCGAGCGGAAACGCGGACTGGCTGTCGTCGACGAACTCGCACTCGAAGAGGTTGGCGAACTCGTCGGCGCTGTACTCGAACTGCAGATCCTCGACATCGAACAGGTCGCACCCGCCGGCCTCGGCGTCGTGGACCGTCACGATCTGTTTCCACTGGCGATCCCCGCACAGCGCACCGCCGGCGAGCGCGGCATGGCTCACGTCGATGTCGACCCGGTCGGCTTTCTTGCGCCGCTTGTTGATCCGCTCGCCCGTCCAGAACGTGTACGCCTCGTGCGCGATCGATGACGGCGTCGAAAAGTAGGTCTGCCGCCACTGCTTGTGCGTCGCCATCGCCGAGGCGACTTTCCGGAACTGCTCGAAGCCGTGGATCCAGAAGTATTCATCGAGATAAACGTCGCCGTGGTAGCCCTGGGCGGTTTTCGAGTTGGTACCGAGAAAATGCAGCTCCGCGCCGTTGTCGAGAATGATCGGATCGCCCTTCAGCTCGACGTCGCAGGTCTCTTTGACGAACTGGATGATGTAGTTCTTGAAGATGTGGGCCTGAGCCTTCGAGGCGCTGAGGAAGATCTTATTCTTCCCCGTTTTGAACGCGTCGACGATGGCCTCGCGGGCGAAGTAGAACGTCGCACCGATCTGGCGGCTCTTCAGTATGTTGCGGATCCGATGCTTTTCGCCGGCCGCGTGCCAGGTGAGCTGGTAGTCGAACAGCGACTCGAAGAACGCCGCCTCCAGCGCCTCGAACTGTTCCTCGGTCAGCGCGTTGCGCTTCGGCTTGCGCTTCTCGCCCGCGTTGCGCGCGGCGAGCTTCGGGTTTAAGTCGCCCTCCTTCCCCGTCTCCGCGTACTTGTGAACCCGCGCCAGGCGCTCGATCTGCCGCCCGAGGGCGTCGATCTCTTTGTAATCCCCGTTTCCCTTCCGCTCCTTGCTGATCAGTTGGACCAGACGCGCCTCGAGGGCTCCCTCGACACGCTGGGTCGGGGTCGCCTCTTCCCAGCCGTCGCGATCTTTCCAGCTATGGACCGTGGCCGCTTTCATCTCGAGGAATTCAGCGATGCGCGCGACGCGCCAGCCCTGCCAGTACAAGTGGCGGGCCGTGAGTCGCGGGGAGTCGTGAGTGTCGGGGGCTGTCGTCGTCATGCGGCCAGCGTACCCGCGCGATAGACGTCTCCATCGGCGTGCGCGTTGTAGATCGCGAATCTACAACGCGGCTTGGTTGAGCGAATGAGAGTCGGCGCGGAACCTGACCGCACTTTGTACCGAAACCGACTTCGCCAAGCTCACCCGCTGAGGAAACCCCATGCCCTGGCACGTTATCGCAACCGAAGGCGCCACCACCGATGGCCGTCAGATTCCGGCCGACTGGCTCGAGAAGATGGCCGCGAACTTCGACCCGAAGACCTACGGATGTCGCGTCAATCTCGAACACATCAAGGGCGTGCTTCCCGACAGCCCTTTCAAAGCGTACGGCGACGTCACGGCGCTGAAAGTCGAAAAAAACGACGCCGGCAAGGTTCAACTTCATGCGGAGATCGACCCGACCGACGAACTCAAGGCGCTGAACAAGCTGCGCCAGAAAGTCTATTCGTCCATGGAAGTCGACCCGGATTTCGCCGGCACCGGCGAGCCCTACCTGGTGGGCCTGGCCGTAACCGATAACCCGGCATCGCTGGGAACGCAGATGCTCCAGTTCAGCGCCAGTGCCGGCGATGCATCGCCGATTGCCGGTCGCAAGACGCGGCGCGAAAACCTCTTCTCCGCCGCCGTGGAGACGGATCTCGACGGCTACGTCGAGCCGCCGGCCGACACCGGCCCGTCGCTGCTCGATAGCGTGAAAGCCCTGTTCAAGCGACACGACGCGAAGACGGAAAAAGGCTTCGCCGCGTTCCGCACTGATCTCGAGCAGACGCTCGGGCTCTTCGTCCAGCGCCACGCGGCACTCGAGGCCGATATCGCCCAGCGCCCCACCGCGGACGCGTTCGCCGAGTTGCAAACCGCGCACGAAGAGACGCGCACCAAGCTCGACGAGCTGTTCAACACGCTCGACAACACCCCCGATCAACCGCTCCGCTCACCCGCTCTCGGCGGCAACGGCGGTACCGAACTGACTGACTGCTAAGGACCGCCACACCATGCGCAACGATACTCGCGTCGCCTTCAACCGCCTGACCGCACACATCGCCCAGCTGTCCGGTGTCAATTCCGCGACGGAATCCTTCGCGGTCGAGCCCAGCGTCCAGCAGACGCTGGAAACACGCATCCAGGAATCGAGCGAATTCCTCAGCCTGATCAACGTGATCGGCGTCGACGAGCTCAAGGGCGAAAAGCTCGGCCTCGGCGTCACCGGCCCGATTGCCGGTCGTACCGACGTCTCGGCCAAAGACCGCTCGCCGCGCGACGTCACCGCCCTGAGCGCGAACACCTATGAGTGTGTGTCCACCGAGTTCGACACGGCCATTCCCTGGGGCAAGCTCGACGCCTGGTCACGCTTCAAGGACTTCCAGACTCGCGTTCGTAACGTGATCCTGCGCCAGCAGGCGCTGGACCGGATCATGATCGGATTCAACGGCACGACGGCAGCCGTCGAGACCGATCGAGCTGCAAACCCGCTGCTACAGGACGTCAACAAGGGCTGGCTGCAGCAGTACCGCGATCACGCCCCCCAGCGCGTCATGACCGGCGCCGCAACGGCCGGCCAAATCGTCATCGACCCCACCGAGAAGACAAACGCCGAAGGCAAGGTGATCGGGATCGTTGGCGATTACGCCAACCTCGACGCCCTCGTCATGGACGCGGTCAACGAGATGATCGACCCGTGGTTCCGTGAATCCACCGATCTGGTGGTGATCATGGGCCGCAAACTGCTCGCCGATAAGTATTTCCCGCTGGTCAACAAGAATCAGCCGCCAAGCGAGCAGCGCGCGCTGGATCTGATCATCAGCCAGGAGCGCGTTGGCGGCCTGCAAGCCGTGCGCGCACCGTTCGTGCCGGACGGGACGATCTTCATCACCGCGCTGAGCAACCTGTCGCTCTACTGGCAGACCGGCAGCCGTCGCCGCTACCTGCGCGACAAGCCGGAGCGCAAGCGTGTCGAGAACTACGAGAGCTCGAACGATGCGTACGTCGTCGAAGACTACGGCTTCGGCTGCGTGATCGAGAACATCGACACCACCAATGCGTAAGGGGAAGCCATGACCAGCCCAGCCCGCCGGCACTTCCAACGCGTCACCGCCGCTCAGTCGGCCGGTGGCGCGGAAGCCGGCCAGCAGCAGAGCGGCGATCAGTACGAACTGATGATGGCCACGCTCTACGACGCCCGCCTATCGCTGAAAAAGGTGAAGTCCACCGAAGCCAAGATCGCGATGAAGCGCGAGCTGCTGCCCCAGTTCGACGCCTACATCGAGGGCGTTCTCGACGCCGGCAACGGCGCCCGAGATGAAGTGGTCACCACAGTCATGATCTGGCGTCTCGACGTTGGCGACCTCGAGGGCGCACTGGCGATTGCCCGCTATGCCATCGAGCACGATCTCGACACGCCCGACCGGTTCGAGCGTGACACGGCCAGCCTCGTCGCCGAGCAACTGGCTGAAGAGGTCTTGAACCAGATCGAGAGCGTCGACGACGAGACACGCCAGCAACTCGGCACGCACCTCGCGGCGATCATGTCCGGCGCCCACGATCTGATCGACGGCGTCGACATGCACGACCAGATCACGGCCAAGTTCCGCAAAGCTTATGGCTATGCCCTGCGTGACGCCGGTTGCCCCGTTGCCGCCGTTGGGCAGCTGAAACGAGCGCTGGAGCTGAACGACCGGGTGGGCGTGAAGCGAGACATCGAGAACCTCGAACGCCAAATCAAGAAGAACGCCAGCGATCAGCCCAGCGGCTGACGCTGCAACCGAGTCGCACGCCGACGGCCGGGAGGCATCGGGGGGAGATCCAGGCCATGCGCCCCATATCGTCGATCCCCGATCCACCTCCCCTTTTTTGAACGGAACGCGCCATGTCTCTAGTTGCCCACGGCGGCAGCAACACCCAGCCGACCCCAGCGCCACCGATCACGAATAACGGATTCTGGCCCGACATCGAGCCCGGCACGTTTCGCGAGCGGCACCGCATCGATACGACCATCACGCCCGGGCGCGTCGAACAGGCGCTCGGCATTGCTATGCGCGATATCAACCGGCAGCTCGCTGACTTTCAAGCCCAGCAACATGAAGCGGGCATCCTTGCCGCCGACGCGGTACCGCTCGAGCCGTGGCAGACACCCGGTCACACGACCGAGCTTTACCGCCAGGCGGTGTTCTCGGAAGCGCATGCCCGAATACTCGAAAGCTACCGGGACTACAGCGCAACGCGCGACGGCGACGAGCGCGGCGAGATCAAAGACGAAGCGGCGGAGGATTACCGGCGCGATGCCCGCTGGGCGGTTTCCGAGATCATCGGCGAGCCACACACCACGGTTGAGCTGATCTGATGGCCCGCGTCATCTACGCCCACCAGTACGACACCGTCGACGCAATCTGCCAGCGCGTATACGGCCGCACAGCGGGCATAACCGAGCAGTTGCTCGAGCAGAATCCGGGCCTGGCCGACCTGGGGCCGATGCTGCCCCAGGGCACCGCGATCACGTTGCCGGACGTCGTCCAGCAGCCTCAGAAATCGACCGTTGTTCAGCTCTGGGACTGATGCCATGAACGCGCAACTACGCCAACCACGCAAACAGCCCGACCCGATAGTCGTGCTGATCACCCTTCTGATAGCTCACGCAGGAACGGCCATGGCCCAGCAATTGAACATCACGACAGAAGCCATCAAGTCGACGCCGCCCGCGATCGTCACACTCCTGCACGCCGGGGGCATGACACCCAGCGACTGGATCACGGTGCTCACGCTCGCGTATCTCGCCCTGCAGATCGGGCTGATCGTGCCCAAGTACATCGAGAAGCTGCGCGGCTGGCTGGATAGGGAGAAGTCATGAAGAACTGGACTCGTTGGCTCGGCGGCGCGGCAGGCGGCGCAACACTCGCGCTGTCCCTCTCGGTTAGCGTGGTCAAGCATTACGAAGGCACCGAGCTGGAGAGCTACCCGGATCCCGTCGGCATCCCGACCATCTGCACGGGCCACACCGGGCCGAGTGTGAAGCTCCACCAGACGAAAACGCCCGAGGAGTGCGAGGCGCTGCTCGCCGGCGACCTCGGGACGGCGTTCGACGCCATCGATCGGTATGTCGCCCCGGAGATCAACGCAACCATGCCGCCGACCCGTCGCGCCGCACTGGCGTCGTTCATTTTCAACGCCGGCCAGGGCAAGTTTCGCGACTCGACCCTGCTCGAGTTGCTCAATGCCGGCCAGCCTCGGGCAGCTTGTGATCAGCTCTCTCGATGGGTCTACGCCCAGGGCAAGAAGTTCGCCGGACTCGTCAAACGTCGAGCAGCCGAGCGCGAGCTCTGCCTCGCGGGGCTGGAATGAAGTTGCGCATCCTGATCGGCATCGTCGCATTGGCTATCACCGCGAGTGCCGGCTGGCTGGCGCGTGGTTGGTTCGAAGACGCTCAGCGCCTGACCGAAGAGCGCGCCGCGCGACTGGTGGCCGATGCCGCCATGGCGCGCGAAGCCGATATCGCCGGCGTGGTCGAGGATCGACTTGCCGAGCTCGACGCGAACGAACGCGTTATCGATAGAGGGATCATCCGTGAAATTCAGCAGCCGATTTACCGCAACGTGTGCCTTGGCGATAACGCTGTGCGCTTGCTCAACGACGCCGCCGCCGGCCGATCGCCCAATTCAACAGAACCTCACACGCAAATGCCCAACGACACTGCCGCCGCTGAATGACGGCACCGGCGGGGAAATCACACTCACGATGAACGCCTGGGCGTGGCAGTACCACGACTGCGCCACGCGTCATAACGGCCTGGTGGACGCTCTCGATGCAAAAACTGACTAGCCTGCGCCAGCATCTTCTCGACAGCGTGCCGGGGCTGGCCGCCGACCCAGATCGCCTGCGTACCTACGTGCCGGAGGGCAATATCGCCTTCAGCCGCGGGCTGAATCTGTCCCACGAGTATCGCGTGACGGCTGAGATCATCATCATCGGCACCGACGGCGACCTAGATCCGATCGTGTTGCCGATTCTGCAATGGCTCGGGCGCTATCAGCCCGACGTCGACCCGGCCCAGGCACTGCGGTTCTCGGCCGAGATCCACAACCATACCGAGGTGGATGTCATCTTCAGCGTCGAATTGACTGAGCGCGTCGTCGCCCTGGTCGACTGCGCTACCAGGCAGATCCGCAGCGAACACCGTATGCCGAAGTACCCACTCGATGCCTGCCCCGCCGAGCATTGGCAGCTGCTCGTTCGAAGTGACCCGAACGCCGATTACACCCTCGCCGCCGAGTGGCAATCCCCGTGACCACTGACGATCTCGAGATTCTCGAAGAGTGGGTCCAGCCGCTGATCGAGAAGCTCGAGCCATCCGCGCGGAAAACCCTCTCGCGCCAGATCGGCATCGCGCTGCGCAAAAGCCAGCAGCAACGGATCCGGCAGCAGAAGAATCCCGATGGCTCCGCGTACCAAGCTCGCGTCGGCAAGAAACAGACACGCCGCGCGCGTAAGCGCCTGCGCTTCATCTACGAGAAGCCAGGTCATGAGCCGGAAGAGCGCGAGATTGTGAACTGGATCCAGACGCCGCAGACCTACTTCGGCTATGACGAGCGCAAGGGCGGCGACCTGCGAACCTTCCTGAAACGCCGCATCGTGCGTGTCATCGAGAGAGATCTCACCCCCGTCGCCCGTCCCGGTGCTCGCGGCAAGCGCAGCCCGGATAACCGCATGTTCCAGAAGCTGGCCACCGCGCGATACTTGAAGATGAACGCCACGGCCGACGGCGCGTCGGTCGGCTACGAAGGCCGCATCGCCCATATCGCTCGCATTCATCAGAAAGGCAAGACCGCCCCGGTCAATCCGTACGTCCGCTACGACTACCCCGAGCGCGAGCTACTCGGCGCCACGCCGGACGATATCGAGATGATTCACGACATGCTGGTGCGACACCTCGGATCCGATATGGATGGCTAGGCCGTTGTAGATTCGCGATCTACAACGGCCCCCGCTTCCGCCAATCCGAACGCCGCGCAACCATCGCGGCATGAACAACGCCGCCGAACTACTCCGCCTGATTCACAACCTGGTCCGCCTCGGCACCATCGCCGAGGTGGATCACCAGGCTGCGCGGGTGCGCGTCAAATCCGGCGACATGCTGACCACCTGGCTGCAGTGGCTAACCCTGCGCGCCGGCACCACTCTCGACTGGGATCCGCCGACAATCGGCGAACAGGTCATTCTGTTTTCGCCCGGAGGGGATCCCGCCTCAGGCGTGGCACTCACTGGCCTATTCAGCACCGCCCACCCAGCACCGACCAACGCCCCCACTCTCTGGCGCCGAGTATTTCCAGATGGCGCCGTGATCGAGTACGACCACGGAGCGAGCCATCTCGCCGCCACGCTGCCCGGGTCCGCATCGATCTACGCCCAGGCCGACGTCACCGTCACCACTGCCTCGGCGCTCACCGCGACCGCGGCCGGCGGCGCGACAATCAACGCCAACGTCGTTATCAACGGCAACGTTACGTTGAACGGAAACCTCAGCCAGCCGAGCGGCAAGACAGCGACCATGTCTGGCGCGGTTCACTTCAAGGGCGCAGTGACAAGCAACGGCAAGGACATCAGCTCCAGTCACACGCATGACGGTGTACAGCGCGGCGGCGATAAAACCGAGGGTGTCAGCTGATGGGCGGCATGAGTCGCGGCAACGGTACCGCGCTGACTGGCATCGATCACATCCGTCAGTCCATCGCGGACATCCTGACGACGCCCATCGGCTCGCGCGTCATGCGCCGTGACTACGGCTCGCTCCTACCCAGCATGATCGACCAGCCACTGAATGACGCCACGCTACTGCAAGCCTACAGCGCCTCGGTGATTGCGATTCTGCGCTGGGAGCCGCGCGTCCGCGTCACCGCGATTCGAAAGAGCGTCAGCACCACCGAGCCGGGGCGCGTAACCCTCGAGATCGACGGCGTCACCAACGACGACGACGTCATCGCACTAAGTATTCCCCTGACGGAGCGCGCCTCATGAGTGGCGGTTTTACTGCGGTCGACCTCTCGCGCCTACCGGCGCCTGATGTCGTCGAATCCATCGAGTTCGAGACGATCTTCGAGGCGATGCTCGCCGACCTGCGCGCGCGGGATCCGAGCTTTGACGTCACCGTCGAATCCGACCCCGCTTATAAAGTCCTGCAGGTCGCGGCGTACCGCGAAATGCTGCTGCGCCAGCGCATCAATGAAGCGGCCAAGGGTGTCATGCTCGCCTATGCCATCGGGTCGGATCTCGACCAGCTCGGCGCGCTCTACGGCGTCGAACGCCAGATGCTAGACGCTGGCGACCCGGATGCCGTGCCGCCGGTACCGGCCTCCTACGAGACCGATGCCGATTTCCGACGCAGGATTCAGCTTTCGCTGGAAGGGTTCTCGACCGCCGGCCCAGAGGGCGCCTACGTATTCCATGCCCTGTCGGCCGATGGCGCGGTGCTGGACGCCAGCGCCACCAGCCCCGCGCCGGGAGAAGTGCTCGTCACCGTGCTCTCACGGAACGACAACGGCAACGCGCCGGCGTCACTGCTGAATGTCGTCGACGCCACGCTATCCGCAGAGGACGTCCGGCCGCTCACCGACCACGTAACTGTGCAATCCGCCGAGATCATCGAGTACCGGATCGACGCCACGCTCTACTTTTACGCCGGGCCGGATCGCGAGGTGGTCATGAGCCAGGCCCAGGGACAGGCCGCGACGTACGCAGAGCAGCAACACCGCCTCGGCCTCGACGTCACGCTGTCCGGTCTTTACGCAGCGCTCCATCAGCCCGGCGTCCAGCGCGTCGAACTCGCGTCGCCGGCGGCGAGCATCGTTGTCGACCGCACCCAGGCGACCTACTGCACCGGCATCGATCTGACCGACGGGGGCCTCGATGAATGATTCAGACGCCCGAGGCCGCGTCGTCAGCCTGCTGCCGCCCAACGCCACCGACGCCGAGCGGGCGCTAGAGGCCACCACCGCCACGGCCAGCGACTTGCCCGTGCCGCTGCGCTCGCTCTGGAACCCGGATACCTGCCCCGCCGATCTGCTGCCCTGGCTGGCCTGGGCCCTGTCGCTCGACTCGTGGCAACCGTACTGGCCGGAGCGCATCAAGCGTCAGCGCATCAGAGACGTCATCGAGATCCAGCGGCGCAAGGGCACCGCGAAATCCGTTCGCGATGTCGTTCGCTCGTTTGGATCCAGCCTGGCGATCCGTGAATGGTGGCAGCGCGCCACGCCCGGCACTCCGCACACCTTCGACGTCACCCTCTCGCTCGGTGCCGACGTCCCCAACACAGCCGAATACCAGCAAGACATCGTCGACGAGATCAGCCGGACGAAGCCGGTCCGCAGCCACTTCACGTTCACCGCCGGGCTGAATGCCACCGCCGGCGTCGGCATCGTCGCCGTCGCCCGCCCCTACATCTACCGCCGCCTGACGGCCACAGCAGACTGACGGAGAGCCCATGGCGATTCGATTCATCGTCACCGACGCCGGCCGCGCGGCGTTGACCAACGAAGACAACACCGGTACCGGCGCACGCAAGATTGCCGAGATTGGCCTCGGCCGTGGTCAATACACGGCCAGCGACCGCAGCCGCACCGACCTCGTAGACCCGATCAAACGCATCAATACAATCGGCGGCGAAACCGTCGCGCCGGACATCATTCACGTCACGCTGCAGGACGAGACCAGCGACACATACAGCGTCGGCGAGATCGGCCTCTTTCTCGATAACGGCGTGCTGTTCGCTTACTACAGCCAGCCCGACGACTGGATCATCGAGAAAGCCGCACCGGCCACGCTGCTACTCGCCACGGATATCGAGTTAGCCGACATCGATGTTTCGTCGCTCACGTTTGGGGACGCCGCATTCCTCAATCCGCCGGCGACCGAGACGGTCCTGGGCGTGATCGAGATCGCCACCCAGGAAGAGGTGGACGCCGGTACCGACCGCCGTCGCGCCGTCGTCCCGCGCACGCTGAAAGCGATGCTCGACAAGGTGCTCAAGGCGTATGCGACGGTGAAGCAACTCGCGGATCACGCCGCGAGCCGTGACCACCCCGGCGCCACGACGTCGGCCCAAGGCATGGTCGAGTTGGCGACCTATGGCGAGACTCAGGCCGGCGAAGACAACAGCCGAGCTGTAACCCCGGCGGCGCTCAACTCCCGCACTGCCACGACTTCGCGCACGGGGCTCGTCGAACAGGCAACCGAGACCGAAGCCAAGGCAGGCGCGGCGAACGTGTTTCCCGATGCCGCTGGCGTTGTCGCCGCATTCCAGCAGTATGGCCTGGGCGTGCAGGCACTGCCGAACTGGCCGCTGGCCAGCTTCAACGACAACCCGCTGAGCGTGCCGTCTGGGCTCTACCGACTGACGTCTACGACCGACGGCACCCCCCAGGGGTCGGGCTGCATCATCTGGACGCGCTACAACAGCAGCCAGTACGGCACGGCCATTTTCATGCCGTACTCTGGGCGCACGATCTACACCCGCAGCTACCGCTTCGATACCGAGTGGTCGGCGTGGGTCATGAGCCTCGACGAGGACAATCACCGGGCCGCGACTAACTCCCAGGCAGTCGCGGGCACCGCGACTGACGTTTGGGCCAGCCCGAGCTCCATCGCCGCGCACGTGCAATCCCTGGGCTGGGGCGCCACGGCCCCGGAGATCGGAGCGCTGTTCGACAATGACTTCGACAAATGGGTCAACCAGGACATCGTTGGTACGGTGTCCGGCGACTGGAAGAACGGTCCCTACGGAAACTCGGCCCACACCGGCGTGCTGATGCAACTGGCGCGGACCTACAACAATGGCATCGCCCAGCTCTACTTCGACACATCGCGTGGCGAGTCCTTCTACCGCTGCAATACAGGCTCGAGCTCGCGACCCTGGCAGAAGCAGCTCACAGATCAGAACCTGCGTGAAGCCACGGCCGAAGAGTCGACCGCTGGTGATTCAGGCTCGACATACCTGTCGCCGAGGCGTGGCTACCAGTTGATCCAGAACTTCGGGTTAGGGTCTTTGTTGTGTCCGGACTGGCCGCTGGATGATCTCAACGCCGACCCGACGGCGGTGCGCTCGGGGCTGTACCGGATAACCTCCAATTTCAATCGCCCGGGTGGCGCAGCGGTCGTCCTGTGGACGCGCTACAACCTCAGCACCGGATCGATGCTGCTGATCGAACAGTCATCTGGCGCGGTGCGCAATCGCGGCTACGGATCAGGTTCGTGGTCGGATTGGGCGACGGCATGGAATGAAGACAACGATGGCCCTGGGTCTGGTCTCGATGCGGACCAGGTGGACGGTCTTCATGCGTCGCAGTTTCTACGCAGTGATATCGGTAATGCTCGAATACCGTTGGGTTCCACATCGGCGAGCAATTGGGACGGGATAGTCTGGGAAGATTCCAGTGACACATTGTCCATATTTATGGATCAAGACCCCGAAAACGATCGCGCATACGTAGTGATTGGAAAAGGGTACGTTGAGATCAACGGGAAAAAAGTCTGGCATCCTGGCAATCAAGGTCACGGAACTGGCATGGATGCCGACACTGTCGATGGAAAGCATGCATCAGATCTCGTCCAACTAAAGCCTGGCCAGAGCCAGACTATCAATGCGGCGCTGGAAGTCGTAGATAACGGGAATGCCGCGAACGATAAGAACTATGGAGTGATACTTTCCGCGTTCGCGCCTGGAGTGGGTTTTGTCGATCGCTCAACGAATGGCGGTGGTGGAGTCATCTACTTCGATCAGCAGACATTCCGCGTCGCTGTGAGTGCCAGCGACACGAACGGCACCGCTGCCGGACGTAGCGATAAAACCGAGTTGATTACCCTTGACTCCAATGTCTTTCGGTATCGAGGGAACGACGTCTGGCACCACGGCAATGTAACGACACAAGGCGGTAAATCCAGCGGACGCCGCAAGCTGCCCAATGGAGACACCGAAATGTGGGGTTACGTCACGACCAACACAAGCGAGAGTAGTCCCACCAATGTGACGTTCCCGTATTCGTTCGACTCGGAATGCTACAACGTGTCGATCACTCCCGTGGTCAATCCCAATGTCGACGTCATTCTCGGCGTCAACGATTCACCATCTCGGACCGGATTCACTGCCTATGCATCGCGTCAGAGTGAGTCGAGTGATTCCTCTGTTCCTGGGTTCTTTTGGAGGGCCGTTGGCCGATGAGCGTTTATTTCTCACTACATGAACATGGCTTTTTCGAAGACCACAACAAGCCAGATGACGCTATCGCGATCAGTGACGAACTTCACTGGTCGCTGATCGAGGGCCTGGCACGTGGTGAAATCATCGTTATCAACGACGCCGGCGAGCCGGTATTGACAGATAGAGTGGTAACCGTCGCTGAGCTGGCGTCGGGAAAACGGGCCGCAATCGAGCGCGGCTTGGCTGCCGCTCTAAACGCCGGCATGACCTATACCCTGCCCGGCGGCGCCGAGGACATCGTGCAGACTCGGCCCGACCAGGACGAAGCCAACCTTTTGGGCCTGGCCATTGAAGCGCGGGATCTGCGCGCCGCCGGCGAGACCGGTGCCGTCATGTCGCTGCGCGCCAAGTCGAACACGGTCTACGCCCTCACGCCCGAACAGATGATCGCGCTGACCGACGCCGCCAAGTCGTTCAAGCAAGCCTTGCTGGCGCAAAGCTGGCAGCTCAAGGACGCAGTCACTGCCGCCGAAGCCGCGGGGGACCGAGAAGCGCTCGAGGCGATCACTTGGGACACAGACACCACCACCGAGGAAACCGCATGAACCGTACCCACTGGGAACACGCCATCATCGCCGCGCTGATGATGCTCATCGTCTGGGCGATCCTCGCCCTATTCGACATCCCCGGCGCCGCGCTGATCGCGTTCGTGATCCCGGTGACCTGGTTCGTCGCTCGCGAGGCCACGCAACACGAGTACAAGCTCGGTACCCAACGCGGCTGGCGCTGGGGCCGTAACCTGCCGGTGAAGTGGTGGGAGGGCGTCGTGCGCGGATGGTCCCGCGACTCGCTGCTCGACTGGCTCGCCCCACTGTTCCTGTGCCTGGCGTTGCTCATCGCACTACAGCTATCGCCACTGCCAATCTAACGTCGCAAGAACCACATCGAAGCCCGCCACGCGCGGGCTTTTTCATGCCCGCTCGTCCGGGCGTTGTAGATCACCGATCTACAACGCCCGCCGCTAGAGCTCCGCCACCCTCCGCGCAAGCATGGCCGCACGCATGCACCGAACCACCACCTGCGCAGGAGCTCGCCCATGGCGACCGATTACCATCACGGCGTTCGCGTCGTCGAGATCAACGAAGGCACCCGCCCGATCCACACCGTTTCCACGGCGGTGATCGGCATGGTTGCCACGGCCGACGACGCCGATCCCAATCAATTTCCGCTCAACACCGCGGTGCTCGTCACCGACGCCTATACCGCAATGGGCAAGGCCGGTGATACCGGCACCCTCGCCCGCTCGCTGGATGCCATCGTCGATCAGGCCAAGCCGGTCTCCGTCATCGTTCGCGTTGCCGAGGGCGAGACTGCCGACGAGACCAAGGCCAACATCATCGGCAACATCGAGGACACCGGCCAGAAGACCGGCATCCAGGCGCTGCTGACAGCGCAGGCGAAGTTCGGCATCAAGCCGCGCATCCTCGGCGTGCCGGAACTCGACGACGAGGACGTCGGCGCCGCCCTGATCAGCGTCGCCCAGAAGCTGCGCGCCTTCGCCTACCTCTCCGCCTTCGGCTGCACCTCGGTCGAAGAAGCGACGATGTACCGCCAGACCTACGGCGCTCGCGAAGCGATGGTGATCTGGCCGGACTTCACCGGCTTCGACGTCGACGCCGCGCAGACTCGCAATCTCTCTGCAGTCGCCCGGGCGATGGGCCTACGCGCGAAGATCGATGAGCAGACCGGCTGGCACAAGACATTGAGCAACGTCGCCGTCAACGGCGTCACCGGCCTGTCGCATGACATCTACTGGGATCTGCAGGATCCGGCGACCGATGCCGGCGTGCTGAACGCCGCCGACGTCACTACGTTGGTCAACCGCGATGGCTTTCGTTTCTGGGGCTCGCGCACCTGCTCGGATGATCCGCTGTTCGCGTTCGAGAACTACACCCGCACCGCGCAGGTACTCGCGGACACGATGGCCGAGGCGCACCTCTGGGCGATCGACAAGCCCATGCACCCGACGCTGGCACGCGACATCATCGAAGGCATCAACGCCAAGATGCGGGAGCTGACCCGCCAAGGCTATCTGCTCGGCGGCAGCGCCTGGTTCGACAGCGAGATCAACACCACCGACGTCCTCAAGAGCGGCAAGTTGTACATCGACTACGACTACACCCCGGTCCCGCCGCTCGAAAACCTCATGCTGCAGCAGCGAATCAGCGACCAGTACCTGGTCGACTTCGCCGCGCGCGTCGCCGCCTGATAGGAGCCCGCGACTATGTCACTCCCCAACATCCTCAAGGACTTCAACCTGTTCGGCGATGGCAACAACTGGCAGGGCAAGATTCCCTCGCTGACGTTGCCGGAGCTCGCCCGTCGCATGGTCGAGTACGAAGGCGGCGGCATGGATGGCCCCATCGAAGTCGATCAGGGCATGCAGCTCATGACGATGGAATGGACCGCCGGTGGCCTGATCGTCGATGGCCTTTTCGATTCGTTCGGCTCCCCGGTTCACGACGCCGCCATGCTGCGCATGAACGGCAGCTACGAAAGCGACGAGACCGGCCAGGTCATCCCCGTCGAAGTCGTCGTGCGCGGCCGTCACAAGACCATCGGCATGGGCGAAGGCAGCAAGGGCGACAACAACACCATGTCGATCACCACGACCATCAGTTATTACAAGCTGACCGTCGACGGGGAAGACATCATCGAGCGCGACGTGCCCGGCTACCTCTTCAAGGTGCGCGGCCAGGATCTCCTCGAGAAGCGACGAAAGGCGCTCGGCCTGTAATCCATGCACTACGTCCATCCGGATCGAATACCGCCACCCCCGCCGGGGTGGTACGACATCGCCAGTAGAGAGAAGACCATGACCGAACAAACCGCAGCCGCCGAAAGCACTGAAGCCACCGCCGTCGACTCGGCAAAGTCCGACAGCGAAACCGTCATCACGCTGGATTACCCGATCAAGCGCGGCAGCAAGAGTGTCAGCGAGATCACCGTGCGCAAGCCGAAGTCCGGTGCACTGCGTGGTGTCTCGCTGACCGAGGTGCTGCAAATGGAAGTGACGGCACTGACCAAGGTGCTGCCGCGCATCACCGAGCCGTCGCTTTCCGAAGCCGAACTGCGCGACATCGATCCCGCTGACCTCTTCCAGTTGGGCGGTGCCGTCACCGGTTTTTTGCTGCCTCGGAAGTTCCGCGAAACGAGCGACTGACGCTACCCAATCACGTCGAGGACGCCATGGCCGATCTCGCAATGGTGTTCCACTGGACCCCGGGCGACATGGACACCATGTCGCTCGAGGAATTGACAGAGTGGCGAGAGCGCGCCCGCCTCCGCCACGAGCCCCCCAAGAAAGCCCCGAACCGATAGGACGCCACGATGGCCGGAAACCTCAAGCTCGACGTCCTTCTCCGCGCCGTCGACAAGGCGACCGGCCCGCTCAAGAGGATTCGCGAAGGCAGCGGCGAGACCGCCGAAGCCCTGAAGGCCAGCCGCGAGCAGCTCAAGACGTTGGAACGCGCGCAGAAGGATCTGCGCGGCTTCCGGCAGCTCAAGGAGCAATCTCGCGAAAGCGCCCGCGCGCTGCAGCAGCAACAGGACGAGATCCGCGACCTGTCACGCCGCATGAACGAAGCCGGCGCGGATACCGCCGCGCTCGGCCGTGAACGAACGGCTGCAATCCAGCAAGCACGCAAGCTCTCCGAGCGCTACGAGGACGAGCAGCGCAAGCTGCGTGACCTTCGCTCGAGCATGACCCGCGTCGAGGGTGTGACCCGCAGCTACGCCGACCAGCAGCGTGAGCTACAGCGCCGAATTCGCAGCACCAACGAACAGATCGAGAAACAGCAGCACGGGTTGCGCGAAGTCGCGCGACGGCAGAAAGCGGCCGCGGACGCCGCCAAGAAGTACCACCGCACCATCGGCCGCGCCAACAACATGACCGGCGCTGGGATGACCGGCGTCGCCGCCGGTGGTGGCGGCGTCTTCGCGCTAACCAACCAGGCGTTTTCCGCCGAGATGTCCGGCGCCCGGCTGGCATCGCAGTTTGGCGAGGACAGCAGCCAGGGCGTGGCCTATCAGGACGTCATCGCCGACGTCTACGGGACCGGCCGTGGTGCAGACATGCAGCAGGTCACCGACGCAGTCGCGGCAGTAGGTGCCGCCTTCGGCTCGCTGGATGATATCAGCCAGGAAAGCCTGGCCGATCTCACCAAACGCGCGCTGACGCTCTCCGACGTCTTCGGTACCGATGTCGCCGAATCGGTCCAGACAGCTCAGCTCATGGTCAAGAACGGCCTGGCCAAGGATGCCAACGCCGCCATGGATCTGCTCGGCGCCGGCTTCCAGCGCGTCTCCGTCGAGATGCGCGACGAGCTGCCCGAGATCCTGCACGAGTACAGCACCAACTTCCGCGCGCTCGGCTTCGATGGTCAACAGGCAATGGGCCTGCTCGTCGATGCGGCCGGCCAGGGCAAGTTCGCCCTCGACAAGACTGGTGACGCCCTCAAGGAATTCACGATCCGTGGTTCCGACATGAGTAAGGCCAGCGTCTCGGCCTATGAATCGGTAGGCCTGAACGCCCAGGCGATGTCCGATGCCATCGCCAGTGGCGGGCCGGCCGCGCGAGAAGCCCTGCAGCAAACCGCCAAAGCGATTCTCGCAATCGAGGATCCGGCCAAACGCGCCAACACCGCCATCGCCCTATTCGGCACGCCCATCGAAGATCTGTCGGTCGACCAGATCCCCAAGTTCCTCAAAGGGCTGACCGGCGCCGGCGAGGGGCTCGGGGATGTCACCGGCACGGTCGACGAGATGGCGAAGACGATCGGCGATAACGCCATGTCGGCGCTGAAGCGCGTCCAACGCGCGCTATCCGGCGAGTTAATGCGCGTGCTGCGTGATGTCCGCGACGACATCATCGCCGTCAGTGACGCCGTGGTGACGTGGATCAAAGCCAATCCCGAGCTGGTATCGTGGCTGATCAAAATCACCGCTGCCATCGCCGCCGTGGTTGCCGTCTCCGGCGCGCTGACGTTGGCGCTCGCCTCGCTGCTTGGTCCGTTTGCCGCCACACGGTGGCTGCTAGAGATGGTCGGTCTACGCGCCAAGGGTGCTGATTCGCTGCTGGGCAAACTCGCCAAGGGTGGCCTCAAGGCGCTAGGCGGCTCGCTGAAATGGCTCGGCCGGATCGTCGCCGTGGTCGGCCGGGCGTTCCTGCTCAACCCCATTGGTCTCGCTGTCACGGCCATCGCTGGTGCCGCGTACCTGATCTATCGCAATTGGGACAGCATTGCCGCGTTCTTCAAGGACCGCTGGCGCGACGTGAAGGCCGCGTTCGATGACGGTGTCGGCAGCGTCATGCACTTGCTGCTCAACTGGAACCCGCTCGGTCTCGTCTACAAGGGCGTGATGGCCATCCTGCGCAAGCTGGGCGTCGAAGTGCCGGACAGTATCGCCACGCTGGGCGACGCCATCGTCAATGGCCTAGGCGCGGCGTGGGAAGGCATCACCAGCCTCTGGGACTGGTTCAAGGACGCCCCAGGCAAAGCCATCGATTATGTCGTCGATCTCGTTAGCGACTGGGATCTGATGGGCCAACTCGAGCAGAAGTGGGACGAAGCGATCGCCTACCTCAAGTCGCTCCCCTCGCGCATGTGGAGCGCAGGCAAAGACGTTGCGGCCGGCCTCGGCGAAGGGATCAAGAGCGGCGCGTCCACTGTCGCCGACCGAGCCGGTGACATGGCCGACGGCGCGATCAAGAAAGCCCGCGAGCTGCTCCGGATCAACTCACCCTCGCGAGTGTTCCGGGAGATCGGCGGCTACACCGTGGAAGGGTTCAACCAGGGGCTGGACCAGAAGCGGAAAGAGCCAGTGCGCCGCGTCGCGGACATCGCCAAGCGTATGACCCAGGCCGGCGCGGGTATCGCCATCGGCGCCGCGTCGCTGCCAGTGGCCGCCATGCCCGGGCTCAACGCCGGGCAAGGCGTGGCGCTGGATACTCGCCCGCCCATCGCCGCGCCGGCGAGCGGTGGCGTTCAGATCACCATCGGCGACATCAACGTGCACCCCGCGCCAGGCATGGACGAGCAGGCGCTGGCCCGCTACGTCGCCGCCGAGGTGCAGCGGGCCCTGGCCGCTGCCGAACGTGACGCCGCGGCCCGCACCCGCCGCAATCTCTACGACAACGACTGAGGATCCAGCCGATGATGATGGTCTACGGCATGTTCGTGTTCTCGCTCCCCACCGCGGCCTATCAGTCGCTGCAGCGCCAGACCCAATGGCGCCAGTCCAGCCTCTCGCGAATCGGTAAGCGCCCGGCGGTCCAGTTCCTCGGCCCGGGTAGCGATACCATCACGCTGACCGGCGAACTCTACCCCGAGTTCACCGGTGGCCAGTCGAATCTCGACCAGCTGCGGGCGATGGGCGACCAGGGCGCCGCGTGGCCGCTGATCGAGGGCACCGGCCGCATGTATGGGCTCTACACCATCGACTCAATGGACGAAGGCACCGATCGGTACTTTCGTGACGGTGCCGCGCAGCACATCACGTTTTCGCTCTCGCTCTCCCGCATCGACGACGACCGCCGCGAGCTGCTCGGCACCATCAGCGAAACCGCACTGCGCGCCGTCACGCAGGCACTGGCATGAGCAGCTTTGGCAAACCGGCACGCTCGCCGGATTACCGCCTGGCGATCAACGGCCAGCAGATCACCCCACGCGTTCGCGGCCGCCTGCAGCGTCTCACGCTGACGGATCGCCGCGGCCTCGAGGCCGATCAACTGGATATCGTGCTGACCGACGATGACGGTCAGCTCGCCCTGCCCCGCCGCGGCGTCGAGATCCACGTCGCCATCGGCTGGAGCGGCGAGCCTCTGACCCAGCGCGGCACCTTCATCGTCGACGAGATCGAGCATTCCGGCTCACCGGATACGCTCTCGATCCGTGCCAGTAGCGCCAATCTGCGCGGCCAGTTCCCGGTGAAGCGCACGCAGAGCTGGCACCGCACAACCATCGGCGACATCGTCACCACTATCGCCAAGCGCCACGACCTGAACCCCAGCATCGGCCAGGCGCTGCGCATCGTCGGCGTTGCCCACATCGACCAGACAGAAGAAAGCGATATCAACTTCCTCACCCGCCTGGCCGAGCGCTATGACGCCGTGGCAACCGTGAAGGCCGGCAACCTGCTGTTCATCCCGGCCGGCCAAGCCACCACCGCCAACGGGCTTGAGATCCCGCCGATCATCATCCGGCGCCAGGACGGCGACCAGCACCGCTACAGCGTGACCGACCGCGACAGCTACTCGGGCGTGGTGGCCGCCTGGCACGATACCGACGGCGCCGCGCGCCGCGACGTCCTCGCGGGTACCGACGACAACCCCAAGCGCCTGCGGTCCATCCATGCGAGCGAGGAAGACGCCCTCGCCGCTGCCAGGGCCGAATGGCAACGCCTGCAGCGCGGTGTCGCTGAATTCGGCCTGACGCTTGCCGAGGGGCGTGCGAACATCTACCCCGAGACGCCGGCGCGATGCGTCGGCTGGAAACGTGAAATCGAGGAAACCGAGTGGCTGCTGGTAGAGGTCAGGCACGACATTGGCGATGCCGGCTACACCAATAGCCTGCAGTTCGAGACACGTGGCGCGAAACCAGCGCAATAAGCGTTCCCACAAAAATATAAGTGTATCTTTGCAAAAACTTATAAAACGACATACCATGGGTTCATCGGACGCGGGGGAAAGATGAACACCATCCAGTGGAAGACCAAGGCCTTCAAGCAACTGCGGAAGCTGCCGCCGAAGCAACAGGCCACCCTCTACGAAGCGGTTCAGTCTCTCGCCGAAATGCCGGACGTGCACAACGTCAAAGCCCTAAAAAAACACCAGTACGGCTACCGCCTGCGGGTTGGCAACTACCGCGTGCTGTTCGATTGGGACGGTGGCATTCGAATCGTACAGATCCAGGAGGTGAGAAAACGCGATGAACGCACATACTGAGAATGTCCAAATCATCAATGGGCCGGATGGCGCCCCGGCCTACGTGGTTATCCCGTATCAAGACTACTTGGCCAGCCACACCGAACCCGACCTGATCCCCAATGAAGTCGTCGGTATGGTCGTGAACGAGGACATCACCATGGTGGCGGCCTGGCGGCGACACCTGGGGCTGACGCAAGCACAAGTCGCCAAGCGCATCGGAATTTCCCAGTCAGCCTATGCCCAGCAGGAAACCGCCCGAAAGCCGCGGCAGGCGACACTGGAAAAAATAGCCACGGCGCTGGGCGTCACGGTGGAGCAGCTTTCGGAGGATTGATCATCGGTGGCCTAAGACCCAGGGAGATCGAACCATGCTTTTTCCTATCGCTATCGAATGGTCGACGATACAAGTGCCACCGGCGTCGTGTTTCCCGACATCCCCCGACGCCATCACCGTCGGGGACACCAGAAAGCGAGAATAGCAATGGCGGTGCAAGTCCACCGATATCGCCAAACGGTTCAGCTATCAGTAATCTTTTGCCGCCAATTCTCTCAGTATCGCATCGACGTCTATTGTCTGAATGGCGCTCACGGACGCTTCAACGGCACCCTCATGGCATAAACCCAAAATAGCAGCGTCTTCGTAACCAGCCTTCGCGGCCTGTATACAAGCTTCCTTCACCCGCACTGCGATCATCAAAGCAGCGTCGTCGTTCATGTCCTCTCCAAATACGCCTTGAGTATTACCGCATTGTTATAGTCAGTACTTCGTGCTGCAAATAGCAACGTCAGTGTTTGCTTCTTGGTGATCTGTCGAAGGGTTTTTACGGCCTCTGGGTCAGCGTGGGCGAGCTCACGTTCATACGCCTTTCGAAATTCACTCCATCTCTCCTGATCATGCCCGTACCATTGCCGCAGTGATCTAGAAGGAGCGAGCTCTTTCCGCCACTCATCAATTTTAGCGTCACGCTTAGCGACTCCCCTGGGCCAAATACCGTCCACTAGCACACGGTAACCATCGTCTGGACTGGCCTTATCATAAATACGTTTAATCTGAACTTTCATAAGAAACCTCACAAACATCGGCTATACAGTCGGCATTGAAAATGCCAGGTTTCACTGTCAGAGTGCGCGATAAATGCAAATCTCTCTATTTGGACTCATTATAGGTGAATGCTGAAGAAGGTTTGGAACTTCATCACCATCACAGCCGAATTTACTCCAGGCCTCATCACAAATTGCGCCCCCCCTATCCATGGCATAATACAAGCCTTCATCGAACCCCTCGCTAAACCTGATAGCGGTCGACCGGTCAGCGTTGATTTTGTACTCAGTATCGGAACGCATCTGCAACCCAATGCACTGAAGGGAGGCTTGAAGTGCCATTCCGAACTGATGGGGAGAAGGAGCTCCGGCAGCTTTCGCAGGAGATGACATCGTCATACCCAGACACCCAATCAATAAAAACGCAAACAAAACAACCATTTGCATTACCTCGATAATAGTGCAAGAGCATAAAACCCTACCAGTCACGCTATGGGCTGGCCATAACCCCAAAGGCTAGACGAAGCATTCACAATTGCTTGTTTTTTTCACATTCTGTTGTGCACACATAGACTAGCATAGAGCTATTTGGGTTACGCATATGTCTGACTTACCAACCCGCTGGTCAATAGCAAAAACAACGTTAATTCTTATCATATGCCTTGGTGCGCTGACATCGAGTTTAAGCGCCATCTACATGAACGGTTTACCCTTCGACAAAAAATGGGGCAATGAATCTCTTCCAGCTACGACGTTGCTATGCAAATATCAATTCACGATGTTGAAAATCGCCAAAAGCATAGAGCAATTAAATACAGAAAAGAGAGGCAAAGTTCTTGGGAATAGTGAATGCTTTCACTTACGTCAAAGCACAGACTACTCAATTGTCGGTGGAGGGCCCGGGTTCTATAAAATCGAAACAGTGATAGATGGTAAAGCCCGCGACCTTTATATTAGCGAGATAGAATACAACCACATGGTTACCGGAAGATCGAGGGGAATGGTGCCGTACTTAGACCACCTGCCTCATTAGCGACCTCGTAGCAGTTCGGCATCTTTCTATTCAGTCTCCAGAAAAAATTATGGAATTCCGCTGCTTCTTTAACCAAAAATAGGGGCAGTAACCGACGACATCGACTACCACAGTCGCATGAAAAAGCAGTAAGTTTTTAAGACCAATCAAGGTAACTCACTACGCTTGAGTTTCTGCATCAGCAGCGCTGCTCGACGAATCCCGCTTTATCGTGGCCTGAGCGGTCGAGGTACACCTACTAGCACTGGTTACCTGACTCAGACCTTCGTGCACGAGACGATTCACCTCCTAAGTGAATCGCCTCGGCTATACCATTACGCCACGTAGCTTCTCGCCTGGCTCACCACCACGCCCAGCAGCATCTCCTCCCGCGCGAATACCGACTCCCGACCCTGCAGCGGTATCAGCCGCAGCCGGCCACCGATGCGCCAGGCTCTCGCCAGTAGATGCTCACCCTCGACCTTCGCGATGGTGAGATCCTCGTTGCCGATCATCCGGCTTTCGTCCGCGATCAGCACGTCGCCCTCGATCAGCGGGCCGTCTAAGCCGGCACCCTCCTTCAACTCCACGGCGAAGCAGCTCGCCGGGAAGCGTTCCAGGTCATAACCAAAAAGCGCCGGATGTCCCAGCCCCATCATCAGTGGCCCCAGATATTGCACCTGCATTGCTTACTCGCACCCTGTCGCAACGTTCTGACTGAAACTCAACATTACTGTATATCCAAACAGTTAAAAGGGGAATGTCTTTGCGCTCGACTGGTAGTGGAAGAGCGAATGTCGGATTTTTGTGTAGGAGATCGCCCATTGCGCCAGCCTGCGGCATGCCACGCTTTGAGGCTTTCACCGAGCCTGTAATAGACTCGCCGGTAGCGATTTAAATAAGGGAAGCCTGATGTTCAAGCCCGGCGACGGCATGATCCGTTTGGGGGACGCCACCAGTCACGGCGGCAAGGTGATTAGCGGCCAGAGCACCTACATCGTGCATGGCAAACCGGTTGCCGTCGTCGGCGACAAGGTCACCTGTCCAAAGGATGGCCACGGCAGCGTTTGCACGATCGTCGAGGGCCACCCCACGCTCCGAATCAATGGCAAGCAGGTCGCCTTTCAGGGCTGCCACACCTCCTGCGGCGCGGCACTCGTCTCCTCGATGAATGGAACCCACATGATCGGCACAGAGGAGGCAAAGAGCCCTCCGGTTCCCCAACCCGTATTCTCGCCGGCCGCGGCGGCAGCCGGCAGGGTCATGAGCGATGAGACTGCCGAGAAGGAGAGCCAGTCGACGATCGCGCCGGGGTTCCACGTCGTCCGCGAGGCAGGCTACCGCGACCAGATCAAGCAGGATCTGCTGCCCTCGCCCTCCGCCGAAGTCGACGCCATGTTCGAACGGCTCAATACCCATCTGCCGGAATACGTGCTGCCCGGCTCGATGATCGTGCTCAGCGACCCCGAGAACCAGATGTGCATGGCCGAGGAGCAAACGCTGCAGGACCAGGCCCGGCTCGCCCAGCAAACCGTCCAGCAGCTCAAGCCCGAGCAGGCCCGGGTGCTGATCGACAACTGGGGCGCGATGATGGAGATCGCGAACGAAAAAGCCGCGCCCGCCGATGCAGAACGACAGGCTAGCATCAGCGAACGGGCTGCTGGTGCAATGGGTACCACATCCACCGCAGGCGGTGTATTCGCGGCAGCGCTAAGCCCTCTCAAATCGGCCTCGGCGGATGCCCTGGATGACTTGGCGTCTCTTTGGGAGAAGGGAGCGAAAAATGTGGATCAGGCACTGACCCGGATCATAGCTCCCGCCCAAAAATTCATGAACCAGCCTTTCGATCTCGCCGAGGAAGCTCGGGACCTCAAGGCCAAAATCGGCGTCAAGGGAGACAAGATCCTTCACAGTGTCACCCAGGCATTGGAGGGCTTCAGAAAAAACGGGATTCCAACAGTCGGGGAAGGCATCAGGTTGGCGGGGAGATGGGCCAAAACACTGGATGTAACGAACTACCTCGCCATCGCGCTCGACTATACGGCCACGGATCTGACCATCGAAAGCGCTTGTGATGATGCGGTGGATACTCAAGCATGCCGCCAGGTACAGTTCGAAGAGTATGGGGGATTTGTCGGCCGCACCGGTGGTGGTGCCATGGGTACCGCTGTGGGAACCACGACGGGAGCTCGCATCTGCATGCTGGGGGTCGGTTTGAGCCCGGGTGGTAAACTCGTTTGCGCCGCCTTGTTCAGTGGAACCGGGGGCTACGCTGGCATGGAGGCTGGCAACGCACCCGGGCGCCGGTTAGGCAGTACTATTTACGAGGTCGTTTATGGCGATGATGAGGAGTAACGGGTGAGCCTGACAACGACTGAAACCGTCGTGGCGGTGGCCGGGGCTTTCTTTGGCATTTGGACCTTTATCATCGCGATCCTGGGGCTTCTCGCCGCCCCAGTCATCATCGATAGAGTGGACCGAATACTGGGGGGCATGTACCCCGAGGATGAAATCCTGTTCAAGGGCTACCCGCTCTCGTTCACACGGTTGGGAACGTATGGCCGCGTTATTCTGTTTCGCAATACGCGGCGATATCAGCGCAAGATATTTGAAGGACGTCCCGATCTCGTGAAAGCAGTGGAAACAATGCCTCGTGGTTTACGGCTGTGGCTCGTATGGGTTCACGCCCCTCTAATGTTCACGGGCGCTCTGTTTTTTCTCTTCGGTTGGCTGCTGATGTACCTGGACTAATGAACGATTCAGTAGTCTTCGGAGCTCTGCTTTTCACTACGATCGGCTTGGGCATACTGGCCTTCCTGCTCGTCATTGTCGGCATGATCCTCGCGCCGTTCATCATCGACAAGGTTGATCGAGCACTGGGGCCACTGGCCTCGGAAAAGGAACTTTTCTTCAAGGGGCTTCCACTCTCGGCCCACCGGATGAGCGGCTATGGTCTCAAGGTGCTTTGCCGCAATACCAAATGGGGCCAGCACCGGATCTATCTCGAGCGCCCCGATAGAATTCACGCCGTCGAAAGTGCCCCTCCGTGGGTCCTCAACGTGGTGACGTGGATCTACGCCAGCTTCGTGATCGTCGCGCCGATCGCTGTTCTGATGGCCTTTATCGTGATCGGGATTCACGATTCGGCGTGATTTCACTGGAACGCCGCCGAATAATATTTCAACGTAGCCAACGTCTCCACCCGAGCGTTGATCATTGCGGCACTGTCTCCCTCGCCCACTTCGGCTTGCAGCCCCACCATACGCTATCGAACATTAGCGTCGCATTTTCATCCAACGCCAACCACACAGACGCATCTACTCGGCGCCCGGATATGTCAAGGGCGCCGAACAATAATCGGGATAACTTATTACACCCGCAGAAATATCGTAGATATTATACAGAAGCGACTATTAGTTAGAATCACCTTAGCTCTTAACTAAAAGCCGACCATCAATCAACTATTGGACCGAACACTCTCATAACATGATCTCTATTTTTTTCAAAATACCACCTGGCAAAAACTGTAAAAAGTCTTTCGTAAAAAGCCTTACGATCTACGCCTGTTATAACTCCATAAGCACTATCAACATAATGACCAACGGCTGTTTTAGCTTGATCTCTTTGCTGACTTCCCGGCTTCATGGACACATTCTCAAAGTCTTGCGATCTCACATGGATTCGATGGTCGCCGAATTCAGCTCTTAGTAATTCTTCGGCCTCTGCGCTATAGTCACGCAAAAAAACGACCAAACCACATTCTGGCGTAAATGGAAGATAAGAAAGATTTCTACCAGCATGCTGAACGAGCTGGAGATTTTGGTAATCTTGCCGACGTCTCCAATCAGCTAAAGTCTCTTCTTTGACATCAGCATCTAAAACGGCGTAAGAAGAAGTCGTTGGAGGTAAAACTGACCTACCTCTATCCAAAAATTTTATTACGCTCAAAAATCCACCAAGGGGAAGCACGCTGAAAGTAGGATAACTTTGCTGATTTCTGTATTTAGCAAGAATGGCTGCTTTACAAAAAGCGTCAACGACAAGTCTTGCTGCCTCGTCTTCTACATATATCGCTTTATCTGGTGCGGACTCTTCAGAGAGTGCAATACTCCCTAAAGCGAACGTGGGAAAGCACCTTGGAATAACCTCAGAATTATCACCATTATCGTGTATATACAGAAGCTGATCTCTACTTGCAACTTTGATTAGACTGACTGAGTGGGTTGAAAATATCACTGTAAGTGATTTGGTGTTAGCAACGTTTTCGAGATGTTTGAAAAGCCCTATTTGAGCTTTCGGATGCAGAGCCAGCTCAAGCTCGTCAATGAGAATTAATGAATTATTAGGACATGCATCAATTTTCACAAGAAGTTTCAGCACACACAATTGACCTAGGCTGAAATTTTTTTCAGAAAAGTAGTGATTAACACTCCCCTGCTTGTACTGCATTAAATAGGCGCGATTCCCAGAGCCAGTGGTTAAATTAATATAACGAAGACCATCAAACTTTTGAGTATCGAAGATAGAGTTCATCGCGGCAATCAAGGCGCCAGATGCCTTTGTTACTCGGTTAGGATTAAAATCCTCAGGTCGCGGCGTAATTCTGTCGGCGGTAGCCCCGACATATATTACATTGGGATAACCGAAACTGCTTAAAAGTTTACTCAACCTCCTTGGTCTTGGAACCCATCTTTCGCTGGAATACGAATACGTCACTACTTCATTGTTGATATGATATTCAACACTTGCCTGAGAATGATTATCCATCCTTTCTGACAACTCAGACATAGGAAAGTGAAGTGGGAATGCATTTCTAAACCCAATGCGCCTCAGGCAGGCCAAAAGGGTTGTCTTTCCAATACCGTTTGTTCCAGACAGCACATGCACGCCAGGTGAAGGTATTGAGAAATTAAGTTCCTTTATGCTTTTTAAATTTTTAACTTTAACGCATCCAGCCATAACTAAAAACCCTTCGAATTATTATCGCAGCTTTGCGAAGCCCACTAAGCAGTTTGTGATTTGTCATTTCGCTGCAGATCCATGAATCTGCTTTATCTAAATATAGGTTTTGCCTCAAAAAACCTTTCCACCTTCCGCCACGCCTGCCCAATAATCTCCACGTCCTCGGGCTGCACCAGCTCCTTATGGTAGGCCGGATTGTCACTGATCAGTATCTACGCCCCACCGGCGACACGCTGCACGCGCTTTGGTCGTAAGAGAAAGCCCATACTGGGTATGGGCGTATCTTCTCAATCAAAGCTGAACGACTTCTTGTTGCTGGCCGCCTGGCTTTCCATCTGGACACAGCTCTCGAGCAAACTATAGCTACCAGAGCCACCGACGGTGGCCACATCATCGCAGCCGCCACGGATGTTGGCAGGAATCGATGACCACGCGCCTTTCAGGTGGTCGTAGGAAGACTGCTCCATCTGAATGCAGCTGTTGTAAAGCGAATTGCTGAGATCCCCCGTAATACTCGCCACCTCCGTGCAGTGGCTCTCCACATCGTAGCGAGGGATTGAATCAGCGTTGGCCGCGCCCACGGCCAACGAAAGGCATAACAACCCAGGTAGAATGAGGCGCTTCATGGAATCACCTCATGCAATGCTTTGGACATAGGCCGGCAGAACCTGGCCGTAATCGAAAGATTCCTTTTCCTGCTGACCACTGTTCATCGCAGCACCGAAGATTGCCAGGCCGATGAAGTAGATGATCGGCGAGACGACCAGGCTGACGATCAGTTGGGTAATCCCCATGCCAGTACGCCCGCGCGTGATGACTACGATCGCCACAATGAATGCGACGAAATTCAATGGGCAGCCCACGAACAGGCCAATACCTGGAACGGGTAAGAGAAAGCAGATCCAAGCAACGATCAGAAGCGCCCAGACAGCTTTGACGGGAGCCGATTTGGTCGCATCGGCGGAAGTGGTAACGTCAGACATTTGATTTCCCTTGCGTAATGGCGTGGCTCTATCGGCCACTTCTTTTGCCGTTTGAATATGGAGTCTATGACTCCTCGTTATCGGCAGATCCTTGGTATTTCTAAATCAAGCAATCTCACCCATCCGCGTCCGCACACGGCCCATCACGTGGACCTCCTGCATCCGGTCCGGGGCGATCATCTCTTTCTCGTAGTAGCTGTTGTCGCTGATTAGCAGCATCGCGCCGCCGGCCAGGCGCTGCAGCCGCTTGATGCGCAGCTCGCCGCTCACCCATACCAGAAACACCCCGGCCTGAGCGAAATTGGTGTCGTTGAGGTCAATGAATACCCAGTCGTCGTCGAACAGCGTTGGCTCCATGGAGTCCCCGCGCACACGTACGCCTGCCAATTGAGCTCCGGCCAGACCGAGCTGGGACAGCGTGGCGGCATCGATCGTAAAGGTACCAACCACGGTCTCGCGCTCGAGCGACCGACCGGCCCCGGCAGCGCCCTCAACGTCGTAAAGAGGAACAGGCATCCCCGTCGATAGGGAGAGACCTTCCAGCGGCACATGGGGAACATCCGATCCCAAAGGGGCAGAATTGATCACCCCCGCAGCGCCGCGAGATTCACCCGTAAGGATAAATTCGATGTCGATTCCCGTCTTAACCAAAGCCGCCAGATAGTCGGCTTTGGGCACGCGCTGATCGCCCTCGTACATCATCTGGCTGCGCTTTGTTACACCGACGAGCTCACCAAATTCGGTTTGCGAGAGGCCCTTTTGTTTCCTCGCCTCGCGCAACCTTTCGCCAAAAGAACCCATTAGTTCGCCTTTGATGCTTGACGGGGAAACATTTGAGTACCTATTATCGACACACAGTCTTTAACGGTACTAGGAAGGCATCACCAAAGCCTGCCTTTTAAGACCCTTTAGGAGCTTATCACATGAGCCAGACCCAACGCCGCCAGTCCCCCCATGGTTGTAATCGCCCGATCATGACGCTGCTGACTATCGAAGAGCGCGCGGAGGTCGAGGCTATCGCCAGCCGGGAGCTTCGGTCGCTCTCAGGCACTGTGCGCATGCTCATGCTGCGCGGGCTCCAAAACACACCTAAAGCCGAAGCCGTCTCCTGACCCGCACAAGGAATCGTCGCCATGTACCAGGACCCGAAGCGTGTTCGTCAACGCGTCACCGTCTATCTCGATCAGTACGAGGTCGATGTCATCCAGTCGTTCGCCAACCTCTACGGTCTCTCCCGAGCCGAGGTGATGCGCTCGATGATGATGAAGGAAGCGGCCGAGCTTCTCGGCATCGGCGACGTCCGGGGGACCGGTGTGGGCAGTATCAGGGCGAAAGCAGGCTGACCCAAGCACCACATCCGGCACCACATCCACCGTGCAAAACGAGACGCCCCCATGCCGCAGCAGACCTTCGACATTCATGAGTTCCAGGAAGAGACGCTCGAACGGGTGCGCCAGCAGGAGGGCCTGGAAACCCGCGATCAAGCAGCGGAGCTCCTCGTGAAGCGGCGCTTGCGAAGGGGTGGCTTCGAGCTCACCGGCCGAGGCCGCGCACTTTACCCAATCCAAGGAGGTTCTCGGTGAGGATCTGTTGCCCGCACTGCGGTGAAGCGTCGATCACCCGCACCAGCAAGCGCCCGTCGCCGACGCTCTACGAGGTCTACGCGCAGTGCATCAATCCGGCCTGCGGCTGGGGCGGCAAGATCTATGTCGAGTTCGCCAAGACGCTGACGCTGAGCCGCAACCCAGATACCGACATTCGCATCCCCATGGAGCCCGGCCATCGCCGCGCCTGCATGGAGCAACTGGCCGCGCTGAACGGCTGACCGCTAACGCAACGCCCCGAAGGGCTCATCTCAGGAACGACACCATGACCATCACCACGCTCTCCGCCGGCCCCCGGGCCCGGCGGCTACGCCAACTCGACCCGAAAAACGCCGCCACCGGCTATCTGCTGCGCTACTGCCGGGGGCTGAATCGCCGTGAAGCGCTCGAGAACTGCACCCAGTTCCTGATGAGCGAGCAGGCGATGCCGGAAGCGAAAGCGGAGCTCGCCGCGATTCACGCCAGCGCCGAGCTGGAGTCGCTCAATCAGGTCGCGTGGCTCGATCTCGAATCCAGCACCGAGTATGTCGTCGTGCTGCGCACCGTCGGCGGCCTACCGATCTCGTTCACCGTTGGCGACCTGCTCGCCGCCCGTGAGCAGGCCCGAGACCGGGGCGCCCTGCGAGTCGTTCGCAGCCGCCCCCTGCAGTAACCCCCACGCCCCCTTTCGGAACGCGAGGTCTCACCATGGCAGCCGCGACTCAGCCCCTCCCCACCGAGGAAAAACGTCATCTGTCGGTCGTCCTGCCGGATGGCCGTGCCGGCTTCGGCGCCCTGCGCGCCGAGCTGCATGCCCGCTGCGCGGACAAGGATCTGGCCGAACTGTGGGCGGACATGCCGACCAATGAGCGCAGGACGGTGCTGGCCAGCGCCCAGATGCAGGCCCGCGATGCCCTGCGCGGGATCGGCGAGATGAACCGGGCCGAGCGCGATGCGATTCGTGCCGCCATCGGCCGCATGAGCCGCTACGCCCAGCGCCTGGGCGAACGGCTCAAGGGCGAGAGCCCGAATCGGGAACTGGCCGCCAACGCGCGCCGGGCCCTAGCCCAGGGTGACACCAAAGCGGCACTGCACTGGATCGACCTGATCGAAGCGGGGGCGCAATGAGCGCCATCGAACGGTCCCGCCAATGGGGCACGGTCGACTGTCTGCCGTGGCGCGAGGCGATCTTCGAGCGCTTCCCCTCGCTGGCCGAGGATCTGGCCGCCGGCTTCGTCCACGTCGCCGAGCGTTACGGCAACGCGGCGGGCAACCGTTGGCTGACACGCCGGACGGCGGAGCTGATCGAGCCGGCGCACGTCTACAAGCGCTTCCCGGTCATCGCCGACGATCTGCAGCGTGCCTTCATCGCCCGGCGCAATGCCCAGCCCACCACCATCGAGGGCATCCGCGCCGGTTGCTACTGGCTGCGCATGGTGGAATCTCGCCTCAAGATCGGCGGGCTCAATGCCACCCACGACGACGACGCCCTGGTCGATTACGCCCAGGCGCAGGCCCGGGCCGTCGAGGACGAACGCAACAAGCTGATCGGTGGCATCGCCGAGCACAATCGCCGCCTGCGTCTCGGCCTGCTGCCGCCACCCCGGCGCGTTCGCCAGCCGCGTGGCATGTCGCTCTCCGCCCAGTCACGGTCCATGGCGCGCCAGATCGCCGCGGCACGCAATCCGCTGACGCCCCCGCCGGGCGGTATCCCGCTGATGGCGGTGTTCCGTTGGGAGCGAGCGCCGGTCATGAGTCTGGCCGTGGCCGACGAGATGGCGGCCGCCGCCGCGCGCAAGCGCGCCACGCTCCACGGCATCGCGCCGCCGCCAGTGAATCAGAAGGCCAGCGTGCAACTGGCGCGGCTAAGCTGCCCCAGCTTCTGGCGACGCAAACTGCGCCGGCTGGCCGGGCGACGTCTCGAGCAGGTCCAGCGCGAGGCGTACCGCGTCCACGCCCAGGCCGGCATCTACTGCAGCGACATGACCATCGAGCGCCGCCGCGCCCAGCGCGTGCGCAACCGCACGCTGCTGGAGACGCTCGAGGCGATCAACCAGGAAGGCCAGACCTACACCCTGGCCGAACTCGCCGAGCTGGGGCTGGCCAATCCGGACCACCGCCGCGCGGAGCTGATGCTGCGCATTCGCGATACCGAGGTCGAGGCTCGCCGCCTCGGCCACGTGGGCATGTTCTACACCGTCACCGCGCCGAGCCGCTTTCACCCGGTCAACGCCAACCGCTACACGGACCGCAAGGGCCGGGAGCGCTACCGCTGCCGCCGCAATCCCCGCTACGACGGCTCGACCCCGCGCGAGGCCCAGCAGCACATCCAAAAGGTGTGGGCGAAGACCCGCGCCAGACTGGCCCGCGCCAAGCGTGCCATCTATGGCATCCGCGTGGTGGAACCGCACCACGACGGCACCCCGCACTGGCATCTGCTGGTGTGGATGAAGCCGGAGGACGTGGAGGCCGTCAGCCAGACCCTGCGCGATTACGCCGAGGAGGAGTCGCCGGAAGAGCTGTTCAACCGGTTCGGCAAGACCACCGCCCGCTTCGATGCCAAGCGCATCGACTACTCGAAGGGCACGGCCGCCGGCTACGTGGCCAAGTACATCTCCAAGAACATCAATGGCGAGCAGTTCGCCCGTGCCGGCATCGAGGGCGACGAGCTGGACCGCTACGGCCACGATCTCAACAGCGCGGCCCCTCGCATCGAGGCATGGGCGGCCTGCTGGGGCATTCGCCAGTTTCAGTTCGTGGGGCTGCCCAGCGTCACCGTCTGGCGCGAGATCCGCCGCCTCACCGAGAAGCAGGAAGGCGAGCTTCGCAAGTGGGAGGAAGCCACCAACCCGCTGCCCCGCGCGGCGGCCACCTTTCACCACATCCGCGAAGCCGCCAACGCCGGCCAGTGGGACCAGTTCCTCCGCCTGATGGGCGGCCCCAACACGCCGCGCAAGCTGCAACCGATCAAGCCGTGGTCCATTCCCGCCTTCCGCACCGGCAAGGGCGACGATGACTTCAGCCACGCCACCGGCGAGCAGCATCGGGAATTCATCGAGCGCGGCCGCTACGGCGACGAGATCAAGGTGCCCAAGGGCCTCGCCGTCAGCGACGGCAAGGGCAGCGTTTCCGAGTACCTGACGCGCCTCTACCGCTGGAACGTGCGCCCGAAGCGTGCGGCCGCGTCGGGGTTTTTGGGAGGTGGCGAAGCCGCCGACCCTTGGACTTGTGTCACTAACTGTACGGACCCCGGCACGGGGGCCGGCCAAAGCCTCGTTCCCAGGGGGCTTCTGACCCCGAAAGAACTCACCCCGGAGGAGTTGGAAGCCCAACTCCAACGCTATCGAGCGTGGCGCGCCAGCGAACACGTCCGCCAGGAGATGGAAGACGCCGATCTCGAGCACCGAATGATCCAGGCCGCCGTCCGGCGGCACCCGAAACCCACCCCGCCGGAGAGGCAGGGCACCCCCGAATATTTCCCGGAAGGGATCTGACAACAACCGTGCCACGCAGGCGCTGAAGGAGAGAGGATGCAAACCCAGCAACACACCGATCGCGCGGTACCGCGCGGCACCCTGCAGGACGCCGGCGAACTCGCCGTACTGGCACCCAATACAGGCGAAACCCGTCACCGCTACGCCATGGTGATCGCCTTCGACAGCGAGGAAGCGCTACGCCAGGCCGTCACCAGTCACCGCTGCGCGTACCGCGACAGCCAGACCGTGGAGGAACTCAACCATGGCTGATATCGCCGACAACGCCGGTGACATCATCGAGCGCCACCTCGCCCACTCGCTCGCTCGACACCAGCTACCGGTGACCGTCGCCGGCGCGATGGATACCGACTGCGAGGAATGCGGCACCGAGATCCCGAAAGCCCGGCGCCAGGCCGCGCCCTGGGCCACCACCTGCATCGATTGCCAGTCGATCCGCGAAGCCAGGGGGCGCCATGTTCGGTGAACGTATCAAGCGGCCGGCGAAAGTCGCGGCCTTGCTGATCTTCGCGCTCGCGATCGGCGTCGCTCTTCAGCTCGGAACCGCGCTGGCTTCTCGCTTCATGCCACGCATCGAAGTGATTGAGATCCACGCGACTGGTCGCGCCGAGACGGCGGACATGACCATTACCGATCCGCGCCCGGCGATGCCGGGCCGGTACCAGTACTGAGAGGTCGAACGATGGCTGGCAATCACCATGCCCGCGCCGCGGGGATTCTCTGCCGGGATCCAGCTTTCAGGCGCTACCTGGATCAGCGAGCCCGCGCCAAGTTCGGCGCGGACGTGCCGGACGGCACACACAGCGAACAGGACGCCGGCGACTGGATCCGGAAGGCGTGCCGCATCGCGAGCCGCGCCGAACTCGATACCAACCAGCAGGCCGGCGCGACGTTCCGGCTGATTCAGAACCGATTCAATCGGTGGCGAGCTCGCCGCCCCAATGACCAGGGAGACCGCTCATGATGAGATATCACCAGGCTGAGATCCTTTACGCGTCGGACGTGGCGCAGCTAATGGGCAAATCGCAGCAGGCGGTTACCAACCTCATCAAGCGGGAGAGCGACGCACTGCCGCCGGGGCGATTCAAAGTCGGGCGGCTCTGGGCGTGGAAGCGCTCGCGGGTAATGGACTGGCTCGAGAACTTGGATGCGGAAGAAGCGACAGCGCCAGCAGAGCCGCGCCGGCGCCCTGGCCGACCTCGCGCTACCCCAGCTTCTCCGCAAGCGCTGAGGGGTTGAGGTGGGTATATCGCCGCAGCATCCGCAAATCCTTGTGACCAGTGATCGCGGCGACCTCCATGATGTTGAGCCCTTTCTCGAAGAATCGCGACGTCGCCTCGTGCCGCAGATCGTGAAACCGGAGCCCCTCAACCTCCGCCGCTTTACAGCTCTTCTCGAAATAGTGCGTGACTGTATCAGGCCGCAACGAGAAGAGCTGACCATCCAGCCTCGCCGGTAGCGCTTCGACCGCCGCGCGGGCCGCTCGCGAAAGAGGCACCGCTCGACTGGTGCCATTTTTCGTCTCGGCCAAGTAGGCCACACTCGCCCTCACGTCCGACCGTTTCAGCCCAATCAGCTCTCCCCTCCGCATGCCGCTCTCGACGGCCAACGTGATCAGACGCGGCATTTCCGCATGAAGGACACCAGCGGCCTCCAGAATCGCAGTCAGTTCGTCATCGGTTACCCGCCGTTCGCGATCCTTGTTGAGCTTCGGCTTCCGGATCTTCGCGCACGGATTGTCGACGGGCATCCCCCATTCCTTGATCGCGATAGTGTAGAGGTGCGACAGCAACGCCAGGTCGCGGCGAACCGTCGAACCCGACGCGACTTCGAGACGTTGATCCCGGTATAGCGCGACATCAGACGAGCGGAGAGTCGACAGCGTGAACCGTCCGAGATCTCGGGCGAGGATCGCCAGCCGCGACCGCTCGTTCCGATAGCTCTTCTTGTGGACCGAGATCTCCCGCTCGTAACGCTCGAGCGCCGCCGCGATTGTCAGCGCGTCGGCCTCGCGAGTATCGACGAACCTGGCCTGGCTCATCTCGGTTTCGATCTGCTTCGCCCATCGCTCTGCCTGGGCCTTCGTGTCGAACGTGGCGCTGACTTGGGGATAGCCTTTCTTACGGATGATCGCTCGCCAAGAGCCGGAGCGTTTTTGGAACGTAGCCATAGCGTTACCTGCGGAGATGTACCGCAAGTGTGCCAAATACTGGATAAAAAGGAAGTGATACTAGGCAGGATCGGGCGCAAACCCTTGATATGCCTGGTGCCGGTAAGTGGACTCGAACCACCGACCTACGCATTACGAATGCGTTGCTCTGCCAGCTGAGCTATACCGGCCAGGCGGCGCCTATCATAATCACCAAACCCGTGGCGGACAACTGGGGCGAGGCTTCCGGTATCGCCCGCCGTGCCTGATTCAACAGCGCGCTCATTCCGCGCCGGGCGCAGCGGCCACGCCATCGCCGCCCGGCAGTGCGCTGGCGTCCAGCGCGAGACCGCCACCCAGCGCCTGGACGAGCTGCACCGAGCGGTCGAGGCGTTGGGTGTTGATCTGGGTCAGGCTCTGCTCGGCCGATAGCAACTGCTGCTCGCTGCTGAGCACGTCGAGATAATCTGCCAGCCCGGCACGGTAGCGCTCTTCGGCCAGCCCGTAGGCGGAACGGGCGCTCGCCAGGGCCTGCTGCTGGCTCTGGCGCTGACGCTCCAGCGATTGCAGCGTGGTGACGTCGTCCGCGACTTCCCCCAGCGCGGAGACGATGGTCTTGTTGTACTGCGCCACGGCCAGATCGTACTCGGCATCGGTGCTTTCCAGGTTGGCGCGAAGCCGGCCACCGTCGAAGATGGGCAGCGAGATGGCGGGTGTGACGCTGCCTGACTTGGCCGCTTCACTGAAGAAGTAATCCCCCAGCACCGAGCGAAACCCCGCCATCGCCGAGAGATTGATGTTGGGGTAGAACTGCGCCTTGGCCGAGTCGATGCTTCGCGAGGCGGCTTCGACCCGCCAGCGTGCGGCGACGACATCCGGCCGATGGCCGATCAGGTCGGCAGGGATCACGCTGGGCAGCGCGGCAATGGCAGGCGACAGCGCGTCGGGCTGCGGGATCGTCTCGCCACGGTCCGGCCCCTTGCCCAGCAGAATGGCCAGGGAGATGCGCTCGCTGCGGATCGACTGCTGCGCCGACTCCAGCGCCTGGCGTGCGCTGGCGGCAGTCACCCGCGACTGCAGGCTCTGGGTCTGATTGTTGAGCCCGGCCTGGAGCAGTTCGTCGTTGATGTCGTTGATCCGCAGGGCCCGGTCCAGTTGGCGCTGGGCGACATCGCGGCGGGCATAGGCGTCGGCGAGACTGACGTAGGCGCGCGCCACGTTGGCCGATAGCGTCAATCCGGCGGCGCGATACTCGATCTCCTGGGCGCGGGCCTCTCCCAGCGCGGCCTCCCAGGCGGCACGGGCGCCGCCCCAGAGATCGAGGTCGTAGTCGAAGGAGAGCAGCAACGATCGCGAGGTAGAGTAGAAGTTGCCCTGTCCGAGCGGATCCTCGACCTTGGAGACACGGGAGCGCGAGATTTCAGCCGAGGCATCGACGCTGGGCAGTTGGCCGGCCCTTGCCGAGGCGATGGCAGCGTTGGCGGAGCGCAGCCTCGCCTGTGCCACGGCGATGTCCGGGGAGTCGCTCAGGGCTTCCTGGATCAGCGCGTCGAGGGTGGGATCGCCAAGGCGCTTCCACCAGTCGACATCGGGCCATGCGGCCGGCGATACCGGTGAGCGGCCAAGCACCTGGTTCGCACTCAATCGGCTGATGGGCGTGAGCGTCTGCTGCGGCTCGATCCCCGCATAGTTGGCACAGCCGCCCAGTAGGATTCCGGCAAGTGTGGCACCGACGACCCATCGGGCCGTGGTGCCGGGAGAGGGAAAGAAGTCAGACATCCGTGTCCTGAAAAACCCGAAACTTAGTTAGCACTATAACAATAGTCGCGCCTAGCCATCCACCGATGTCCCGCGCCCGCGAGATTCGGGCATCGCCTCGTTCGCCTCGTTCGCCACGCTCTCGCGTGACGACATCTCGGCCTCCTGCTGCTGCTCCTGTCGGAACAGCGACCAGACGACGATGAACAGCGCGGCGATGAGCGGGCCGAGCACGAACCCGTTGATCCCCATCAGCGTCATCCCGCCGACGGTGGAAATCAGCACCACGTAATCGGGCAGCTTGGTCTCCTTGCCCACCAGCGGCGGGCGCAGGAAATTGTCGACGAGCCCGATGACCACCACGCCGACGAAGACCAGGATCACGCCTTTCACGTAGGCCCCGCTGAGCAGCAGGTAGGCAGCCACCGGAACCCAGACGATCGCCGAGCCGATCGCCGGCAGCAACGACAGGAACGCCATCATCACACCCCACAGCAGCGCGGCTTCGATACCCAGCGCCCAGAACGCCACGCCCCCGATCGCGCCCTGGACGATGGCGATGATCACATTGCCTTTCACGGTGGAACGCACCACGGCAGTGAACTTCTCGATCAGCTTGTAGGTGTACTCGTCGCTCAAGGGGATCGTCGTGCGTATCAGCTGTCCGAGCGAGCGCCCGTCCCGGAACAGGAAGAACAGCAGATAGAGCATGATCCCGGCACTGACCAGGAACTGGAGCGTGTTCTGCCCGATGCTCAGCATATGCGTGGCGATCAGCCGGCTCCCCTGCTCGAGAGCCGAAGCCAGCCGGTTGCTGATATCGGACAAGCTCCCGAAGCCCGCATCCCCCAGCCAGCTCTGAACCGAAACCGGTAGCGATCCCTGGAACTGCTGCATGTACTGGTTGAAGTCGATATCGCCGCTGCCCACGCGCTGGTACACGCTGGCCCCCTCACGTACCAGGGCACCGAAAATCAACGACATGGGGAGGATGACGATGAACACGCACGCCATCACGCTGATGAGCGCGGCCCAGTTGTTCCGGCCCTTGAGTCGGATGACCAGACGGCGATGCATGGGTTGGAAGAGGATAGCCAGGATCACGGCCCACAGCACGGCACCGTAGAAAGGCAACAGTAGCCAGACGAACGCGATGGACACCAGCGTCAGCAAGAGAATGAACGCTTTGTGTTGGCTTAGAGAACTCATGGGGGATTCCGAATTGATGGGTCACTGACGCTAAGCATAGCGTCCTCGCCCCTCCGACGTTCAATTAAGAATGCCGGCAATCCGATGTCACCCTATCCGAGCGCGCCAGCCACCCGAGCCGGACGGCAACGAAAAAGCGCCAAGCCTCACGGCTGAGCGCTGGTACTGACCCATCTTCCCTGATATCGAACCGAGCCTCCTGCTTCGCGCTTCCCTGCGTGCCGATACCATCCTGGTATCACCTCGACACTCTAGTCCCCGACAGATGACAAAACGTTAACAACGGTGTGAATCCACGTGGAATGAGCGCCCCCATCTCGGGCCTCGAACGATTTACAAAAAATTGCAATTTGCAGGAATGGAGAGCGGCTTAGCGGATTCAGCGACTTACCATGCACTGTTTAACGCAGGATAATAAGACCCAAATTCCGTTTCCGTACAACCCTTGTACAGCACAAAACGCTGTGCCAGCATGAAATCGTGAAGTCGGCACGGAAAGCCGGATCCATCGGGCAGGGACGCCCGTCACCAGTCGGCAAGGATTGCCATCGCCTGGCCAGTTCAGGAGATCTAAGCCAAGGAGGGCTGATCGTGAAAGACACCATCGCTTGCACCCGTTGCGGTCACACTCAACCGTTCTCGCTCGAATCGCACGCCGAGTGGGATGAGATCAGCTGCGTCGAATGTGGGGAATTTCTCGATACTATCGGGCACTGGATGGACGCTCACGCGCCCAGCTACTCGGTGCAGATTCTCAACCAGTGTCGCAGCCTGACACTGAAAATGTCGCGCGAAAGTGCGTCACCGCACCTCCTGAATGATCATCACCTCAGATTGAGGCAATCGGCATGATCAAAGTCACTCTGGATCTCACCTGTTCCGTTTGCGGTCATCAGCAGTTTCATCTACCGGTCAACAACCGGGAAGGTAGTAACGTACGTTGCGCCAATTGCAGCGCCTTCAAGTGCAGGACGCTGGATCTGGAGAAGGCGCTTGGCGCCATCACCAGGCTACGCGCCGGAGACCGACCCGCAGCGGCATGATATGAGACACCAACTGCCAAGAACCGCCTTCATGAGGCGGTTTTTTGTGTTGGTCGATCATCATGAGAAAAACATCCGTACAACTTCTGGCGAGGGAAGAGATCATGGTCGACATCGAGCAGTTGAAGAACCATATCAAGGATGAGGTCCGCGCCTGCCAACAGCGTCTGACGTCGTTCGAGCAAGAGTTGGAAACGCGGAAGGAAGACCTGCGACTGTTGCAGGCGAATATCGAGGGATGGGTCGATTCACTGGGGCTGGAAGGCATCGATAGCCGCTACGACGACATTACCCACACGCTGGAGAAATTCGACCAAACCTTCGAGCTGACGCTCCAGGAACTGACGCTCTCTTTCGGCAGTTGCAAGCTGCATGTCGCTCCCGAGGAGCAGTACCTTCATGGTTCCCGGATCCTGCTGTATTCATCTTCCGATGAGGATGACATCAAGGAGGTCATCGAGTCGGAAGGAGAGTTCTACTTCACCGAACTGCAATTCGGCCAGAAACGCGATCTCTCGAGATATCACCAGCTGACCGACACGGCTTTTTATAAACTGCTCTATCGCTGGCTTCGCACTTGAGGCGGTGGTGAACGGCCAATCGAGCCGCAAAAAAGCCCCGATCGAAATCAGGGCCAAGGAATGGTTCCGCAGGAAACGAAACGATAAGCAGTCTATACCAGATGCCTCTCGGCAAAAGCCCGACGAGAGCGGGCTTTGGCCTGCAATTCCCCCATCACCACCGCGCCGGCCCGGTTCGATCACGCGCCAACTGGCTGGAGTCTCGAACCG
>NZNW01000066.1 GCA_002695065.1 Salinicola sp. | reverse complement strand
GGTGATGGCGCTCGAAGAGGAATTCGACACCGAAATTCCCGACGAAGAAGCTGAAAAGATCACGACCGTTCAGGAAGCGATCGACTACATCGTCGCTCATCAGTAAACCCGGTATTCTCCGCTGATGCGGAGAATACCAACGGGTCGGATGTGCCGATGTTTGGGAAGCCGCTCTCATGGAGAGCGGCTTTCTGCGTTTTGAAACCCGCTTTCCGTTTTGAAACCGCTTTCTGGAGAGGGCCGGGTAGAGTGCGTACACCGCGGCGACAGCGGTGCTGCAAGCCCATGACGTGGACAGGGTGACGACAGGTAGGGCAAAGTCACCGTTCGCGACACCCATCTCCAGGGTTGTTCAGGTATAATTCGCGCCAGTCGGGCCCAGGCGAAGTCCTCGGTCGCGTGGGGCAATAAGGCCTTCACGGAGTGTGCCTTCAGGGCCATCAGGAAGTTCGGAGGAGATTCGATGCCGCGCAGAAGAGTGGTGGTGACCGGGATGGGGCTGGTAACGCCAGTCGGTAACACGGTCGAGGAGAGCTGGAAGAGCCTCCTCTCAGGGAAGAGTGGCATCGCGCCGATCGAGCATTTCGACACGACCGGCTTCAATACCCGGTTCGGTGGTGCGGTCAAGGATTTCGATATCGGCGAGTATCTCAATCCCAAGGATGCTCGCAAGATGGATCTGTTCATCCAGTATGGTGTCGCGGCGGCGACGCAGGCGATGCGCAACTCCGGTATCGAATGCACCGAAGAGAACGCGCACCGGATCGGTGTCGCCATCGGTTCGGGCATCGGCGGCCTGCCCATGATCGAGCGCAACCACGATTCGCTCCACAAGGGTGGGCCGCGTCGCATATCGCCGTTCTTCGTTCCGGGGTCGATCATCAACATGATCTCCGGCAGCCTGGCGATCCAGCACGGCTTCAAGGGTCCCAATATCGCGATCACCACCGCCTGCACGACCGGTACGCACAATATCGGCTACAGCGCGCGAACCATTGCCTACGGGGATGCCGACGTGATGTTCTGCGGTGGCGCCGAGATGGCGACCACGCCACTGGGGCTGGGCGGATTTTCCGCGGCCAGGGCACTATCCACCCGCAATGACGATCCGCAGGCGGCCAGTCGCCCCTGGGATCGTGACCGCGATGGCTTCGTGCTCTCGGACGGTGCCGGCGTCATGGTGCTGGAAGAGTACGAGCACGCCAAGCGCCGGGGCGCCACCATCTATGCGGAGCTGACCGGTTTCGGCATGAGCGACGATGCGTTCCACATGACCTCGCCCCCCGAGGATGGCAGCGGTGCGGCGGCCTCAATGGCCAACGCCATCCGGGACGCCGGGATCGACCCCGCCGACATTCATTACATCAATGCCCACGGCACCTCCACGTCGGCCGGCGACGTGGCGGAGAGCCGGGCGGTGGAGCGGGTGATGGGTGATGCCGCGCGCCAGGTCGCGGTCAGTTCGACCAAGTCCATGGTGGGCCATCTGCTGGGCGCGGCCGGGGCCGTCGAGGCGATTTTCTGCGTGCTGGCCATTCGCGATCAGGTCGCTCCGCCGACGATCAACCTCGACAATCCCGACGAGGGTTGCACGCTCGACTATGTGCCCAACCATGCTCGGGAAATGCCGATCCGGACGACGCTGTCGAACTCGTTCGGCTTCGGCGGCACCAACGGCTCGCTGATCTTCACCCAGGTCTAGGCCATGCGCGATACGGCGCTTCCGATCGACGACCGTGGCTTCGCCTACGGCGACGGGCTGTTCGAGACCATCCTGGTTCGCGATGGTAGCCCGCTGCTGTGGAAATACCATATGGCGCGGCTGCAGTCGGGCATCGAGCGGCTGGCGTTTCCCCGGCTGGACCTCGCAGCGTTCGATGCCCTGCCAGCGCAGTGCGGGCCCGGCCTCAAGGTGCTGAAGCTGATCGTCACGCGGGGCAGCGGTGGCCGGGGCTATCGTCCACCGGCGCCGGCCGAGCCGCGGTGGCGGTGGACGGTCTCCGCCTTCCAGCCCTCCGCCGAACGCTGGTTCGGGGGCGTGGACGTTCGCTGCTGCCAGCTTCGGTTGGGTCTGCAGCCGCGTCTGGCCGGTATCAAGCATCTGGCACGACTGGAAAACGTCGTTGCGCGGCAGGAGTGGGGGGACGACGCCACTGCCGAGGGGCTGCTGCTCGATTCGGAAGGCAGTCTGGTCGAGGCCACCGCGATGAATCTGGTCTGGCGTCGACAGGGGCGCCTCGAGACACCGTTGCTCGATCGTTGCGGCGTCAGAGGGACGCTGCTGAGCGCGTTGGACGACACTCTCGAGCTCCATTGGCTGCGCGCGGGCCTCGAGACGCTGCTGGAAGCCGATGCGGTCTGGCTGATCAACAGCGTCCAGGGCGTTTGGCCCGTCCGGCGGCTGGATGACAGTGCCGGCAACTGTCTCAAGCGGTGGTCGCTCGAGGCGAGCGATGCCTTCCGGCAAGCGGCTCATCGACAGTTGGGATATCCGCTGAACTTCGGCGACTGACGCCCGTACCATGCCTGGAAGCCGCGTTCGCGGGGCTTCCGGCTATTAAGGATAGACATGCGTGTCCTCAAGGTTTTGATCGGGATACTGCTGATCGCCACGATCGTGGTCTTCGGCGGATTCCACTATTGGCAGAAACAGCTCGATGGGCCGATAGCGCTCGAGGAGCAGACCGTCTACGAGGTGCCGCGGGGCGCCGCGTTCACCCGAGTCATCGACGATCTCGTGAAACGGGGTGTGATCGACGCGGCCTGGCCCTACCGGCTACTGGCCCGCGTTGCGCCCAAGGCGACCCAGGGCTTGCGCGCGGGGGAGTTCGAGCTCGACCCGGGCATGAGTGGTCGTCAGCTGATCGCGCATCTCTCCAGCGATCAGGTCGTCACCTATCGGCTCACGATTCCCGAGGGGTGGACGTTTCGGCAGATGCGCGCCCTGCTGGACAAGGCGCCCAAGCTCGATCACCGGACGGCGGAGATGAGCGACGAGGAAGTCATGGCCGCGCTGGGACACGAGAAGACCTTCCCCGAGGGGCAGTTCTTTCCCGATACCTACCGCTACCACAAAGGCGTGACGGACCTCGAGATCCTGCGCCGCGCCTTCGACCGGATGCAACGGACGCTGACGACCGTCTGGGACGAGCGCGACGACGACCTGCCGATCGATTCGCCGTATCAGGCGCTGATCCTGGCGTCGCTGATCGAGCGGGAGACCGGGGTGCCGGCGGAGCGTGGCGAGATAGCAGGCGTCTTCGTCCGTCGCTTGCAGAAAGGGATGCGGCTGCAGACCGATCCGACCGTCATCTATGGCATGGGTGACAGCTATGTCGGCAATATCACTCGTGCCGATCTTCAGCGACAGAATGCCTACAATACCTATGTCATCGAAGGGTTGCCGCCGACACCGATCGCGATGCCCGGGCTCGGATCGCTCGAGGCTGCCGTCCATCCCGCCGCGGGCGATACCCTCTACTTCGTTGCCAAGGGGGATGGGTCGCATCAGTTCTCGCGGACGCTGCAGGAGCACAACGCTGCCGTCCGCCGCTACATCCTGAATCGCGATTGAGTTCGCGGTCCATTCACCGACGAGACGACACCGCATGAACGCAGGTGATACCGAACAGCGGCGCGGCCGATTCATCACGCTGGAAGGCGGCGAGGGTGTGGGCAAGACGACCAACGTCACCTTCGTCTGCGATTGGCTGGCATCCAAGGGCATCGACGTCGTGCGCACGCGCGAGCCCGGCGGCACGCCGGGCGCCGAGGCGATCCGGGAGCTCCTGCTGGACCCCTCGCGGGAAGAGGCCTGGAGCGACGACGCCGAACTGCTGCTGGTATTCGCCGCCAGGGCGCAGCATCTCGCCCAGCGTATCCGGCCCGCGTTGGCCCGAGGCGCATGGGTCGTCTGCGACCGGTTCACCGATGCCACCTTCGCCTATCAGGGCGGGGGGCGCGGACTGGAGCTTCAGCGCATCCGGACCCTGGAAGCCCTGGTCCAGGATGGATTGCAGCCCGACCTGACGCTGCTCCTGGACATGCCCGTCGGCGTCGCGGCGCAGCGGGTCGTCAGCCGGGGCGCCCGGCTCGACCGGTTCGAGCGCGAGCGAGAAGCGTTCTTCGAGTCGGTCAGATCGGCCTATCTCGGGCGGGCCCGTGACAACGAACGTTTCGCCATCATCGATGCTAGCCCCGCGCTGGGTGCGGTCCAGAACGAGATCGAGCGATGCCTCGAGCAGAGGGTGTCGGCATGGCTATGAGTCCGCTGCCGTGGCAGTACGATCGATGGCGGAAGCTGGTCGAGCTGCAGGATGGCGGTCGTCTTCCTCACGCCTTGCTGCTCTCCGGACCCAGGGGTATCGGCAAGCAGCCGCTGGCCGAGGCGCTGATCGCGCGTACGCTGTGTCGCGCCCCCGGAGAGCTCGCCTGTGGCGAGTGCCATAGCTGTCGCATGCTGTCGGCCGGTTATCATCCCGACCTGCTCAGCGTGACGCCGACCGAGAAATCGCGTCAGATCCGCGTGGACGCGATCCGCCAGGTCAACGGCTTCGTCGCCCAGACCGCCCAGCAGGGGGGCTACCGGGTCATCCGTATCGAACCGGGCGAGGCGATGAACGTTGCCGCCTCGAACGCCTTGCTGAAGAGTCTCGAGGAGCCGGGCGACCGGACGCTGTTCGTCCTGGTCTCCGATATTCCGTCGCGGCTGCTGGCCACCATTCGTTCGCGCTGCCAGCACTGGAGTTTTGCCGTGCCACCGCTCGAGGTGGCCGAACCCTGGCTGAGCGAGCGGTTGGGCAGTGACGACGAGGCCCGCTTCTGGTTGAGCGTGGCCGGGGGGCTGCCACTGCTGGCCGAGGAGCTGGCCGGCGCGGATGCGCGACAGTTGCGCCAGGACCTGCGCGAACTGTTCGATGCGCTGGTGCGCGGCGGCGAGCCCGTGGGCGAGGCGGCCAGGCTCGATGCGCAGTCGCTCGATCGCATACTATGGTATGGCATCTCCTGGCTGGAGGACCTGATCCGGCTAGGCCTGTCGGGAGACTCCCGACGCGTGCGCAACGCCGATCTGCTGCCGCTGTATCGCCAGGCGGTCAAGAATGCCCGCGTGCGCGACTGGTTCCGGCTGCTGGATTATGCCCGCGAGCAGCGTCGACTGCTGGCGGCAGGTGGTAATCCGAACCCGCAGCTGGTGCTCGAGGCCTGGCTGGTTCGCTGGTCGGCGCTGCTGAGATCCTGAGCGCGTCGACGTCGTCGATGATGACGTCGACGCGGAGCTTTCGTCTTCCTCTATCCTGGAAATTTTCATGTTCGTCGACTCTCACTGCCATCTCGATCGCCTCGATCTGACGCCCTACGACGGCGATCTCGACGCGGCCCTGGAGGCCGCCAGGAGTCGTGGCGTCCGGCGTTTTCTGGCAATCTCGACGTCGCTGGAAGGCGCGCCGCAACTGGCCGGGATTGCGCGGCGCCATGACGATGTCGACATCAGCATCGGCCTGCATCCGCTCCACGAGGTGGTCCAGGAGCCCGACAGCGAGGCGATCCAGGCATGTGCCGACCGCTACGGTGCGGTGGCCATCGGCGAGACGGGCCTCGATTTTCACTACGACAGCGTACCGCGGGAGATCCAGCGCCAGCGCTTCGCCGCCCATCTCCACGCTGCCCGCGAACTCGAGCTGCCGGTCGTGATCCATACCCGCGACGCGCGTGACGAGACGCTGGCACTGATCCGCGAGCATATCGATCCGCAGGTGGGTGGGGTGCTCCACTGCTTTACCGAAGACCTGGAGATGGCCCGGGAGGCATTGAGGCTGGGCTTCTACATTTCGCTGTCGGGCATCGTCACGTTCGCCAGCGCCGAGGCGCTGCGCGGCGTGGCCCGCCAGGTACCGCTGGATCGCCTGCTGATCGAGACGGACAGTCCGTTCCTGGCGCCGGTTCCCCATCGCGGCCGGCCCAACGAGCCACAATGGGTCGTCGAGGTTGCCGAGTGCATCGCCCGCGAGCGAGGTATCACCGTCGACGAAGTGGCGATGCAGACCCGGGCCAACTTCTATCGACTGTTTCCCGGCTGCGCACCGGACGGGCAGGCCGACAACCCGTTCGTGTGAGAGCGTTCACCGGCGACAATGCACGTAGCGGCGCTGGTGCGTCGTCCAAGGGGGGCACGATGAAACTCGACACGCTGTTCCAGCAGCTCGATCCGCAGTCGATTCCACCGCTGGCGCAGTGGGATCCGCCATTTTGCGGCGACATGGACCTGGTCATCTCGGCCAATGGCGAGTGGATCCACGAGGGGACGCCGATACGGCGCCCCGCGCTGGTCGATCTGTTGAGCCGGGTGCTGCGCCGGGAGGCCGATGGCGGCTACTACCTGGTCACTCCCGCCGAGAAGCTGCGCATCGGGGTCGAGGATCTGCCGCTGCTGGTGACCGACGCCGATCGGGTCGATGCCGGTTGGATCGCTGTCACCGCCGACGGCGACCGGGTGCCGCTGGACGCCACCCACCGTCTGACACTGGTGAGCGGTCCGGCGGGAGACCTCCTGCCGGCACTGCCCATTCGCCATGGCCTGCTGGCGCGCCTGCACCGCAACCTGTTCTATCGCTGGGTCGAGCTGGCCGAGCGGCGCGGCGGCGAGATCGGGCTTTGGAGCGGGGGTGTCTGGCAGGTGCTGGGCCGGATCGACGACGAGGCGTCATGAACGATCTGGTCCACTCGATGCTGCCGGACAGGGCGAGCGCCGACGGATTGACCGCCGAACAGCGTGCCGTGGTCTGCCATCGTCAGGGTCACGCGCGGGTCGCGGCGGTAGCCGGTGCCGGCAAGACCACGACCCTGGTGAAGCGGGTATTGCATCTGCTCGCCAACGGCGAGAATCCGCGGCGCATCCTGGTGCTGATGTTCAATCGCGCGGCGAGGGACGACTTCCGCGCCAAGCTGACCCGGGAGGCGCCGCCGAACGTCGCGCTGCCGGAGGTGAGAACCTTTCATTCGATCGGCCATCGCCTGACCCAGAGCCTGACACGCTGGGGATACCTGCCGCCGCGCCAGTTGCTGCAGGCGGACTGGCAGCGGGAGCGGCTGCTGCGGCAGGCGGTGATGCAGAGCCTGGAGTCGGCCGACGGCGAAACCCGCGAGGCGGCCCTGGATGCTGATCGGCTCGAGGCGTTCGGCCAGTTCTGCGACCTGGTCAAGGCGGAGGTCGCCACGCCGGCCGAGCTGTTCGAAAAGCTCGGCTATACCGCCAGCGAGCGGCACTTCGTCGACGCCTTCGAGGTGGTGGAATCGTTGCTCGAATCCGCCGGACAGATGACCTATGCGGATCTCCTCCATCGTCCGCTGCGGTGTCTCGAGAGCCACGCTGACGCGCGCCGCCGGGTCGAGGGTTTTCTGGGGCATGTGATCGTCGACGAATACCAGGACATCAACGAAGCCCAGCTACGGCTGCTCAAGGTCCTCGCCGGCCGGCAGGCCCAGGTCATGGCGGTGGGCGATGCCAATCAGTGCATCTACGAGTGGCGCGGTGCGCGGCCCGACGCGATGCTGGCACGCTTCGACGGGCTGTTCGGCAGCGCCAGCGAGTACCCGCTCTCCTATACCTTCCGCCATGGCCACGCCCTGGCACTGGCTGCCAACCACGCGATTCGGCACAATCGCCAGCGCTGGGACCAGCTCTGTCTGGCAGCGCCCGGCAACCCCTTGACCGAACTCCAAACCGGCGTCGGTGCCAGCGCGCTGCTGGAGACACTGCAGCGCTGGCACGCGGATGGCCGACACAGCGACGAGGCCTGCGTGCTGGTGCGCAGCTGGTCGTTGTCGGTCTCGGTACAGCTGCAGTTGCTGCGGGCCGGCGTGCCGTTTCGGCTGGCGCAGGAGGAGCGCTTCGTGTTCCGGTTGCCGCTGGTCCAGGCCCTGGCGGGCTATCTTCAACTGGCCCGCGAACCGCAGAGGCTGCACGATCCCGTCCATCTGGCGCTGCTGTTCTCGCAGCCGACGACTTTCGTGGCCCAGGAGCGCGTGCGCCGGCTGGTCGATGAGCTTGCCCGCACCCAGCATTGGCCGGCTCGCGACGCTTCGGTTCTGGCGGGTCTCAAACCCGGCCAGCGCCGGCACCTCAAACGGCGGTGGCAGCTGCTGTGCGAGCTCCCCAAACTGGCATCGTGGCCGCCGGCCAAGCTGCTCGAGCACGTGGTCGATGCCATCGACGCCGAGAAAATTCTGCGTCGCTCGGCGGCGCGACGCGAGAAGGGCGATGATGACGTACGCCTGCTCGATGTCCTGATCGAGCAGGCGGGGGAGTTGGCCAGCGATCCCGAGGCGTTCATCGAGCTGCTGCGCAATCCGGTCGAGAATCGCCCCGACGGCGTGTTGATCAGCACGGTGCACGGCGCCAAGGGGCTGGAGTGGCCGCTGGTTGCGGTGTGGGGGCTCAACGAGGAGGATTTTCCCCATTTCAGTCGCGACAATCCGCTCTCGCCGGAGCGGCTGGAGGAGGAGCGGCGGCTCTACTACGTGGCCATCACCCGAGCCAGGGAGCGGCTGCTGCTGGTTCAGGATGGCGGCGATCACCGGCCGAGCCGGTTCCTCGACGAGACCGCGGTAGAGGACTGCAGTCGAATCGACCGGGCGATCCGCGGTGGCAGCGAGACCGGCGTCGCGGTTCGCGAGCCGGAGATGATCGGCACCTATCTGGAGCGCATCGGCCAGGCGTGTGCGGATCTGGAGCATCTCGGGCGATCCCTCACGCTGCACGCCCGGCAGCCGGAGGCGCCATCCCCGGCGGCTGCTGCCGAGCCGGCCGGTGTGGCGCCGTGGCGGGTCGGAGACCGGGTGCGGCACGCCAGCTTCGGTGATGGCGAGGTGCTGGTGGTCGAGGGCAATGCCGCCAACCCGGTGATCGATGTCCGCTTTGTCTCGGCCGGTCGCCGCCGCCTGATTGCTTCGCGAGCGCCGCTGACGAAGCTCTCGTGATGGGCCAGACTGTCC
>NZNW01000065.1 GCA_002695065.1 Salinicola sp. | reverse complement strand
GACGATCCCGCCGCCGACGATGATGACATCACTCTCCCTCTGGTCCATTACGCGTACTCCTTGTCTCGTCGCATGCCGCGCCACCTGCCGGCCCGTTCACATGCAGGCTCCTCCACCGGCGGCGCTAGCGCTCGATGCCCATCGCATGTCTCGCCAGTGTCCGGCGCAACGGCCCCAGCGCGTTGAGGCCGACCAAGCCGGCGGCACGAGCCGGCCCCAATGCCGCGTGATCGATGCCGAACAGCCGGATCAGCCCGTCGCTGAAGCGTACGATCCGGTGCGTGTCCGCCGTGCGTCTCGCCTCGAAGCTCGCCAGCGTTCGGGGGTCGCCGGCGGCAACGCCGTCCGCTCGCGCCGCGTCGATGGCACCGGCCAGGTCCATCACGCCACGCAGGGCCAGGTTGAAACCCTGCCCGGCGACCGGATGCAGCGCATGCGCCGCGTTGCCCAGTATGGCCAGATGCGGGCGAATCGTCTCCCGCGCCGTGATCAACGACAGCGGATAGGTGTGCCGCTGCCCCACCCGTCGAAAGCGGCCCGCACGATCGCCGAAGGCTCGCTGCAGGCGCTCGAGAAAGGCGCCGTCGGAGAGCGCCAGGGTCTCGTCGAACGCGCCCTGCCGGTGGGTCCAGACCAGCTCCATCCGCCGCCCGCCGAGAGGCAGCAGGGCCATCGGCCCTTCGCGGGTGAAGCGTTCGAAGGCCCAGCCACCGTGAGCACGGCTGACCTCGACGTTGGCGATCAACGCGGTCTGCTCGTAGGAATGGTGATCGCTCTCGATGCCGAGCCGCTCCTTGAAGCCGGAACGCCCGCCGTCGGCCAGCACGGTCAGGCCGGCGTGAATGACCTCGCCGCTGTCCAGTACGAGCCGATAGCCACCGCTCTCGGTCTCCAGCGATTCGACCCGGGCCGGACAGCGCCAGTCGATGGGCAGCGACTCGAGGCGGGCATGCAGCGCTCGCCCCATCCAGGCGTTGGGAATGACGTAGCCCAGCGCCTCGACGCCAAGCTCCGAGGCGTGCAGCCGGGTCGTGCCCAGTCGGCCACGCTCGCTGACGTGGATGTGGCGGATCGCGGACGCCTCCGTTGCCATCGCCGACCACACGCCGAGCCGCTCGAAGTGCCGTCGCGAACCGTAAGCGATGGCGCTGGCCCGGGCGTCGAAGCTGGGTTGGTAAGCGTTGGCCTCGGCGCTGCTGGGCAGCGGTTGAGGCTCGATGATGGCGACGCGCAGAGGCGTCCGCTCGTCGGCCAGCTCGCGCTCCGCTGCCATGGCCCCGCCCAGGGCGCAGGCGAGGCTGGCGCCCACCAGGCCACCGCCGATGATGGCCACGTCGACCGTGGTGGATTGCCGTATCTGAGACATCTGCACCAGCCGCTCCCTTACGATTGAAAATTCAGGCGCCAGTATCCACGCACCCTACACTGGCTTTACATCGGTTACGTAATTTCCAGGCGCCATTCGAAATCGATCAAAAAACGATCAATTCCGCGCCTGCATCAGCGTCTCGATATCCTCTGCCGCCTTGGGTACCTGCGAGGTCAGTACCTCGCGGCCGGACTCGGTGACCACCACGTCATCCTCGATGCGGATACCGATGCCGCGGTAGGCGGACGGAATGTCTTCGGCATCCGGAATGTAGAGTCCGGGCTCGATCGTCAACACCATGCCCGGTTCCAGTCGTCGGGGTTCGCCGTCGACCCGATAACTGCCGACATCGTGGACGTCGAGGCCGAGCCAGTGCGAGGTCGAGTGCAGATAGAAACGCCGGAAGCGCTGGGACTCGATGTTCTCCTCCAGCTCGCCTTCCAGCAAACCGAGTTCGATCAAACCCGCGGTCAGATCGCGCACCACGCCCTGGTGAATGGCCTCCAGCGTGGCGCCGGGCTCGACCGCGGCCACGGCGCGCTCTTCCGCCGCCAGCACGATGTCGTACAACGCCCGCTGAGCGTCGCTGAAACGGCCGTTGACCGGGAACGTCCGGGTAATGTCGCCGGCGTAGAGGTCGAACTCGCCACCGGCGTCGATCAACACCAGGTCGCCATCTTCCAGCGACGCGGCGTTCTCGACGTAGTGCAGCACACAGGCGTTGGCCCCGCCGCCGACGATGGTGCCGTAGGCAGGCGCGCGGGCACCGTGCCAGACGAACTCGTGCTCGAGTTCGGCCTGCAGCTGATATTCGAAACGGCCGGGGCGACTCGCCTGCATGGCCCGCCGGTGCGCCAGCGCACTGATCTGCGCGGCGTGTCGCATCAGCGCCAGCTCGGCCTCGCTCTTGGTCAGGCGGAGTTCGTGGATCAAGGCACTGACATCGGCAAACCGGGTGGGCGCGACAGCCCCCCGTCGCGCCCGGGCGCTCAACTGTGCGCGCACGCCCTCGGCAATGCCCATGGCGGTGGTGTCGGCCAGCGGCAGGAAGACGGTCTGGCGACCGTCCAGCAGTTCGGTCAGATTGTGACGCTGGGTGTTATCGAACGCTTCATCCATGCCGTAGTCGCTCACGGCCCCCTCGGGACCGATGCGAATGCCGGTCCAGGCCTCCTTCTCGGGATCCTTCTCCTGGCAGTAGAGGATCGCCTCACCGGCTTCCCGGCCGGGCAGCAGCACCAGCAGCGCGTCGGGTTCGGGGAATCCGCACAGATAGTGGAAATCGCTGTTCTGGCGGAACGCGTATTCGCTGTCGTGATTACGCGTCTTGAGCGCGGCACCCGGCAACAGCACGGCACTGTGTTCCGGCAGTTCGGCCATCAGGCGCTCGCGACGGGCCGCGAACTCCTCTGGCGAGATGGGGGCGGGGCGCGGTAGCGGCTCGGGTCGCATGTCTCTCTCCTTGAGCGGAGCGTCTCGGGACTCGCCGGGACGCCGGGAATATCGTCGCTCACGCGACGCGGTGCGCGGGCAAACTCAATGCAACGATGACGGTGTCTCGCCCTCGTCGCCGGCAGGATCGACACTCTCGTTCTCGACCTGCTCCACCTGGGGTTCTCCAGGGTGCTGTTCGGTGTAGAGCAGCATCGCTGCCATTCGGGCATGTTCGGTCAGCGCGAAGAGATCGTTCTCGTTCTCGGGGTCGTCGGCGATATCGACGTCGATCGCCGACAGCTGGCCGAGATCCTCCAGCGCCTCTTTCAGCGGCGAGGACCAGTTCTCGTAGGTTTCGCCATCCACTTCGTTGACGACTTCGAGAAAGCCCTGGGTCCACTCCTTGAGCCCCTGGGCGCGCTCGGAGAGCGAAAACAGCTCGTCCGGCAACAGCGGCTCGAAATTGAGCTCGGCGGCAGAGAGCGCGTCCAGCGTCTGGCGGCGCCAGCCCAGCAGCACGTCCGCGTCCTCACGGCTTTCCGGCTGTTCCACGTTGAGCGACAGGCAGACCTCCTCCAGCCACCCCTCGGTACTCAAATCGTGCAAACCGAGCTCGGCGCACAGTCGGCCGTCGAGAAACGCCGGCGACTGCATGCTGCCATGCGCCAGAAAGACATTGGCGACGGTGGAAAAATCGAGCTGGTCGTTGATGATCGACATGTCGGCATCCATGATTGGGTGATCGCAAGAGCCGGCGGGCGCGCGGCGCCGGCGAGGCGGCTCGTTGACCGCCAATAACCGGCTCTCTATAGTGATTCATCAATCGCGGCGGCACGCTGCCCGGGTCCTCGACCTCGCCTGGCACAGCCGGTCAACGACCGCAGGCAGGGTAACGAATCCGGACGCGCTCGGCGCGAATGCCTGCCATCTTACCGCATCGATCTTCACCGCCCACCCCGGAGCGACAACATGAGCGACACGTCTCGCCCGACGACCGAAGTCACCCTGCTGGGCAAACCCTACGTGATCGCCTGCCCGCCCGAGGAGCAGGATCAACTGAAGCGCTCCGCCCGCTACCTGGATCGCGCCATGCACGGCATCCATTCGCGGGGCAAGGTGCTGGGTGCCGAAAAGATCGCGATCATGGCCGCCCTCAATATTACCCACGAGCTGCTGACGGCGCTGGATTCGCATCGCGCCGGCGAGCAGAGCCTGAGTGATCTGAGCGAGAGGCTGGAACGTGCGCTGGCCAAGGCGGGCGAACCCGGCCGGCAGACACCGTGATGCCGAAAGGCCGTCGGCATCGCAATCCGCCATTGGGCAACGGGGGCCGCTCTGCTACGATAGTGGGGTTTCCTGGAGTGTGCGCCAGTCATTACAAGTCCCTCGAGCCTATGCGCAGTACCCAGGGGGCCAATTGCTAGGCAGGCCCGTGTGCATGTCCGCGCGTCGGAAAGCCTGAAGGCCTGCCTGCGGCCACCCACCTTGAACCAATAGGTTCAGGGCCAGAATGACAGCGGCACTCTGGGGAACTCTCTTGTCGTTCAACGAGACCACCGCAACGATCACCCATGACTCTGCCACGGCTTTATCGTCGGCCGTCGACGGGTGTCTCGATCGGCGCGAGCTTCGACGCGAACTGCGTCGCCGCCGTCGCGCGCTGACCCCGCATCAACGACGCTTGGCCTCCCGCGAGCTCTGCCGCCGCCTGAGGTGCCTGCCTGAACTGCAGCGCGCCCGCCGCGTGGCGCTCTACCTGCCCAACGATGGCGAGATCGACCCGCGCCCGCTGATCGACTGGTTCACCGCCCACCGCGCCCACGTCTATCTCCCGGTATTGCGCCCCCTGGTCGAGAACCGGCTGTGGTTCGTGCGCTATCACGCCGGTACCCGGATGACCCGCAATCGCTTCGGTATCGCCGAGCCGGACACCCGCTTCGGTGCCCATCGCGCCAATCGGTTGCCCGCCTGGGCGCTGGATACCGTGCTGCTGCCACTGGTGGGATTCGACGACGAAGGCCAGCGGATCGGCATGGGCGGCGGCTTCTACGATCGCACTTTTGCCTTCGCCCGGCGCCAGCGCCCCAGGCCCCGGCTGATCGGGCTCGCCCACGACTGTCAACGCGTCGACTCGCTGCCCGTCGAGCACTGGGACGTGCCACTGGACGCCATCGTCAGCGACCGGCGAATCGTCCGACCCCGCAGCTGAAGCTCCATGCCAGACGCTACCGCACGATCGGCGGCTCGAAACGGCCGGAAACGAAAACGGCCGGCAGCGTTTCCGCTACCGGCCGTTTCGAGCCACACCCCACTGGCTGATTCTCTTCACCACACCGCGATTCGACGACCGTCGCCAGTCGAGCGATCCGGCGTGTTCACCACCGGGCCTCAGGCGCCCAGCAGCGTCTGCGCGTAGCCCGTTGCCACCACGCCGACGCCGAAGATCAGTACCAATGCCATTACCAAGTCGGGCTTGCGTCTCATGTCGACTCCGCTGCGTTGGGTTCGGTCGCTGCCCCCCGCAGCGACGCGCACGACTATAGGGTCAGGCCAAAATCTTGACAAGAGTGTTTCCGGCCCGGATGACACCTTTTTTCGTTACCCAATAGTATCGGCATTAATACAAAAAGGTTGAGATCGGATTCAGAGACTTTTAGCGCCTATTTCATCCTTTTATGACGGCTCCCGACGAATTCTAGGCCATGAACAGCCGGTAGGCCGTGTTGTCGGTCTCCTTCCAGTAGCGATAGCCGATGCGATCGAAGTGCTCCTCGGCATGGGAGCGGTCGCCGTTGGGCATCTGCAATCCCACCAGCACCCGGCCGTAGGCGGCGCCGTGGTTGCGGTAGTGGAACAGCGAGATGTTCCAGTCCGCCGGCAGGTGGGTGAGGAAGTTCATCAAGGCGCCGGGGCGTTCGGGAAACTCGAAGCGATAGACCTCCTCCTCGAAACGCTCCCTGGGCCGACCGCCGCCCAGATGGCGAATGTGAAGCTTGGCCAGTTCGTTGTCGGTGAGATCCTCGACCGGATAGTCGGCCTCGCGCAGTCGGCGGATCACCTCTTCGCGATCCTCGCCACCCGGCTTGACCTGGACACCGACGAAGATGTGCGCGCCCTCCGGATCGGCGTAGCGATAGTTGAACTCGGTCACCATGCGCCGCCCGATCACCCGGCAGAACTGCTTGAAGCTGCCCGGCCGCTCGGGGATCTCCACCGCCAGGATCGCCTCGCGCTGCTCGCCCAGCTCGGTGCGCTCGGCGACGTGCTGCAGCCGGTCGAAATTGATGTTGGCGCCAGAGTTGATGCACAGCAGCGTCTGATCCTTGACCTGCGTCTGCTGCACGTATTTCTTCAATCCCGCCAGCGACAGCGCCCCGGAAGTCTCCGCCACCGCCCGGGTGTCGTCGAAGGTATCCTTCACCGCCGCGCACATCTCGTCGGTGTTGACGGTGATCACGCCGTCGACGTGATGACGCAGGATCTCGAATGGCGCCTCGCCGATCTGCGCCACCGCGACGCCTTCGGCAAACACCCCGACCTGATCCAGCGTCACCCGCTCGCCGGCCTCCATGGCCGCCTTGAGGCAGGCGGAGTCCTCGGCCTCGACACCGAACACCTTGATCTCCGGTCGCAGGTACTTGATATAGGCCGCGATACCCGCCAGCAGGCCCCCGCCGCCGACGGGGACGAAGATCGCATCCAGGGGGCCGGTGTGCTGACGCAGGATCTCCATCGCCACCGTGCCCTGGCCGGCGATCACGTCGAAATCGTCATAGGGCGGAATGTAGGTATAGCCATGCTCGGCGATCAGCTCCCGGGCGTGGCTCAGCGCTTCACCGAAGGCGTCGCCCTTGAGCACCACCCTGGCGCCCCAGCCCCGGACCGCCGACACCTTGATGTCCGGCGTGACCCGCGGCATCACGATCACCGCCTTGACCCCCATCTGTTTGGCCGCCATCGCCAGACCCTGGGCATGATTGCCCGCGGACGCCGCAATCACGCCCTTGGCCTTCTGCTCGTCGCTCAACTGCGCCATCTTGTTGTAGGCGCCGCGGATCTTGAACGAGAACACCGGCTGCAGGTCTTCGCGCTTGATCAGAATGCGGTTGGAAAAACGGCGGGAGAGCGCGGGCAGCGGGGAGATCGGGGTCTCCCGGGCCGCCTCGTAGACGCGGGCCTGGAGGATCTTCTTGACGATGTCTTCGAGTTGCATTCGGGTATGTCCTGGCGAACAGCTGGGGGTGCAGCGCTCCCGCCTCGGGGTCGGCGGGCACGGGAACGGTGGGTAACAATAGTGGACCCGTATTGTTAGCAGACCCCGGCCCCGAGCGTCCAGCGACATCGGCAGCGTGTGCCGCTTGCTTTATACTGGCCGCGCTCCGAGCGTACCCGAATCGAACCCTTCCCTCTCAGCCTGCCGGAACCGACATGACCCAGGACGATCTCAAGCGCGCCGTCGCCGCCGCAGCCCTCGAAGACATCGACAACCTGCTGACCCCGGATGCGGTGATCGGCGTGGGCACGGGCTCCACGGCCAACCACTTCATCGATCTGCTGGCCGCTCGCCGGCACGACTTCCGCGGCGCGGTAGCGAGTTCGGAAGCGACGGCAGCGCGGCTGAAGTCCCACGGTATCGACGTGCTGGAACTCAACCATGTCGGCACCGTTCCGGTCTATGTCGACGGCGCCGACGAGATCGATGGGAAACTGCGCATGATCAAGGGCGGCGGTGCGGCGCTGACCCGGGAGAAGATCGTGGCCGCCTGCGCCGAGCGCTTCATCTGCATCGCCGATGCCAGCAAGCGGGTCGAGGTGCTGGGCGGCTTCCCGCTGCCGGTCGAGGTGATTCCGATGGCGCGCTCCTACGTCGCCCGCGAGATGGTCAAGCTGGGCATCACGCCGGTCTATCGGGACGGCGTGCTGACCGACAACGGCAACCGTATCCTCGACGGTTACGACAAGCTGTTCGACCAGCCCGAGGCGATGGAAGCGGCGCTGGATGCCGTGGTCGGCGTGGTCACCAACGGCCTGTTCGCCAAGCGTCCGGCCGACGTGCTGATGCTGGGTACCGGCGGTGGCGTGGAGCGCATGACCCGCTGACCCGACCCGCTACAGCCGATTGGGGCACTCGATGCCTTCGGCGAAGGCCATCAGGTTGGCCCGGGTCACCTGGGCGATCTCGCGCAGCGCCTCGACGGTGAAGAAACCCTGGTGCCCGGTGATCAGCACATTGGGGAAACTCGCCAGGCGCGCGAACACGTCATCGTCGATGATCTCCGCCGAGTGGTCGCGGAAGAACAGTTCGCTCTCCTGCTCGTAGACGTCGATGGCCAGCGCCCCCAGCTGACGTGATTTCAGCGCACCGATGACCGCGGGGGTATCGATCAGCGCCCCTCGCGAGGTATTGACCAGCATGGCGCCCGGCTTCATCGCCGCCAGGGTCCCGTCATCGATCAGGTGATGGGTCTGCTCGGTCAGCGGACAGTGCAGCGAGACGATATCGGAGCGTGCCAGCAGCGCCTCGAGCGGGACCGCTTCCCCGTAGGCCGGGAACGCGTCGGCAGGATAGGGATCGTAGCCCAACACATCGCAGCCGAGTCCCTTCAGGATACGTGCCATGCACAGTCCGATCCGCCCCGTGCCGATCACGCCCGCCGTCTTGCCATGCAGCGTGACCCCCAAGAGCCCATCGAGTGCGAAGTTGCCCTCGCGCACGCGGTTGAAGGCCCGGTGAGTCTTGCGGTTCAGGGTCATGATCATCGCCAGCGCGTGTTCGGCCACCGCCTCCGGCGAGTAGGCCGGCACCCGCGCCACGAACAGCCCGAGCCGATGGGCAGCCGCGAGATCGATGTTGTTGAAACCGGCGCAGCGCAACACGATCGCGCGGATCCCGAGGGTGGCCAGCGTGTCGAGCACGGCGGCGTCGAGGCAGTCGTTGACGAACACGCAGACGGCATCACTGCCCGCCGCCAGTGCTACGGTACCGGCATCGAGACTGGCCTCCTGATAATGCCACTCGATGTCGTCATCGGCATCTTGCACGGCAGCGAGTTCGTCGAAAAAGCGGCGATCGTAGGGCTGGGCACTGAAAACGGTAACTCGCATGGCGAAAAACTCGCGGCAACGGAGGGCATCTCCCAGCGTAGCGATCCCTGGCACCACCGCCAGGGACCAATTGCCGCGGCCCAGTACCAACGGCTTTTTCATCGACCCAGCGGAGATCACTCGCGCGTGCTACCCATCGTTCATCACCCGGGCTACAGCATCGACTGGCCCGAGCGCCATCCGTTCCCGATGGCGAAATTCCGGATCCTGCGCCAGCGCCTGTCGACGCTGGGCTTCGACGACCGTGACGACGTTTGCTGGATCACCCCTGCGCCGGCGACCAGCAAGGCGCTATTGCGTGGGCACACCGCCGACTACCTGCAGCGCTTTTACCTGGGCGAGATCGCGGCCACGCGGCGTACGCCGAGCGGCTTCCCCTGGTCGCCGGCGCTGGTCGAACGCACCCTGCTGGAAGTCGGCGGGACACTCGCCGCGGTGGGCAGCGCCATGCAGACCGGGCTGGCACTCAACACCGCCGGCGGCACCCACCACGCCTATGCCGATCGTGCCAGCGGCTACTGCCTGCTCAACGATCTCGCGGTAGCCGCCCATTACCTGCTGGCCGAGTATCGTCTCGAGCGGGTCCTGATCGTCGACTGCGACGTGCACCAGGGAGATGGAACGGCCTGGATCTTCCGCGACGAGCCACGGGTCTTCACGCTGTCGCTCCACGGCGAGGCCAACTTCCCGTTCGAGAAGCGCCGGAGCGATCGCGACGTGGCGCTACCCCGCGGCACCGGGGACGATGCCTATCTGGAGCGCCTCGAGACGGCGCTGGACTCGATCCTGGGCGACTTCCAGCCGCAGTTCGTGCTGTTCGATGCCGGCGCCGACGTGCACGCCGACGACCGGCTGGGGCATCTGTCGTTGAGCGACCACGGCCTCCATCGCCGTGATTATCGGGTGCTGGCGAAGTGCCGAAGACTGGGCATTCCCGTCGCGGGCGTCATCGGCGGCGGCTATGACCGCGATCTCGAGGCGCTGGCCGGGCGTCACGCCCAGTTGTTTCTCGCCGCGCTGGCGTTGACCGCCGGGTGAGCGGGTAGCGGGTCGGACCGGGACGACAGCTGCCCGGAAAGCGCGAAATACCGGTGCATCACCAGCAGCGAGATCAGGTGCTCGAGGCGCGTATCGCGAAATCGATCCACATGGGCGTTGGCGTTGCGGATGATCGCTTCGGCTTCTTCCGGACGCGTCGAGTAGTAGTCCATCTTCTCCTCGAGATCGTGGCAATCCTCGGCCAGCGGCACGTAGTGGACATAGGGCTCCAGCGCGCCTTCCATGAACCAGGTCTCGTAACGCGGGGGCGGCATCAGGCAGAGCGAGTTCGACGACAGGATCCACTTCAGATTGGTGGCAACGTCCTTGCCCTCGAGGCTCAGCACGAACTTGTACTGCAGTTGTGCCTCGATCGACAGATAGGGTCGATAATCCGGCTGATGGCGCCGCTTGGCATGGCTCTGGCCGATATCCATCCGCGGGTGCCGGCAGAACCGGCGCAGCACCGCGGCCCGGTGCTCATGGAAGCACTTCCCCCGCCAGACGACGCCGGTCTTCTTGTCGGCGTACCGCAACCGGTCGTTGGCGAAATGGAAGTGGCGCACGCTGTTGAGCTTCAACAGCAGGTTGTTGGCGTTGCCCGGCGGGGTCTCGCGACAGATCGGGCGGCTCTTGACGATCGTCGGCGTCTCGGCCACCCAGGTCACGTCGCCGAAGCGGTAGTTGAAACGCAGCTCGGGATCGAAATGACGAACCACCCGTCTGGCATCCAGGTAATAGGCGCCGCGCTTCTCGTAGCGAAAATCGCCGATACGCACCGCCCCGTCGCCAGGGTCGAAAGGGCTCGCCAGACGGTTGTAGTAATCGACTCGTTTCATGACGGCACGCATCTCCTCGTCGGAGAGCGTCGCCATCAATCGATGCAGACGTTGGCGATAGAGACTGTCGGGAACGAGCAGGCTGGCGATACCGCCAGTATAAAATCGCAACTTGCGACTCTTGAATCGAAAGTCCATACGGGAATATCCAGCAGCCAAGAGGTTCGAGCCATCGAAGAGTGTCGCAGGCATTTCTGACACGCTTCTGACAGACCGAACTTTCAATCATTCCCGTCGATGACGTTACGAATCGTTCAGCAGCGCTGCGATTCTCTTACGGGTCCTCGCCAGCGCCCCCCGATTGGCCTCGACCACGGCCCGCCCGGCCGCGCCAAGCCGGTGACGGCGATCGTCGTCCTCGAACAGCGAGATCAGCGTGGCGCCGAGCTCATCGGCATCGGCGACCTCGAGCCTGGCCTCGCCGGCCGCCAGCGTATCGGCGATCTCACGCAGGTTGTCGAGATGGGGACCGCTCACCACCGCCACGCCCAGCGCCGCCGGCTCGAGCAGATTGTGGCCGCCGACCGGCTCGAGCGAGCCACCGACGAAGGCGACATCGGCACAGCCGTAGAGCCGCATCAGATCGCCCATGGTATCGCCCAGCAGTACCGTGGTTTCCGGGGTGACCGGCATTCGCGCGCTCAATCGCACGACCTGCTCCCCCCGCTCGCGGCAGGTCGCGTCGACGGCATCGAAGCGCCGGGGATGGCGCGGCACCAGAATCAGCAGCGCGTCGGGACAACGGCGTTTGAGCGCGGCATGGGCGATCAGCGCCTGCTCGTCTTCCCCCGGATGGGTGGAGCCTGCGATCCAGACCGGCCGCGCCCCCCAGCTCGCCCGCAGTCGCTGGCCGGCGTGGCGCGTGGCGTCGTCCACGTCGAGATCGAACTTCAACGCCCCGGTCACCGCCACCCGCGTCGCCGGTGCGCCCAGCGAGACGAACCGCTCGGCGTCCAGTGGCGACTTGGCACCGATCCAGGCCACCGTCTCGAGCATGCCCCGGCTGAGGGCCCCGAAGCGCTGGTAGAGCCGGAAGGCACCGGCACTCAAGCGGCCATTGGCGACCACCACCGGCACGCCCCGGCGTCGGCACGCCGCCAGCAGGTTGGGCCAGAGCTCGGTTTCGGCGATGACCGCCAGGCGGGGATTCAGTCGGGCGATGAAACGTCGCGCGCTGATCGGGAAATCCAGCGGCAGGAAATGGTGGGAGACCCGTTCGCCGAACATCTGGCGAACGCGCTCGGCGCCGGTGGCGGTCATGGTGGTGACGACCAGGTCGTGATCCGGGTGATCATCCAGCAGCGAGCGGATGAGGGGCGCCGCCGTGACGACTTCACCCACCGATGCCGCGTGCAGCCACAGCCGCGGGCGATCGCCCTCCACGGCGATGAAGCCAAGCCGCTCGCGACGGGGGTGAGTGGGCAACCACTCACGCCACACCCGCCACCAGATCAGCGGCGACAACAGACAGACGGCCAGCGAGTAGAGCCAGCGCGCGAGTCGCGACGGGAGGCCGTGTCGAGCGCGCACCGCGGCTCAGCGCTCGCGGTCGAGAATGGTATCGATCATGGTGGTGGTCGAGACGCCATCCTCGAAGCCCAGCACCAGGACTTCGCCGCCATTGGCGATGACCGCCTCGCCACCGGCGATATCCTCCGGCCGGTAGTCGCCGCCCTTGACCAGCCGATCCGGCAGGATCGCCTCGATCAGCCGCGCCGGCGTGTCTTCGCCGAAGGGGACGACCCAGTCCACCGCGGCCAGCCCCGCCAGCACCTGGGCCCGGCGCGCCAGCGTGTTGATGGGCCGCTTGGGCCCCTTGAGCCGGGCCACCGAGGCGTCGTCGTTGACCGCCACGATCAGGCGGTCGCCGAGGCGCTTGGCCTGCTCCAGATACGCCACGTGGCCGGCATGCAGGATGTCGAAGCAGCCGTTGGTCATCACCACGCGCTCGCCGCGAGCCTGCGCGGCACGCACCGCCCCGACGAGCGGGCCTTCCCCGATGACGCCGTATTCGGCCAGGCTGTCGCCGTGCAGTGCCGTGTAGAGCTCCGCCACCGACAGCACCGCGGTGCCGGGCTTGGCCACCACCAGTCCGGCGGCGAGATTGGCCAGCATCACCGCCTCGCCGAAGCCGTGGCCGGCGGCCAGCGCCAGCCCCAACACCCCGATCACGGTGTCGCCAGCGCCGGTGACGTCGAAGACCTCCCGCGCGTGGGTCGGCAGGTGCAGCGGGGCGTGCCCCTCACGGATCAGGGTCATGCCGCGTTCGCTGCGGGTGACCAGCAGCGCCTCGAGCGCCAGCGCCGCCCGCAGCGCCTCGCCCTTCTCCGCCAGTTCAGCATCGTCGGCACAGGGGCCGACGATCGCTTCGAACTCGGCCAGGTTGGGCGTGATCACGCTGGCACCGCGATAGCGGCTGAAATCGCTGCCCTTGGGATCGACCAGCACCCGCTTGCCGGCCGCTCGGGCCGCGGCGATCAGCGTCTCGACCCGGTTCAGGCTACCCTTGCCGTAGTCGGAGAGAATCACCACTTCCGCATCGCCCAGCGCCGCCTCGACCTTGGCGACCAGCGGCGCGGTGTCGACGTTCCACAGCGGCGATTCGAAGTCGAGGCGGATCAACTGCTGGTTGCGACTCATGACGCGCAGCTTGGTGATCGTCGGCACTTCCGGGCTGCGTTGAAAGTGAGCGCTCACATTGGCAGCTTCCAGCGCACGTTCGAGATGGTCGGCGTTGTCGTCGCGCCCCACCACGCCCGCCAGACTGGCGTGGCCTCCCAGCGAGGCGATGTTGAGGGCTACGTTGGCCGCCCCGCCCGGACGATCGTCGGCATCTTCCACCTTCACCACCGGCACCGGCGCTTCGGGCGAGATCCGCGACGTCGCGCCATGCCAATAGCGGTCGAGCATGACATCGCCCACCACCAGCAGACGGGCGTGCTCCAACTGCGAAAGATCAACCTTCATGCGGCGGCTCCGTTACGTCGTCGGCGTTGGCGGTATCGCGTGTCGCGGTCATCAGTCCGTCCAGATGCTCGACCACGTCGTCCAGCGTGATCAGTGCCATGGCGTCGGCGTGGCGCACCCGCGTGCCCCAATTGACGCTCTCGACGGACTTCTTCAGATAGCGGCGCACGGCGTCAGGGTAGCGATTGACCACATGGCTGCGCCAGCAGTACGGGGCCGCGCGATCCGGATTGGTGGTGGCGTAGAGCCCCAGCGTCGGCGTGCCCAGCGCATTGGCCATGTGCACCGGCCCGGAGTCGGGTGCGATCACCACGCGCGCCCGATCCAGCAGGGCCAGCAGGCCCTTGAGCGACGTTCGACCGATGGCGTCGATGATCTCGACATCGGGCACCAGCCGGCGGATCTGCTCGCCCATGTCGCGTTCCTGGGGACTGCCGCCGCCACTCATGACGGTTCTCAGCCCGTAGCGCTGCCAGACGTGTTCGATCACGGCGGCATAGCCCTCGGCCGACCAGTTGCGGAAGTTGCGCAGCCGCGGGTTGGCGCAGGGGCTGATCACCAGATAGGGCCGGTCGCGGGTCAACTGGCGCGCTTCCTGGTAGGCGGCGTCCGGCACCGGCAGCGACCAGTCGAGGCGGGTATCCTCGACCCCCAGCAGGCGGGCGAAATCCATGAAGGATTCGAGCACATGTGCGCGTGGATGGGGAGCCAGCTGGCGATGGGTGAACCAGTGCTGCCAATCCTTGGCCCGGGCCTTGTCGTAGCCCACCCTCACGTCGCATTTCAGCCCCAACGACAGTACGCTGGCGCGCAGCGCCTGCTGCATGTGCAGCAGGACGTCGAAGCGGACGTCCTCGAGTTGACGCCAAATCGCACGCATGCCCTGGAAACCGGTGGACTTGTCGTAGACCACCAGATCGACGCCATCGAGACCGTCCAGCAGGCCATGTTCGGCCTTGCCGACGATCCAGGTGATCCGCGCCTCGGGCCATTGGCGTTGCAGCGCGCGCACCGTGGGCACCAGGTTGCAGACGTCGCCCAGCGCGGAGAGACGCAGGATGCCGATATGTCGCGGGCGCTCTGGCAGAGATTGCTTCATGGGCTTGAATGAATTCCCATTGGGTAAAGCGCCCATTCTAACGGAAGTTGACCGGGCATGACTCGCACCCCGACCAACGCGCGTCAATCATGGCGCTTCGACCGAATCATCCAGAAAACCATCCAGACAAGACATTCATGATCGAAGAATCAACTCGTGGCACCACCAGCCGCATCGGCCACCTGGTCAGCCTCAGAAACCTGGGCGGCGTGGAACGCTACTTCACTCGCTTCTATACCCGCCATACCCCGCAGCACGACCACCATGTGCTGCTGCAGACCGACGAGATCCATTCACTGCTCGAGCCAGCTTACGCCCCTCACCGCGCGGCACGGATGCACAGTATCAAGGGTGGGCGCTGGCGGATTCCCAAGTTCCTGCCGAGCGTGCGCCAGCGTTATCAGCTCGCCATGATGCAGCGTCTGGAACTCGATGCCGTGGTGGTCTGGAACAAGATCGTCAATCATCCGCTGGCGTTCGACGACGGCATCCCGCTGATCCACTTCGAACGCGGGAGTGCGTGGCTGGCAGCGGATGCACCCGGCCTGAGGCGTTATCTCTCGCGGCTGGACGGCGTGCTCTGCAACTCCTACGCCGGCCTGCGGATTCTCCAGCTCAAGTGGCAGCTGGATCCCGACATCCCCTATCGCGTGCTGCAGAACGCCATCCGTCTCCCGGAACAGGCCGCCAGCCACCCCGGCGACCGCTTCAGGCTCGGTTTCGCGGGCCGGATGACGGGCCTGAAGGCGCCGATGGTCGCCCTGGAAACCTTCGCCGAACTCAAGCAGCGCTGCCCCGAGGCGGAACTGTGGATCGCGGGCAGCGGGCCGCTGGAGCCGGTGTTGAAGCAGTGGACAGCGCGGTGGGGATTGAACGACAGCGTTCACTTCAAGGGCCTGGTCGACGACATGTCGGGCTTCTACGCCTCGCTGGACGCCTTCATCTGCCCCTCCTGGCGCGAACCCTTCGGCAACGTGGTCCAGGAAGCCCTGGCTCATGGCCTGCCCACGCTGGTCGGCAATGCCGATGGCCTGCCGGAGCTCGTGCGTCATGGCGTCAATGGCGCCGTCCTGAACCCCGGCCGTTCGCGCCACAGCCTGGCGCGCTACGACCCCCGCTGCGCCAAGGGGCCCGACGAGGTCTACGATCCCACCACCGACAGCCTCGTCGAGGCCGGCGTACTCGAGCCGGCGGAAGCCGCCACGGTCCTTGAGGGCTGGGCCCGGGATCCATCGCTGCGGCGACGCATGGCGCAGGCCGCCCGCGAGCAGGTCGCCCGCGATTTCGATCTCGACCGCTATGGGGAGACGCTGGTGGATTTCGTCGACAGCGTGATCCGTACCTAGGGTTTGTACGAAAAGTCAGCGAGCGAGGGCAAGACAAGGCAAAAATCGGCGAAAACGCGGAATTTACGGGGTGTAAATGAGCATTTTGAGCTGATTTTTAACGCCGTATTGCCGAGCGCAGCTAGTTTTCGTACAAAGCCCAGCGTTCACAGTGAGGCAAAGGAGTCCCGCAGCTTCTCGGTCTGGCGACGGTAGGAGTAATCGCCCACCAACTCGGCAAGCTCGGCACCCAGCGACTCGAGGTCCGATGTCGTCATCAGCTCCTCGAGACGGTCGACCCAGCCCTGGGTGTCGCGGCTATCCAGCATCAGCTCGGCATGGTCGGCCTCGAGCAGTTCGGCGGCACCGGTGGTGGACGAGAGCAACACCGGCGTGCCGCAGGCCATGGCCTCGAGCGACACGCGCCCGAACTCCTCGATGTGCGCCGGCAGCACGAACAGATCGAGCGCGCCGTAGAGCGTCTCGACGTCGCTGACCGTACTGCGCCAGAGAAAGCGCTCGGCGATGCCGGCCTGTTCGGCCTGGCGCTGGTAGGGGGCGAAGTCGTCCTTGCCGACGACGAGGAAACGGCACCGGCCCGGCAGGCGTTGCTCCAGTCCGGCTGCCATCTCGACGAAGCCGGCCACGTTGCGTTTGATGAAGTTGCCGGAGGTGATCAGGCCGATCAGCCGGGTGTCGTCGGCGATGCCCAGCTCGCGCCGGCGCGCCGCGCGGCCTGCCGTGGCCCGCTCGCGGTTGAATATCGCGGGATCGTAGCCGGGGTAGCTGATCTCGATGCGCGAGTCGTCGATGCCGTAGCGATCGCGAAAATCCTCCGCCATCATTCGCGAGTTGACCGCCAGGCGACGAAACCTGGCCCCCGTCAGCACGTGATCGTGGATGGCGGCCACTTCGTGGCCTGCGGGCAGATCGCGGCCATGGATGCGCTGGCTGGCGAGGTGCACGCAGTTGTGCATGTAGACGACATCGGGCGTCTCGACGTCGCCGTGGCTGACCAGCATCGCCGGCCGATGTCGCCGGCACCAGGCCTGCACGCGGCGGTTGAACCAGAACCGCCGGAACGGTCCCTTGAATGGCCAGCGCTTGAGCCGAACCAGCTCGGCACCGGCGGCTTCCGCCAGTTCGCGCCGGCCACGCTCGGCCAGGATCGTCACCCGGTAGCCCAGGGTTTTCAGCGCCGCAGCCTGCTCGAAGGCGTTGCGGCTGGCGCCGGTGCTCTTCTCCACCTGGCGAATGGCGATCGCGGCCAGCGGCGCTTGCGGATCTTCGGTCACGGCAGCTTCCTCGAGTTCAATGGACGCCCGACGGGTCGACGAATCCTCGGCGGCACGAGACGCCGACATGCGACAACGGGTCTGCCCGGTTACAATGCGTCCCGCGGCTCGTCGCCGCGTTTTCGGCGGCGCGCCCATCCCGCTTCGGCCCTACGTCAAGGATCGACCATGTCGCTATCGACCTACCATCATCGGGACGCGCATATCTTATACGATCCGACGCGTCTCGCTCAGCCCGACCTGCCGATTCTGCCCCCATTCGGCGAAGCCTGGCTCGACCCGGATGCCTGGGCCGCACGCGGCCTGGTGGTCGGCTCGGCGCCCGGCCGCGGCGCCAGCCAGTTCCTGGCCGTCGATGGGGCCGACTGGGTGCTGCGGCCCTATCGCCGGGGCGGCATGGCCGCCAGGGTCAGCCAAGCCGACTATCTCTGGACGGGCCTCGAGCGTACCCGCGGCTTTCGTGAAATGCGCCTGACACGCGCCCTGTTCGAACAGGGGCTGCCGGCGCCGGCGCCGGTGGCGGCCATCGTGGTACGCCACGGTATCACCTATCGCGCGGCGCTGATCACCGAGCGCCTGCCAAAGAGCCAGGCATTGGCAGAGCGCCTGGCAAGTGCCTCGCCGCGGTTGCTCGCCGACGTCGGCGCCACCATTCGCCGGTTTCACGACGCCGGGCTCGACCATGTCGACCTCAACGCGCGCAACCTGCTGGTTTCAGACGAAGATAAGGTTTGGCTGATAGATTTCGACCGCTGCCGGCTACGCCCGCAAGGCGCCTGGCGTCAGCGCAATCTGTCACGACTCGAGCGCTCCCTCGTGCGTTTCTCGCCCGCCAACGCGGAATCACTCTTCATCGCCATCGCCGAGGGTTATCGAAACGCTCCGGCGGATCACGACAAGGCCTGACCCTCCATGCAAGATACGCTGAGACGCCGTTGGCGCGGCACCCTCCTTTTCGCCCTGGTGCAACTGCCGCTGGTGTGGCTGATTGCACTGCGTTACTCGCCCTACCTCGCCATGCCGCACGACCCCATGGGGATCGCCTATCTGATCCTGACCTGGATCGGCCACTTCGGCATGCTGGTCCTGCTCGGCTGGCTCCCGCTGGCCGCGCTGGCGCTGGTGCTCAAGGCGCGCTGGCTGTGGCTGCCGGCGACCCTGCTCGGTGCTCTGGGGCTCAGCGCGCTGCTGCTGGACACGGTCGTCTATGCCCAGTATCGCTTCCACGTGAACGCCTTCATGGTGTCGCTGTTCCTCAACGACAAGAACGGCGAGATCTTCAGCTTCACCGTCACCACCTGGCTGGTGGTCGTCGGCTGCGTCGTCGCGGCGCTGGCGCTCGAAGGCTGGCTCGCCCGTCGCCTGATCGTGGGCAACCGTGGCCGCCGCGTGCCGGTGGGACTCTGCTGCGGCGTGATACTGGTGACGCTGCTCGGCAGCCACGCCCTGCATGTCGTCGCCGATGCCCGCTACCATCGCAGCGTGACCCAGCAGGTCGGCATCTATCCGCTGCTGTTCCCGGCCACCGCCAAGGATTTCATGGAGCAGCACGGCTGGCTCGATCCCCGAGCCGCCCGCGCCGAGCGGGCCGATATCGATGCCAAGCAGGCACAGAATCTCGACTGGCCCAAGAGTCCGCTGAGCTGCCAGCCCAGCGACAAGCCCAACGTCATGGTCGTCATGATCGACTCCTGGCGCGCCGACGAGTATGGTCCACGGAACACGCCCAACCTCTATGCGGCGCTGAACGACAGCGGCCGCCGCTATCTCGATCACTACAGCGGCGGCAACGCCACCCGCAACGGCGCCATGAGCCTGTTCTACGGCCTCAGCGGCAACTATTACGCCTATCTGGACGACACCCAGACGCCGCCGCTTCTGATCACGCAGCTGCAGAAGCAGGGCTACGCGCTGGGCATCTTCTCCTCGGCCAGCCTCGACGGCGTCGGCTTCGACCGCACGATCTTCAGCTCGGTCGACCCGCTGCGGCTGAGCACGCCTGGGGACTCTCCCTCCGGTCGCGACCTGCGCATGACCGAGGACTGGCTGGCCTGGCTCGACCGGCAGGAGCAGCAGGACGACACCCCCTGGTTCGGCATGCTGTTCTACGATGCCCCCCACGGCTATGACGTCCCGCAAGGCGCCGCCCAGCCCTACCAGCCTTCGGTGCAGGGCATGGATTATCTGGATCTGGGCCCGGACACCGATCCGGTGCCCTACGCCAACCGCCACCGCAATGCCGTGCACTACGACGACGAGCTGCTGGGCCGGGTGATCGACGATCTCAAGGCCAAGGGCGAGTGGGAAGACACCATGCTGGTGGTCACCGCCGATCACGGCCAGTCGCTCAACGATTTCGGCAAGAACTACTGGGGCCACAACAGCAATTTCGCCTCGCCGCAGACCCACGTGCCGATGATCGTCAACGGCCCGGGGGTCGAACCCGGACGCGTCGAGGGCATGACCAGCCATCTCGATGTCGCACCGATGCTGATGCGCCACGCCCTGGGCTGCACCAACCCGCTCACCGATTACGCGCAGGGCCAGGATCTGCTGGCGCCGGACATCGACCACCCCTGGGTCCAGGCCAGCAGCTACATCGATTACGGCATCATCGAGCCGGATCGCATCACCGTGGTCGATGGCACCGGCCAGTGGAACATCGTCGACCGGCAGCTCGATCCCATCGACGACGCCGAGTTCTCGCCGGCGGTGTTCGAAGCCATGCAGTGGTTCCGTCAGTTCTACCGCTGACGAACCCCGCGCTACAATGCCTCAGGCGCCGACCGGTAGCGGCGCGTCGCACCGCTCGCGATGCCCCGCCGCCGGTCGGTGAATGACGCTCCACTCCCCGACGACCCAGGACTGCCCATGGCCGCCATTACCGGCGTGGTGATCACGCTCGACGAAGCCGACAACATCGAAGCCTGCCTGGCCTCGCTCGCGCGCGTCTGCGACGAGTTGATCGTGGTCGACTCCGGCTCCCGCGACGAAACCGTCGTCCGGGCCGAGGCATTCGGCGCCCGCGTGATCCATCAGCCTTACCTGGGCGATGGCCCCCAGAAGCGGGTCGGACCGCAGGCCGCCGGTTATCGCTGGGTGCTGTCGCTGGACGCGGACGAGCGGCTCACCGACGAGGCGGTGGCGGCGATTCTGGCCCTCGATCTGGACGACGCCGGCCACGACGCCTACGCCCTGCGCCGACGCAACTTCATCGGCAGTCGCTGGATCCGCCACTGTGGCTGGTATCCGGACTACTGCATCCGGCTTTTCGATCGCGACCGCACCGGCTTCTCCGACAGCCGCCAGCACGCTTCGGTGCCGGCGACAAATCCGCAGCGCCTGGACGCCGACCTGGAACACTATTCGTTCGCCAACCTTGCCGAACTGTTCGGCAAGGCCAGCGGCCGCTTCTCCAATCGCGCGGCCAAGATCATGTACCTCAAGGGCAAGCGAGCCAACGGCTGGTCGCCGGCGCTGCACGGCGCCAATGCCTTCGTGCGCAAGTACCTGTTCCAGCGTGGGTTCGCCGGCGGCCTCGACGGCGTCTCGGTGGCGCTTTCGGCGGCGGTCAACGCCTACCTGAAATACGCCAAGCTGCTCGAACTGCAGCGCGATGCCAAGGTGCGCGACGCCGAAGACTTCGACCGGATCTGGTGAATCGATGGAACGCCACTCGCTGCACATCCGTCACGCCAACCTGGCCCGCGGCTTTCGCGGTGGCGAGCGCCAGACGCTGCTGCTGATCGAAGCGCTGGCCCGCATCGACGACGAGCGGATCGCGATAGCGCAGAGCCTCGTCTGCCGCCGCGACTCGCCGATGCGCGCGGTGCTGGCCGACCGGGCGCTCGGCACCGATATCGAACTGATCGACGCCGATCATGCCCTCGCCGGGCATGGCCGACACCCGAGGCCAACCCTGGTCCACGCCCACGAGGCCAAGGCGGTGCACTGGGCATGGGTCGAACGGCGCCTGCGCGGTACGCCCTACCTCCTGACGCGGCGAGTCCCCCAGCCGGTCAAGGACAAGCGCTTCAACCGCTGGACCTACCGCGCCGCGGCGAGCGCCGTGGCGATCTCGTCGGTGATCGAGAGCCACCTGCGCGAGCGCGACTGGTGTCCGGTCACCCGCATTCCCAGCGTGCTGTCCGGCCAGCCGAGCGACCCCGCGCGTGTCGCGGCATTGCACGAACGCTTCACCGGGCAGCGCGTGATTGGCCATATCGGCGCGCTGGTGGATCGCCACAAGGGGCAACGGGTACTGCTGGCGGCGGCGCGGCGGCTGCGCGAGACGCATCCGGACGTTCGCTTCCTGCTGCTGGGCGAAGGCGACGACGACGCGGCGCTGAAAGCCGAGAGCGCCGATCTGGACAACGTCATCTGGGAGGGCTTCCAGCCCAATGTCGGCGACTATCTCGAGATCATGACCCTGTTCGCATTTCCCTCCCGCAACGAGGGACTGGGCTCCACCCTGCTCGATGCCATGGATCACGGCGTGGCGATCGTGGCCAGCGATGTCGACGGCATTCCCGATCTGATCGAAAACGACGTCAGCGGCCTGCTGGTGCCCGCCGGCGATGCCGATGCGCTGACCGCGGCGCTGATCGCGCTGCTGGAAGATCCCGCCCGGCGGCAACGACTGGCAGCCGCCGCCAGCCAGCGGCTCGCCGCCTTCACCCCCGCGGCCATGGCTGCGGCCTACCTGGCGCTCTATCGCCGGATCAGCGGCCGCTAGCGTACCCACGGCGCAATACTTGCGCGGCGGGATCGTGGCATCATGACGCCCGAGTGGCCGCACCCGAGCGGCATCGAGATCGTCAGTGAAGCGGAGCATAACCATGAGCAAAATTCGGGTCGGCGTCATCTGCGGCGGCAAATCGGCGGAGCACGAGGTCTCGTTGCAGTCGGCCAGGAACATCGTCGACGCGCTGGATCGCGAGCGTTTCGAGGTCACGGTCATCGGGATCGACAAGCAGGGTCAGTGGCATGTCAACGATGCCGCCGACTTCCTGCTGAACGCCGACGATCCGCGGCGGATCGCCCTCAACCCCTCCGCCGGCGACATCGCGCTGGTGCCAGGCCGCGAACGCCAGCAGCTGATCGCCGCCGAGTCGTCCCAGGGCGCCTTGGGGCAACTCGACGTGGTTTTCCCCATCGTCCACGGCACCCTCGGCGAAGACGGCTCTCTGCAAGGCCTGCTGCGCATGGCCAACCTCCCCTTCGTCGGCTCCGGCGTGCTCGGCTCGGCCGCCGGCATGGACAAGGACGTCGCCAAGCGCCTGCTGCGCGATGCCGGCATCCCCGTGGCGCCCTTCGTCACCTTGAACCGCCGCACCGCCGCCGAGGCCGATTTCGACGCCCTCAGCGCGACGCTTGGCTCTCCGCTGTTCGTCAAGCCCGCCAACCAGGGCTCGTCGGTGGGCGTCAGCCGGGTCGAGACCGCGCTCGAATTCCAGCAAGCGTTGGCGCTGGCGCTGGCCTTCGACCACAAGGTGCTGGTCGAATCCGCCGTGACCGGTCGCGAGATCGAGTGCGCGGTGCTGGGCAACGACGATCCGGAGGCGAGCGTCTGCGGCGAGATCGTGGTCGAGAACGGCTTCTACTCCTACGACACCAAGTACATCGACGACGACGCGGCCACCGTTGCCGTGCCCGCCGACATCGATGCCGGCGCGAGTGAAGCGATTCGCGACATCGCGGTTCGCACCTTCCAGGTGCTGGAGTGCGCCGGTCTGGCGCGGGTCGATGTCTTCCTCACGCCCGAGGGAAACATCGTCGTCAACGAAATCAACACGCTGCCGGGTTTCACTCGCATCAGCATGTACCCCAAGCTGTGGCAGGCCAGCGGCCTGAACTACTCGGCCCTGGTGACGCGCCTGATCGAGCTGGCCATGGCGAGGCACGCCGGCGACATGGCGCTGCAGAACGCCCGCTGAGACCGGCGGGAACTCGTCGATAACCTGCTTGTCTCGGATTCGTCATGATAGAGTCATGACGACTCTCCATGCGGTGCCCGGAATCGGCATCGATAGAACACGACGTTCACGGATCGAAGCGCGTCATGACCATCTCTCGCGACACTCGACGTTGGTGTGCACTCACCTACATCGGCCTCTGTATCGGTTACGCCATCATGGTGGTCTGGGTTCTGCCATGGTGGACCCCCGTCGCCGTCACGCTCGCCTGGCTCGCCATCGGCCATCGCTTCCATTGGGGCCACGTCTCCCAGCGCGCCACCCAGCGCAAGGCGTGGCCATGGTCGGCCCTGCCGCTGATCCTGTGGTGGGTCTATATCTATCTCGACGACAGTTTCGGCCAGCTCGACCTGGGCGCCGTGATCTTCCATCTCCAGGCCGGCATCGAGGAGAACGGCAGCACCGATCGCCAGATCGCCGGGGTCATCTACACCGTGGCCGCCATCGCCATGCTGGTCGCCGTGACCTGGCTGGTACGGGCCGATCATCGCTGGCGCCTGTGGGAACGGGTGTTGAGCCTGTTCCTGCTGGCGTTCAACCCACTGCTGTTCGGGTTGTCGCTGCGCGGCGCCTCGGTGATCGACGACGACGAGAGCTGGCTCAACGATCGCTACCAGCCACCGGAGATCCTCGCCGAAGCGCCCCAGCCACCCAATCTGATCTACCTCTACATGGAGAGCACCGAGCGCACCTACGGCGATACCCAGCGCTTCGGCAACGCCTACGAGGACTTGGATCGGCTGGGCCAGGAGGGCGTGGTATTCCATGGCGTCAAGCAGCTCGACAATACGGGCTGGACGATGGCCGGCATGGTCGCCAGCCAGTGCGGGGTGCCGTTGATGCCCGCCGGGTTGATGCACGACAACCAGTTCGAGCCGCTGTCGGACGTGCTGCCGGGGGTCGACTGCCTGGGCGACCTGCTGCACGCGCGGGGCTACGATCTCACCTACATGGGCGGTGCCAGCACCAAGTTCGCCGGCAAGGCGAAATTCTATCTCGGCCACGGCTTCGATACCGCCCTGGGCCGCGATGAGCTGGAAGACAAGGCCCCGTCCGGTTATCTCAACGACTGGGGGCTCTACGACGATACGCTGCTCGACCTCGCGGAGAAGCGTATCCGACGGCTGCACGACAGCCAGAAGCCCTACGCCTTCTTCGGACTCACCCTGGCGGGCCACCCGCCGTTCGGCCATCCGTCGCAATCCTGTATCGACAACCAGGGCACCTTCGACGGCACCGATATCCTCTACTCGGTCAAATGCACCGGCTGGCTGGTCAGGAATTTCATCGAAAGGCTCCGAGCCGAGGGATTGCTGGACAACACCCTGGTCGTGGTCGCCAGCGACCACCTCTCGATGAAGAACTCGGCGTGGGAGGACCTGATCGCGGAAGAACGCGAGAACACCCTGATCATGCTGGGCAACGGCCTGCGTCCCCGCGTCATCGAGCGCCCGGCGAGCATGGTCGACGTCCTGCCGACGCTGCTGGAGGCCATGGGCTACACCATTCCGGACCATCGGGCCGGGCTGGGCGTCTCGCTGTTCTCCTCGTCACCCACCCTGATCGAGCGCTACTCGCTGGAAGAGATGAACCAGCGCATGCGCAGCGAGAACCGCCTGCAGGAGCGGCTCTGGAACGGCGTCAACTGAGACGCCGGCAACGTCCGGATCGCCACCGACGGCGCGTGCGTAGGCTGGCCCCGGCGGCACTAACGTGGCTGGGGCCACTCGATCGGCCCCAGCTCGTCGCCGGGATCCAGCATCCCCGGTTCGGTTTCCGGCGTGCACGAGGCCAGCGCCTCGGCCACGCGGGTCAGGGCTTCCTCTCCGCGGCAGTCGCCGACCACGCGCTGCCACCACTGCCGGTGTACGGCGCGGACGACGACGGGTATCGAGGCCAGCCCCAGGCGCTGCGCCATCGCCAGCCGATGAAGGCCCCGGTTGACCTTGAGCAACCGGCCCTCGCGGGTGACCGCGACCCCCAGATCGTCCTTTCCCAGCCCGACGTCGAACCCCCGGGCCGCCATGTCGTCGAGGAAGCCGAGATAGGTGCGCAGGTAGGCGAGTATCTTCTCTTCCGTGTCGAGCAGGATGCCCTGCTGGTAGGAAGACCAGGGGTGCCCCGATTCGAGCCGGGAACGGTACTGGCGAAAGCGTTCGGTCTGGGTCAGGTCGTCCCTGTGCTCGTCGATATCGCTGACGAAGCGATAGCGCGAACCCCGGCGCAGGTCGCCACGACTCAAATCCCAGTCGCCATCCCAGAGGAAGGCCGAGGAGGATGGGCGTTTTCCCCCGATTCCCTTGGCGTTGAGATCGCGGATCAACTGGCGCGGATCGACGTGGACCACCAGCGCCTCTCCCAGCCTCGCCTCGATTGAGCGCCGTGGCAGGCCGCGGCGCTCGATCCACCGGCCACCCGCTCTACCCTGGGCCCAGCGCCGGTAGAGCGCTTCTTCCAGGGGCGTACCGAGGCCACGTTGAACCCCGTCGCGCAACGCCGCCTGCCAGCGTGCCCGACGAACGCCCCACTTCATGCGGGGGTCGAGCAGTTCACTGAACGCGCCGCCCTCGGCGGGCAGAGGCGGGACAGCTGACGATGGGGGCCGGGAAGCGCACGACATGGGCAATCTACACGGTCGAAGGGAAGAGAGCGGTGTTATCAAACACTGTTCGCGATCGATTCAGCCTAGCATAGCATATTAATAAGCGTGCTACTAAATTTCTCGCTTATTCGTTCCGCTCGCCCGTCACGTCGCCCGTCGTCGGCAGGTCGAGAAACTGCTGCATGATCCGGGTATCCCGAAATCGCTCGATCAGCTCCGGGTCGGCCTCCAGCGATGGCGGATTCGCCAGCCCTTCCCGGATCTTGGTCGCCAGGCCGGTGACGGTGTTGTCGGCGATCAGGCGCGCCTGGTCATGAATCAGCACGTTGCGCACACCGCCGGGACAGTCGACCGCCACGCAGGGCGTGCCGCAGATCATGCTCTCCGCCAGCACGATACCGAACGCTTCGCTGCGCGAGCTCAGCACGAAGAGCCGGGCGTGTTTCATCCAGGGGTAGGGGTTGGGCCGGCTGCCGACGAAATGGATCCGCTCACCGGCCCCCCGCTCCTCGACGAGTTTCTCGAGGCTCTCCCGCTTCGGTCCATCGCCGACGATGACCAGATCCTCTTCGATCTCTGCCTCGAGATAGGCCAGGATCAGCCATTCCTGGCGCTTGACGTCCGAGAGTCGCGAGACGTGGACGATGAACGGCCTGGCCGGCAGCTCCACCGGCTCCTCGGCCTGGCGACGGATCGCCTCGATGTCGCACGGGTTCATGATGGTCGCCCACCGACGAGGGTGAATCCCATGGTGGCCGAGCTGCTTCTCCAGCTGCGCCCGCACGTTGGGCGTATTGCAGACCACCTGCTTGCCCTCGTAGAGGCGCCGGAGGTAGAAACCCTTAAGCTTTCCCCCCTCGCTCCCGGGCCAGGAGACCGTCACCTGCCACAAGCGCGGATCGCGCCAGGACCAGACCGTCTCGAACGCGCCCTGCCCGCGCATGATGACGCGATCGATGGGGCCGTGTTCGCCCTCGAGCCTGGCGACGAATCGCTGAAGGTAACGGCCGCCATAGAGACCGCGCCACAGGAAACCCGACCCCGGCAGGAGTGGCTTCAGCAGCGCCCGCGTGACCAGGTCGTAAGCCAGCCCCAGCCCGGTCTTGCGAAACGCCTTGTCGAAGTCGAGACGATGGACTGTCACCGCGTCGTCGGGAGCGAGTTCGTGCCCCCCCTTGAGCACCAGCACATGGACGTCGTGCCCCTCTCTGGCCAGCACGTTGGCCAGGTTGACGGTGACACGCTCGATGCCGCCGATACTCAGCTTGCGGACGACCAGCAATACTCTCTGGGTCATGATGGCTCTAGCACTTCTTTGCTTAGCGTTGATGGGACAGGCAATATGACTCCCCGTCCATTCTCGCACATCTCGGTGAAACGATGGCTCAGACAGCTCAAGGCAGGGTCAGTTTGGTGCTGGCAAGTGATGAGAATTATGCCCTCTGGATGGGCGTAGTCATCTTTTCCTGTCTGGATAAGACGGCACGCCCGGAGCTGTTGGACTTCTACATCCTGGACGCGGGTATATCACCGTCCACGAAATCACGGCTAGAAAGCCTGGTAGCCGATTACCAAGCCACCCTGACCTGGATAGTGCCGGATAAAAAAAGATTCCAGGGATTTCCATTGAAACGATATGGAATTGCCACTTACTATCGATTGGCGGTGGCCAGTTTGGTGCCGAGCCATTTGAACAAGATAATCTATCTCGATTGTGACTTACTTGTCGCCCGGGACATCGTGGAGCTTTGGCAAAGCCCATTGGACGGAAATATCATAGGGGCCGTCGAAAACCTTGGCGTCTCGCCAAAGGATATTGATATTGACCGACAGGATTATTTCAATGCCGGCGTACTTCTCATCGATTTGGCCGCCTGGCGTGACAGCAATATCGAAGCCTCTTTGTTCGAACGTATGGATACGCTGAACGAACGCCTGCAGTATCTGGACCAGGATGTCCTCAATCTAGTATTTCGCCATCGATGGACACGCCTCCCTCTTTGCTGGAACCTCCAGCCTAGCGCCTGGAGTAAAGTCGAGAAGAACAAGACCGTCCAAACCGGTTACCCGCACCAAGAATTCGTCACGGCATTACGAGAACCGGGGATCATCCATTTTCTAGCCAAAAGCAAACCATGGAAATTTTCTACATTTCATCCTTATAAACAGACCTACATGGACATTTCCAATCAGCTTTTTCCCGATGCAAGCGACGTAAACAAAGTCACGGCCATGGAAAAGCTGAATCGCCTTTGGCAAGTCGAAAAACACATCAAGAATTTTTCCCGAAACAGAAAATCAGGCTCTATCGACTACACCATACCACCGCAGAAATAATGCAGATATCTCTCAACAATGCAAAGAACATCATCGCCACTGCGGACCTCCAAGCAATCTGCATTACAACACTAGGTGTGAATTTTCATTAGTACACTCTCCGGTGACATCTGCTTGAGACAGTTGCGGTGCCCCAGCGGGCAGGTGCGCTCGAAACAGGGCGAGCAGGACAACGCCAGATAATGGATATCGGCGTTGTCGGTCAGCGGCGGCGTATAGGTGGGCGACGACGAGCCGTAGAGCGCCTGGATGCGGGTGCCGACCGCAGCGGCCACGTGCATCAGCCCGGAGTCGTTGGTGACCACCTGCTGGCAGGCGGCCAGCAGGTCGACGGCATCCGCCAGCCGGGTCTTGCCGCACAGATTGTGGGCATGACCCAGCTCCCGGGTGATGACGTCGCCGGCCTCGACATCCTTGGGGCCGCCCAGCACCCAGACGGTGTAGCCGCGCGCGATCAGGGATTCGGCCAGTTCACGGAAATAGTCGAGCGGCCACTGCTTGGCCGGGCCGTACTCCGCCCCGGGCATCATCCCGATGGCGGGCCGCTCCCCCAGCCCGAGTGACTCCCGCAGCTGGTCCTGATGCCGAGAGTCGACGCTGAGTCGCGGATACGGCGTTTCGAAATCGCCGCTGGCCGCCGTGCTGGCATCGAGCCCCAGCGCGACGAAGCGCTTCACGGTCTGATTCAGGACCGCCTTGTCGAGCTTGCGGCGATCGTTGAGCAGCCAGTAGCGCTGTTCGCCGGTGAAACCCGTGCGGCGCGGGATACCGGCCAGAAACGGAACCAGTGCCGACTTCAGCGAACGCGGCAGCACGATGGCGTGATCGAAGCGCCCCCTCAGCGAGCGTGCGACACCGCGCCGTGTCTTCCAGCCGAACTCGCCATGTTTCACGTCCAGCGCGATGGCTTCGTCGACTTCCGGCATGCGCTCGAGGATCGGCAGCGACCAACCCGGCGCCAGCACGCCGATCGTCGCGGCCGGATGGCGCCGTTTCAGCGTGATGAACAGGCTCTGCGCCATGACCATGTCGCCGACCCAGGAGGGGCCGACGACGAGAAACCGGGGCGCGGCGACCGGCGAATCAGCCATTCAGCCATTCCAGATAGCTGGAGACCCCTTCGCGGACGGTCTTGAACTTGGCGGTGTAACCCGCCTCGCGCAGGCGACCGATATCGGCGCGGGTGTAGCTCTGGTAACGCCCCTTGAGCTCATCGGGGAAGTCGATGTACTCGATCTCGACCTTTGCCCCGTCCTTGTGTGAATAGAAATCGATGGCGGTCTCGGCGATCGCCTTGAACGGCTCGGCGCGACCGGTGCCCAGGTTGAAGATGCCGGACACCTCCGGGTTGTCCAGGAACCACAGATTGACGTCCACCACGTCGCCGACATAGACGAAGTCGCGGCTCTGCATCCCGGCCTCATAGCCATCCCAGGCGCCGAACAGCTTGGGATTCTCGCCGCGCTGCACCTGGGTGTGGTGATGGTAGGCGACGCTGGCCATCTTGCCCTTGTGCTGTTCCCTGGGGCCGTAGACGTTGAAGTAGCGGAAGCCCACGACCTGGCTGTCGAAATCGTCCCAGCGCGCACGGACATACTGATCGAACAGCAGCTTGGAGTAGCCGTAGACGTTGAGGGGCTTCTCATGCGCGGGGTCCTCGACGAACACTTCACTGCCGCCGTAGGTGGCGGCGGAAGAGGCATAGAGGAAGGGAATCCGCTTGGCCTGGCAGTACTCGAGCAGCACCTTCGAGTATTCGAAGTTGTTCTCGAGCATGAAGCGCCCATCCCACTCGGTGGTATCCGAGCAGGCGCCCTCATGGAAGATCGCCTCGATCGGCGGCAGGCCACCGATCTCGCCGCTGAGCTCTGCCTTCACCCGGGCCAGGAACTCGCCCTTGTCGAGATAGTCCCCCAGCGTGCAGTCCGCCAGGTTGACGAACTTGGTGCCATCGCTGAGATCGTCGACCACCATGACGTCCTGATGGCCGCGTGCGTTGAGTGCCTTGACCAGATTGGCCCCGATGAAGCCGGCCCCGCCAGTGACAACGATCATGTCGTAACTCCTCTTCGATCGACCCGGTTATCGGGCATGACGACTCCGACCCCGCAAGTCGCCCGACGTTCGATGACGTTCCGCCAACGATAAAGTCCGATCGTCGCCGGTGCCTATAACCGATTGAGCGCTAATTGTATACTTGGCGGCTCACGAATTCATGGGCAACGGTGCGCAGTCAATGACAGACCCGACGGCAGATGCGAAAACCTTTCAGGGGCTGATACTGGCCCTTCAGCAATACTGGGCGGAAAAGGGCTGTGTCGTGCTGCAGCCCCTCGACATGGAAGTGGGCGCCGGCACCTTTCATCCAGCCACCTTCCTGCGTTCGATCGGCCCGGAGAGCTGGAATGCCGCCTACGTCCAGCCGTCGCGCCGCCCCACCGACGGCCGTTATGGGGAAAACCCCAACCGTCTGCAGCACTACTACCAGTTCCAGGTGGTAATGAAGCCATCGCCGAAGGACCTGCAGGATCTCTACCTGGGCTCGCTGGAGCGGCTGGGGATCGATCCGCGGGTTCACGACATCCGCTTCGTCGAGGACAACTGGGAATCACCCACCCTCGGCGCCTGGGGGCTCGGGTGGGAAGTCTGGCTCAACGGCATGGAAGTGACCCAGTTCACCTATTTCCAGCAGGCCGGCGGTATCGAGTGCTATCCGGTTACCGGCGAGCTGACCTATGGTCTCGAGCGGATCGCCATGTACCTGCAGGACGTCGACAGCGTCTATGACCTGGTCTGGACGATCGCCCCGGACGGCACCCGCGTCACCTATGGCGACGTCTACCTGCAGAACGAGGTCGAGCAGTCGACCTACAACTTCGAGCATGCCGACGTGCCTTACCTGTTCGAGGCCTTCGACCACTGCGAGAGCGAGTGCAACAAGCTGCTCGAGGCCAATCTGCCGCTGCCGGCCTACGAGCAGGTACTGAAGGCATCCCACACCTTCAACCTGCTGGATGCCCGCCACGCCATCTCGGTGACCGAGCGCCAGCGCTATATCCTGAGGGTTCGTACCCTGGCCCGTGACGTCGCTCACGCCTACTACGCCTCACGGGAAGCCGCCGGCTTTCCGCTGGCGCCCGAAGCGCTGCGTCGGGAGCTCACGCAGGCATCAGAAACTCAACAGGGAGACGCATGAGCATGGCAGTCAACACGCTACTGATCGAACTGGGCGTCGAAGAGCTGCCGCCGGGTGCACTCGCCAACCTCGCCTTCGCCCTGCGCGACGGTGTCGTCAAGGGGCTCGACGAGGCGGAGATCCCCCATGGCACGGCACATGCCCTCGCCTCTCCGCGGCGCCTCGCCGTGCGGGTCGAGGCCCTCGCCGATAAGCAGCCGGACCGGGAGGTCGAGAAGCGCGGCCCGGCACTGGCGGCGGCCTACAAGGACGGCCAGCCGACCAAGGCGGCCGAGGGTTTCGCGCGTTCCTGCGGTGTTACGGTGGACAAACTGATCCACCTGGAGAGCGACAAGGGTACCTGGCTCGGCTACCGTGAACGACAGCAGGGAGACACCGTCGAGACGCTGCTGCCCGCTATCGTCAGTGCCGCCATCAACGCCTTGCCGGTGCCCAAGAACATGCGCTGGGGCGCCTCGCGCATCGAGTTCTCGCGTCCGGTTCACTGGCTGGTGCTGCTCTACGGCGACCAGGTCGTGCCGGCCAGCCTGCTGGGCCTGGAGTCCGGTCGCACGACGCGAGGTCACCGCTTCCACGCACCCGCTCCCATCGAACTCGCCCACGCCGACGACTATGAGTCCGCCCTCGAGAATGCCTACGTGCTGGTGGATCTGGAACGCCGCCGCGAGCGTATCCGCGAGCAGGTGCTGGCCGAAGCGGAAGTGCACGATGCCCACGCGGTCATCGACGACGACCTGCTCGAGGAGGTCAATGGCCTGGTCGAATGGCCGGTGGCGCTCACCGGCAGCTTCGACGAACGCTTTCTCGAAGTGCCCGCCGAGTGTCTGATCTCGTCGATGAAGGCCAATCAGAAGTACTTCCACCTGCTCGATGCCGACGGCAAGCTCAAGCCACAGTTCATTACGCTGGCCAACATCGACAGCGAGGACCCCCAGCAGGTCATCTACGGCAACGAGAAGGTCATCCGCCCGCGCCTGGCCGATGCCGCCTTCTTCTTCGAGACCGACCGCAAGCAGACACTGGAGGCTCGCCGCGAATCATTGGCCAGCGTCGTGTTCCAGCGCGAACTGGGATCCCTCGCCGACAAGGCCGCGCGCAGCGAGGTCGTCGCCCGGTTCATCGCCGGCAAGATAGGCGGAGACTCCCAGGCGGCAGCCCGCGCCGCCCAACTGGCGAAGTGCGATCTGGTCACGGAGATGGTGCTCGAGTTCCCCGAACTGCAGGGCATCATGGGCACCTACTACGCCCGTCACGACGGCGAGCCGGAAGCCGTTGCCGAAGCCATCCACGAGCAGTACCTGCCGCGCTTCGCCAGTGACGGGATTCCGAGCACGTCCACCGGCATGGCGATCGCTCTGGCGGACCGGCTGGACACCTTGACCGGCATCTTCGGCATCGGCCAGCGTCCCACTGGCGCCAAGGACCCGTTTGCCCTGCGCCGCGCCACCATCGGCGTGCTCAACATCCTGATCAAGGGTGAGCTGGATCTGGACCTGCGCGAGCTGCTGGAACTCGCCGCGTCCCAGCACCGGGCCCTGCCCAAGGCCGAAGGCCTGGTCGACGACGTCATGGCCTACATGTTCGACCGCTTCCGCGCCTGGGCTCAGGACGAAGGCTTCCCGGTGGACGTCTACCTTGCCGTACGCGCGCGACCGGTGACGCGCCCTCTGGATTTCGCCCGTCGCCTGCGCGCCGTCCACCGTTTCAGTCAGCGGGAAGAGGCTGCCGCCCTGGCCGCTGCCAACAAACGGGTATCGAACATCCTGGCCAAGCAGGCACACGATGCCGGTATCGATGTCGATGCGCGCCTCCTCGGGGAAGAGGCCGAGATCGCCCTTGCCAATGCCGTCAACGATTGCCGGAGCCAGGTCGAGCCCCTGTTCCGGGAAGCGGCCTACGCGGAGGCTCTCGATATTCTCGCGACTTTGAGGGCACCGGTGGATCGCTTCTTCGACGAGGTCATGGTCGCAGTCGACGACGACGCCGTGCGGGCCAATCGATTGGCGCTGTTGGCCAGCCTGCAGGCGCTGTTCCTCGAGATTGCCGACATCTCGGAATTGCAGCAGTAGTCCGCCGGCTTCACTGTTTCACGTGAAACAGCCAGGCCCGGCATCCTGACCCACGATCAGGATGCCGGGTTTTTTTGCACTCGAACTTGATAACGTTACTGGTCACCAGAGCTCAGGTGCGCACCGGGCGGGACATAGCGAGCATCAGGCCCGAGCCCGATGTTTCACGTGGAACATTTTCTACCACTCAAAGCGAGTCCGGTTAACTATCGCCATACGGGGAAGTCGTGGATTCCCGGATGGTGGCCCCCAAGGAGAGTGCAGCGTGAAGAAACTGGTCATTCTGGATCGTGACGGTGTCATCAACGAGGACTCCGATGCCTACATCAAGTCCGTGGAAGAGTGGCACCCCTACCCCACGGCATTCAGCGCCATTGCGCGACTGGGGGCGGCGGGCTGGACGGTCGCCGTGGCGACCAACCAGTCCGGCGTTGGCCGGGGCTATTACAGCGAAGACACCCTGGCTGTCATCCACGAATCCATGAGGGAAAGGGCCCGTCTGGCTGGCGGCGAAATAGCCCGCATCCTCCATTGCCCTCATCGCCCGGAAGTCGGGTGCGAGTGTCGGAAGCCCGGGCCAGGCATGCTGTTGCAACTGCAACGGGAGCTCGACATGCCGAGCCTCGGGGAGAGCTGGATGGTCGGCGACAGCCTGCGCGACATCCAGGCCGGCATTGCGGCGGGCTGCCATACGGCGCTGGTCGAAACCGGCAAGGGTCAGCGCTATATCGATCAGGTGCGGTCGGCGTTTCCCTCGACGTGGATCTGTCGGGACCTCGACGATTTCGTGACCAGACTCATTGGCGACCAGATCACCGGGGATCAGAGCCAGTCATGACTTCCCTACCCGAAACGGCGGGCAAGATGTGTTTCACGTGAAACAGGTCATCACGGTGGAAAGGGAGTCGTCACGTTAAATCACAAACGGAACCTTAGTCCTGAACTACCCTTGGGATATCCCCAACGGACGGGCTTACGGACATGACTCTGGGAAAGAAGATCAGCCTCTGGGTGGTGGCGGTCATGCTGGTCATCCTGGCAGCGATGATCATCGTCATTCTCACCTTCGACTGGAACCGCCTGAAGCCGACCATCAATCAGCGCGTGTCGAATGCCATTCAGCGCCCCTTCGCCATCGAGGGAGACCTCAGTCTCGCCTGGCAGCGCCCCGAAGACGAGTCCGGCTGGCATAGCTGGGTGCCATGGCCGCATCTGCGTGCCGAGGATATCCACGTGGGTAGCCCTGAAGCGGTCACCGACGCCGACCTGGCGAGCCTCGAAGCACTCGACATCGTGCTGTCACCGCTACCCCTGCTGCACAAGACGCTCTCCTTACCCCATATCGAGCTCACCGGAGGCGAAGCGACACTGGTCCGCCTCCAGGATGGCAGTGATAACTGGACGTTCGATCTCGGTGCCGGCGATGACGCATCGCAGCCGGATGACGGCAGTGACCAGCAAAGCAGCTGGACCGTCGACGTGGGAGAGATCGCGTTCGACCCCATCGACGTTCATTACCAGGATGCCACGCTCGCGGCCGATGTCGATGCCACGGTAGAGCTACTGGGCGAACCGATCGCCTTCGGCGAGCTGACCGATAGCGAAAGCGCCGCCGGCCAGGCCGTCGCCGATCAGCAGATCGACGATTATCGTTTCGGCTGGAGCGCCCAAGGCAGCTACCGGAATCAGACATTCGAGGGCAGTGGCCGGCTGGGCGGCCTGGCGGCACTACGCCAGCGCGGCGCCGCCTATCCCGTACAGGCTGACCTACAGGCGGGTGCGACTCGCGTGGCGGTCAACGGCACGCTCACCGATCCACTCGCTCCCAAGAAGATCGACATGGATCTCAGTTTTTCGGGCCAGAACCTGGGTGATCTCTACAATGTGATCGGCGTGACGTTGCCGGATACGCCACCCTATTCCACCCGAGGACACCTCACCGCAAACCTGAACAGCCAGGAAGCGCTCTCCTTTCGCTACCAGGACTTTGACGGCCAGATCGGAGACAGCGATATCCATGGCGATCTCACCTATCTGCTCGGAGAGCCGCGGCCGTCCCTCACGGGTGAAGTCGTGTCACGTCAGTTGAGATTCGCCGATCTGGCACCGCTGATCGGTGCCGATAGCGGAGGCGAGGATCAGGGCGAAGACGACAGCCAGAGCGGAGAAAACCAGCAGCCGCCGGACAAGGTGCTGCCGGTCAGCGAATTCCAGACCGAGCAGTGGCGAACCATGGATGCCGACGTCAAGTTCACGGCTCAGCGCATCGAGCACGGCGATTCGCTGCCGCTGGATGATCTCTATACCCACGTCACCCTCGAAGACGGCGAAATTCTGCTGGATCCGCTCCGTTTTGGTGTCGCCGGCGGCAATCTCAACACCACGGTGCGCCTCGATGGTGGCCAGGAGCCGATGCAGAGTCGCGTGGACATGCACATTCGCCGCCTGGTGCTCAGCGAGCTCTTTCCCGATGTCGACCTGATGCAGAACAGCCGCGGCGAGCTCAATGGCGACGCCACGCTCAGTGGCACGGGCAACTCGGTGGCCGCCATTCTAGGCAGCAGCGACGGCAGTCTGCAGATGCTGGTCAGCGACGGCGTCATCAGCCAGAACCTCATGGAACTCGCTGGCCTCAACGTCGGCAACTATCTCGTAGGCCAACTGTTCGGCGACGAGCAGGTCAATATCAACTGCGCAGCCACCAACCTGGAGGTCGATGACGGCCTGGCGACGACCCGCTTCTTCGTCATCGACACAGAGAACGCCCTGATCCGAATCGACGGTATGGTCAACTTCAAGACGGAAGGCCTGGATCTGAATATCGAACCGGAGAGCAAGGGCGCGCGCGTGTTCACCCTGCGCTCGCCGCTCTACGTGCACGGCACGATGAAGAATCCGTCACCGGGGGTCGATGCCGGGTCGCTATTGGCGCGGGGCGCGGTGGGTGCATTCCTGGGAACCGTCGCGACGCCCGCTGCCGCGCTGCTGGCGCTGGTATCGCCGAGCGCCGATGAAACCACCCCATGCAACGACTTCCTGAGTCAGATTCAGGCCGACTCGGCTCCGTGAGATGAGTGTTTCACGTGGAACTTCGCCATCGACATGTTCCACATGAAACACGCCCCCCCTGCTTGCAACTAGCAACCCACTCGACACCAGGGAAGACGAAGGCGGGGAATAGCCCGCCGATACAAGGGCTTGGACGCACGCGCAGCGCCGCTATGGATGATTCGTGGACACAGACCGCCACGACACGGAATCCGCCATGGCGGAACTCCATTCACCGTGGCGGATTTCAGGGGGAAGGATCTTATTGGGGGTTCTTGCGATACTGCTCGCCCAGCGACTCCAGCGCACCGATGAGCTTCTCGATCTCGGCGTCGAAGCGCTGCTGCTGCTGAACATAGAAATGGCGGGTGTACGAAGCGCCTTTGTGCTTGTTCACCAGATTGGAAAACTGCGATTCCAGCTGCTCGGTATGGAAGCGTAGACGCTCGGTCAGGAACTCGGCGTGCCCCTGATGGCAGGCCACGTCCATCAGTGCCCTCACCTGGACCGTCAGCAAATAGAGCTGCAGCACATTGCGGTCCTGCACCTCTTTCTGCGTGGAGACGCTATCGTCCAGCAGGTTGATCGAACTCATCTGACAGCAGCCGCTGTCGTCGGTCAGCGGGCGATTCCGGGCATTCTCTTGCTGAGTCTGGAACATGGTCAGACCCTCCTTTAGGTCGCTGAACCACACGGTCCATGGTACCACCAGCGTATTTCCTGACCGTTGGCCATTGGTCGAACCCACCGCCGCCTCCGGGGGGCGGCGAGAGTCGCCTAAAGCGTAATGGCATGAATGTAGTGGAGAGCGCAGATTGGGAGGGAAAGCCAGAGGTCGCTGCCACCAACCGGAGACGCTCATCATGCGCTACGCCAACCCCAATACATCCGATGCCATCGTTGGCTTCGAGAAGCGGTACGAGAACTACATCGGCGGTGAGTGGATACCGCCGGCCGAAGGGCGATACTTCGAGAACATCACCCCGGTTACCGGGGAAGTCTTCTGTGAAGTCGCCCGGTCCAGCCAGAAGGATATCGACACTGCGCTGGACGCCGCCCACAAGGCCGCGCCGGCCTGGGGAAAGACGTCCGTCCAGGAGCGCTCGACGCTGCTTTTGAAGATCGCCGACCGCATGGAGCAGAATCTGGAGATGCTGGCGGTCGCCGAGACCTGGGACAACGGCAAGGCCGTGCGCGAGACGCTGGCAGCCGACATCCCGCTGGCGATCGACCATTTCCGCTATTTCGCCGGCTGCATTCGGGCCCAGGAAGGGACCACCGCCGAGATCGACGACAACACGGCTTCCTACCACTTCCACGAACCCCTGGGTGTCGTCGGTCAGATCATTCCCTGGAACTTCCCGATCCTGATGGCCACCTGGAAGCTGGCACCCGCGCTGGCCGCCGGCAACTGTGTCGTGCTCAAGCCCGCCGAGCAGACCCCGGTCTCGATCTTCAAGGTCATCGAGATCATCCATGATCTCCTGCCGAAGGGCGTCATCAATATCGTCAACGGCTACGGCGAGGAAGCCGGTCAGGCACTGGCCACCAGCAAGCGTATCGCCAAGATCGCCTTCACCGGCTCGACGCCCATCGGCTCGCACATCATGAAATGTGCCGCCGAGAACATCATCCCCTCCACGGTGGAGCTGGGCGGCAAGTCCCCGAACATCTACTTCGAGGATGTCATGTCCGCCGAACCGGCGTTCATCGACAAGTGCGCCGAAGGCCTGGTGATGGGCTTCCTCAACCAGGGCGAGGTCTGCACCTGCCCTTCCCGCGCCCTGGTCCAGGAGAGCATCTACGACGAGTTCATGGCCAAGGTCCTCGAGCGGGTCAAGAAGATCAAGCGCGGCCACCCCCTCGATACCGAGACTCAGGTCGGCGCCCAGGCTTCGCAGGAGCAGTTCGACAAGATCATGTCCTACATGGACGTGGCGCGGGATGAAGGTGCGGAGTTCCTGTCCGGCGGCGAGCGGGAATCGCTGGGCGACGATCTCTCCCGGGGTTACTACATCCAGCCCACGCTGCTGAAGGGCAACAACAAGATGCGCGTGTTCCAGGAGGAGATCTTCGGCCCGGTGGTCTCGGTCACGACCTTCAAGGACGAGGAAGAAGCCCTGGCCATTGCCAACGACACCGAATTCGGACTGGGCGCCGGTGTCTGGACCCGCGATATCAACCGCGCCTATCGCATGGGCCGCGGCATCCAGGCCGGTCGCGTCTGGACCAACTGCTACCACCAGTATCCGGCCCACGCCGCCTTCGGCGGCTACAAGAAGTCCGGTGTGGGTCGGGAAACCCACAAGATGGCGTTGGAGCACTATCAGCAGACCAAGAACCTGCTGATCAGCTACGACATCAACCCCATGGGTTTCTTCTAGATCGACCGACGGGTTCCGGGGTCCGCAAGGGCCCCGGAGCCATTGGCTGGACAGACGACGAACCCGATGATCTCGTCGCGCTCGTTCCGCCGCCTTCCCGCCCCTGCCTGGCGTCCTCCCACCTTCCGTTCGCGACGATCGGCAGCCCCTCCGGCGCACCGACGAGCCCCTTCGATACGTCCGGTTCGCGGGCGCCGGCTTGATCCACGTTGTATCGGGCCGATCTTCGCTCGATTACAGTGAGATACACGGACAGGCTAAAGCGAGGACACGCCATGACCAACATGACGACCTTCCTGGGCAGTCTCGATCGACCGTCCCCACCCCCCGATCTGGGTCGCGAGCTTCGCGCCCTGTGGTGGGCCGGCAAGTCCGAGTGGTCCAAGGCACACGATCAGGTGGACTCCGCCTCCGGCTCCCGCGCAGCCTGGGTGCACGCCTATCTTCACCGCTGGGAAGGCGATGTCGCCAACGCCGGTTACTGGTATCGGCAGGCGGGGCGCCAGGTGCCGGACCAGAGTCTCGATGACGAGTGGCAGGAGATCACCCGATCGCTGTTGCGAGAGCTTTCGCCGCAACTTTGATTCGCCCCGGACAGACGGATTAGGGTTTGTACGAAAAGTCAGCGAGCGAAGGCAAGACAAGGCAAAAATCGGCGAAAACGGACCGGGCTGGCGAACCAGTTTACGGGGTGTAAATGAGCATTTTGACCGGGCTGGCGTTCCAGCCGATTTTTAACGCCGTATTGCCGAGCGCAGCTAGTTTTCGTACAAAGTCTAGTGGCGGGCCGACGGAATCAGCTCAGCGAACCGGTGCAGATCGATGTTGCCTCCGGAGAGCACGATCCCGACACGCTGACCCGCTATCCGCATCCGGCCACCGAAGGCCGCCGCAGCCGCCAGGCAGCCGGTCGGCTCGACGAACTGTTTCATGCGACCGGCCAGGAAGTCCATCGTGTCGACCAGCTCGGCGTCGGTGACGGTGACGATCTCGTCGACGCACTGCTGCAGCACCGGGAACGTCAGGCTGCCCAGCGCCTGGGTCTGGGCGCCATCGGCGATGGTGCGCGGGGTGGCAATCGAGACGATCTCGCCACGGGCCAGGCTTCGCTGGGCGTCGTTGCCGGCTTCCGGCTCGACCCCGATGATCCGGCAGCTCGGATAGCGCGCCCTGGCGACCGTGGCACAGCCGGACAACAGCCCGCCGCCGCCCAGCGGCACGATCAACGTATCCAGCTCACCGACATCATCGAACAGCTCCTTGGCGGCGGTTCCCTGCCCTGCCATCACATGGGGGTGGTTGAACGGCGGGATCAGCGTCAAGCCCTCGGCCTCGGCCAGTTCCCGGCCCAGCGCCTCGCGATCCTGGGTATAGCGATCATAGAGCACCACTTCGGCACCGTAGCCCCGCGTGGCCGCGATCTTGATCGCGGGTGCGTCCTCCGGCATCACGATGACCGCGCGAATGCCGTGCAGCCTGGCCGAGAGCGCAATCGCCTGGGCATGGTTGCCCGAGGAGAAGGCGATCACCCCCGCCGCCTTCTGGTCGCGGTCGAACTGGCTGATGGCATTGTAGCCACCACGAAACTTGAAGGCGCCGATGCGCTGGAGATGTTCCGCCTTGAAATGAAGCGATGCGCCGCTGCGCTCATCGGCCGTCGTCGAACGCAGCACGGGGGTGTGGTGGGCGACGCCCGCCAGCCGCCGGTGTGCCGCCACCACATCGTCGTAATCGATCGCCAGGTTGCTCATGCCCTCTCTCCTGTCGCCGTCGCCACTGACATTCCGTGGCACGCTGCGTAATATGCCAGCCGAAGTGCCATCGATCATGATGGCTGAACGGCCGCGAGGAAAGGGACAGATGACATCATACGAGTGGATATGGCAGACCGGGCCGAAGCTGGACCCTGCCAGGCTGTACACCCTGCTGTCGCTGCGCGAGGCCGTGTTCGTGGTCGAACAGCAGTGCGCCTATCAGGAGCTGGACGGCCACGATCTGGCGGCATCGACGCACCACTTGCAGGTCCTGGCGGCGGGTCGGCTCGCGGCCACCCTGCGCCTGCTGGCACCCGATCCAGTCAACCAAGCGGTCTCCATCGGTCGCGTCGTCATCCACCCCGCCCACCGCGGTGGCGGCCTGGGCCACGACCTGCTGCGAGCCGCGCTGACGCGAATCGAATCGCTGTGGCCGGGTCGCCACGCCCGGCTATCCGCCCAGGCACATCTACAAGCCTACTACGGTCGTCACGGGTTCGAGCCGGTCGGCGAGATCTATGTGGAGGACGGCATCCCCCATATCGATATGCAGCGATTGGCCGACGCGAATCGTAAGTAAGCACTAACTTCAATGGAAGCGAAAAACGAAAAAGCCGACGCTGCAACCGCAGCGTCGGCTTCTTTTCGGCGTATCCGCCCCGCCCCGCGGGGCAGGGATCATTCAGCTCAGGCGCCGAATTCGCTCAGCATCGCTTCGATCAGGTCGAGACCCTCCTCCAGCACTTCGTCGCTGATGGTGACCGGCATCAGGAAACGGATGGTGTTGGCATAGAGGCCACAGGAGAGCAGGATCAGGCCGCGCTCGCGAGCGGTCTTGCAGAGCTTGCCCGCCAGCTCGGCATTGGGCACGCCGCTCTTCTTGTCGGTGACCAGATCGAAGGCCGCCATGGCGCCCAGGTTGCGCACGTTGGCGACGCCAGCGTAATCCTGCTGCCACTTGTCGAAGCGCACCCGGAGCTTCTCGCCCAGCGCCTGGCTCTTTTCCAGGATGCGCTCTTCCTCGAACACCTCCAGCACGGCCAGTACCGCGGCGCAGGAAACGGGGCTACCGGTGTAGGTGCCGCCCAGCGAATTGCCGCCGGAGGCGTCCATCACCTTGTCGGTTCCCACCACCGCCGAGATCGGCATGCCGTCGGCCATGCTCTTGGCCATGGTGATGATGTCCGGTTCGACGCCGCTGTGCTCGATGGCAAACAGCTTGCCGGTTCGCCCGAAGCCGGACTGCACTTCGTCGACGATCAGCAGGATGCCGTGCTCGTCGCAGATCTCGCGAAGCGCTTTCAGGAAGCTTGCCGGCGCCGCATGGAAACCGCCCTCACCCAGCACCGGCTCGATCACGATCGCCGCGGTGTCACTGGGGTTGGCATCGGTCTTCAGCGTCATCTTGAGATGGCGCAGGGCCTCTTCCTCGCTGACCCCGATGGAGGGCACCGGGTAGGGCGCACGATAGACCTGACCGGGCATGGGGCCGAAGTCGGTGCGGTACGGTGCGACCTTGCCGTTCATCGCCATGGTCATGAAGGTGCGGCCGTGATAGCCGCCGGTGAAACAGATCACGCTGGAGCGCCCGGTGGCGGCACGGGCCACCTTGACCGCATTTTCCAGCGCCTCGGCACCGGAGTTGGCCAGCATCACCTTGGCGTGGCCGCGCACCGGCGTCACCTCGCTGAGCTTCTGCGCCACCCGCACGTAGCCCTCGTAGGGCATGACCGTCTGGCAGGTGTGCATCACCTTGTCGAGCTGGGCCTTGACCGCCTCGACCACCTTGGGGTGGCGGTGACCGATGTTGAGCACGCCGATACCGCCGGCGAAATCGATGAAGCGCTTGCCATCCTCGTCCCAGAGCTCGGCGTTCTCCGCCCGCGCGGCGAACTCGACCGCCGGGCTGGCCGCACCGCTGGCCACGTAGCGCTGCTTGAGTTCGTTGAGTTCTGCATTGGTCATGGATGCATTAGCCATGGAACACTCCTCCTGACACGGCATCGGGTGCCGCTAACGTGAATCGCGCGTCGTCGTCGGTTTCGGCAGGCGGCGCGCCATGAAATCGGGATCAGGCTTTATCGTAGGCTGCCCGAATGAGGCGATCGCCCATCTCTCGACCGTAGTGCCGCCGGGCCCATCCGTACAGTGCCAATCCGGCGATCATCCAGCCGCCGAAGATGGACCACTCGATGGAAGTCAGCGCCGACGGGCTGCCGGGCAGGTAGAGACAGGTCATGCCCAGTGACAGCAGCACCGCCAGCACACCGACCAGCTTGCCGGCACCGACATGATAGGGGCGCGGCATGTCGGGTTCGCGATAGCGCAGGATGACGAACGACAGCGCCACGAACAGATAGGCGAGCACGATGCCCAGGCCGCCGGCATCGACCAGCCAGACCAGCGCCGGACGTCCGAAGAAAGGCGCCGCGGTGGAGAGCACGCCGATCAGGATGATCGCGTTGGTGGGGGTCTTGTAGCGTGGATGCAGCTTGCCCAGGAAGGCGGGCAGCATGCCGGAATGCGCCAGGGCATAGATCGCCCGCGAACCGCCGATGTAGAACGCGTTCCAGCTGGTGATGATCCCGGCGATGCCCGCCAGCACCATCAGATTGCCCGCCCAGGCCCCATCGAACACCGCCGTCATCGCGTCCGGGACGCTGAGCGAGCTGCCCTGCAGCGCCTCGTTGTCGAGCATCAGGCTGGTGCCGAGAATGATCAGGGTATACCAGCACACCGCCATGATGACCGAGAGCACCAGCACCTTGCCGATATCGCGGAATGGCAGGTTGATCTCTTCGGCCGCCTGGGGAATCACGTCGAAACCGACGAACAGGAACGGGACCAGCACCAGTACCGCCACGATGCCGCCGACGGCGCCGTGTTCACCGCTGGCGAACAGCGGCTGCATGTTGCCGCCGTCGCCGGTGAACAGCGATCCGGTCACGAACATCACCCCCGCCACCAGGATCAGCCCGGTGACGACCTTCTGCAGCAGCGCAGCGGTGGAGATCCCCACGTAGTTGACGGCCATCATCACCAGCGAACCGAGCACGCCCACCGCGACCCAGGTCGCCTTGACGTCCCAGCCGGCGACGGTCCACAGGTCGCCCACGGCATAGCCGGGGAACAGGTGCTCGACGACCGTCGGCAGCGCCACCGCCTCGAACGACGCCACGCTGACGTACCCCAGCACGATGCTCCAGGTGCAGACGAACGAGGCGAAATGGCCGAGCGCGCGATAGCTGTAGACATGCTCGCCGCCGACCTGGGGCATCGCCGACGCCAGCTCGGCATAGGTCAGCCCCACCAGCAGCACCGCGATGCCGCCGATGACGAAAGCGAGTATCGCGCCCACGCTACCGCCATCGAGGATGGCGCTACCGGTGAGGACTATCCAGCCCCAACCGATCATGGCGCCGAAAGCCAGGGCTAGGACATCGGCCCGTGCGAGGACTCGCACGAGCTCCGGGGGTTGAGAAGCGTTCGACATGAGTGGGTCTCTTCAGGTTGTTTTTGATAGGCCGAACCCCGGGGTCGGTCGACCGCGGGAGTCGGCCCTGACGCCACGCTATCACCCCGATGCGTGACCGGGACTAGACCACTTCCCGATGGCGGTGGACCACATGGGGCTCTCCCCCCATAATCCGCGGACGTTTCCGCGTCTCTCGTGAGGTAGGCCATGGACGACCGTCGTCAGGCGCTGGACCATATCCGGCAAAGCTACCTGGCCCAGCCCGACCATCTGACCAAGTACTGCCGTCTCGAGCAGACCCTGCTGACGCTGATCGAGCAGCGGTGGCAGGACGGCCAGCGGCTGCCCGGGCATCGCACGCTGTGTGACGCGCTCGGCATGGCCCGCAACACGCTGGCGGGCGTCATCGAGAATCTGATCCGCCAGGGGCATCTGGTGACCGACCACGGCAAGGGCACCTGGGTATGCAAGCACTCACCCGGGCGGGGGCGACGGGTTGCCGAGATCGGGCCGATTTCCCGCCGCGCCGGCGAGTTGCTGCACGATGTGGGGGCCAGCCCGCTACAGAGCGGTGCCTTCGTGCCAGGCGTTCCCGATATCGCGCACTTCCCCATCGCCCGCTGGCGCCAGCTCTACTCCCGGATCACCGTCCCCCACAACACGCTGCTGCTCTCCTACGCCTCGGGCGGCTACGGCCCCTTGAAACGTGCCATCGCCGGCTATCTCGCCCGGTGGCGAGGCATCGACTGTGGGCTGGACCAGATCGTCATCACCGAGGGCGCCCATCACGGCTTGCAGCTATGCGCGCTGACGCTGGCCGATGACGGCGATCGCGCGGTCATGGATTCGCCGTTCTACTGGGGTGCGCGCAACGTCTTCCAGGCCGGCGGCCTCGAGATAGACCACGCCATCTGGGAGCCGCGTCACGGTTATGTCGGCGCCCTGCCTCGGCCACGCCCCAGACTGCTCTACTTCACCGGCACCCACCATTATCCGTTGGGTGTGGCATCGGTAAGTGCTCACAAACAAGAATTGATCGATGCTCTCGAACCGGACTGGATCCTGGAGGATGACTACGAGTTCGGCGACGGCGATCATCGTGAGCTGGCGTTCGACCCGGAAACCGGCAACCAGATCCTGATCGGCTCGTTCTCCAAGCTGATGTTTCCGGGATTGCGTCTGGGGTACCTGATCGTGCCGAGGGGGCTCAGCACCGCCATCAACCGGGTGCGCACCGGTGTCTTTCGCGAAGGCCGCCTGCTCGATCAGGCGGTACTCGCCGCGTTCATCGACGATGGCGATCTCGACCGCTGGTGTCGGCGCATGGCGCAAGCCTACCTGGAGCGCCAGCAGCGACTGCACGAGCTGCTGGTCGGCACCCCAGGCGTCGCCGATATCTCGCCTCCGGCCGGCAATATCAGCCTGAGTCTGTCGCTGGCTCCGACCCTCGACGACGAGCGCCTGTCGCAGCATCTACTGAATCGGCATCACCTGGTGGCCCGGCCGCTGAGCCGGGTCTGTGGGCCGGGGGATCCTCGACGCGGTTTGATACTCGGCGTCGGCATGGTCGAAGGCGAAGCGCTGGAACGCCAAGGGCGGCGCCTGGCCGAGGGCATCCGCGAGTTCGTCGCCCTGCAGCGCTGAGCGGCGCTCGGCGCCCTCCTCCTCCCGTCAGGCCGTCTCCTCGAGCGGCGTGGTCTCCGCGGTGCGCTCGTCGCGAATGCGCTGCTCGGAGTCGGGATCGAACACCACCATGCGCGAGACGTCGAAGGCAAACCGGGTTCGCTCGCCCGAGCGTAGCGGCGTGCCGGGGCGCATGCGGGCATTGACGTGGGTCCCGCCCAGCGTCGTCACCACGTAGAGATCCGCCCCGGTCGGCTCGACCAGCGCGACCGGCAGTTCCGCTTCGTGGATGTTGCCTTCGCCATGATTGGCACTGGCCGGGTCGGTGATCGCCTCGGGCCGAAGGCCCAGGATGACGTCGCGGTCGCACCAGTCGCGCAGTGCGTCACGGTCGCGCACGACTGGCAGCGTCAGGGTGGAATCGTCCGTCGCCACCTGGGCAACCGGCAGCCCACCCTGCTCGACGATTCGCGCCTTGATCAGGTTCATCGACGGCGAGCCCATGAAACCGGCGACGAACAGGTTGTTGGGATCGTCGTAGACCGCCTGCGGCGTCCCCAGCTGCTGCAGCTCGCCGCCACGCATGACGGCGATCCGCGAAGCCAGCGTCATCGCCTCGATCTGGTCGTGGGTGACGTAGACGATGGTGGTGCCGAGGCGCTGGTGGAGCTGCTTGATCTCGGTGCGCATGTCGACGCGCAGCTTGGCATCCAGGTTCGACAGCGGTTCGTCGAACAGGAACAGCTGCGGATCGCGCACCAGCGCCCGCCCCATCGCCACGCGCTGGCGCTGGCCGCCGGAAAGTTGCCCCGGCTTGCGGTCGAGCAGGTTCTCGATCTGCAGCAGCTTGGCGACCCGGTCGACCGCTTCGCGGCGCTGCTTGCGCGGGACCTTGCGCATCTCCAGCCCGAAACCGATGTTGCCCGCCACCGTCATGCTCGGATAGAGCGCGTAGGACTGGAACACCATGGCGATATCGCGCCGGGAGGGGTGCACGTCGTTGATGCAGCGGCCGTCGAGCAGCAGCTCGCCCTCGCTGATCGAGTCGAGTCCGGCGATCATGTTCAAAAGTGTCGACTTGCCGCAGCCCGACGGCCCCACCAGTACCAGAAAATCGCCCTGCTCGATCGCGATGTCGATGCCCTTCAGGACATGGGTCTCGCCGAAGCGCTTGTGAACGTTGTTGATATGCAGAAAGCTCATGTGATCCTCAGCCCTTGACCGATCCCGACATCAACCCGCGCAGGAAATACTTGCCCGCGAGGATATAGACGATGAGCGTCGGCACCGCCGCCACCATCGCTGCCGCCATGTTGACGTTATAGGCCTTCACCCCGGTGGAGCTGTTGACCAGATTGTTGAGTGCCACCGTGATCGGCGCGCTGTCGCCGGACGCGAACGAGACGCCGAACAGGAAGTCGTTCCAGACGTTGGTGAACTGCCAGATGATGGTGACCACGATGATCGGCACCGAGGCCGGCAGCAGGATCCGGAAGAAGATGGTGAAGAAGCCGGCGCCATCGAGCTGCGCCGCCCGTACCAGTTCATCCGGAAAACTGGCGTAGAAGTTACGGAAGAACAGTGTGGTGAACCCGATGCCGTAGACGATGTGGACCAGCACCAGCCCACCGGTGCTGTTGGCCAGATGCAGAATCCCCAGCACCCGGGCCATCGGCAACAGAATGATCTGGAACGGGATGAAGCAGCTGAACAGCATCAGGCCGAATACGATCTTGTGGCCGCGAAACTTCCACTTGGTCAGCACGTAGCCGTTGAACGCGCCCAGCAGCCCGGAGATCAGCACCGCCGGCACCACGATCTTGATGCTGTTGAAGAAGTAGCCGTGCACGCCGTTGCACTCGAGACCGATGCAGGCGCTGCCCCAGGCTTCCCGCCAGGGGTCCAGGGTCCACTGGCCGGGTAGCGCCAGCATGTTGCCCTGATGGATCTCCTCCAGCGTCTTGAACGACGTGGTCAGCATCACGTAGAGCGGCATCAGATAGACGATCGCAAACAGCGCCAGGATCGCGTAGAGCACGGCCCGGGTCGCGAGACCCCGGCGTGCGGTGGGGGAAGCGGCACTCATGATCGGGGCTCCCGCAGCTCGGAGTAGAGATAGGGGATGATCAGCGCGGCGATCACCGCCAGCATGAACACCGCGCTGGCCGCGGCGATGCCCATTTCGTTGCGCGAAAAGGCGTAGGAGTACATGAAGGTCGCCGGCACCGCGGTGGCATTGCCCGGCCCGCCACCGGTCATCGCCACGATCAGGTCGAAGCTCTTGATCGCCAGGTGCGCCAGCACCACGACCGCGCTCAGGAAGACCGGTCGAAGCTGGGGGATGATGATCCGTGCGTAGATCTTCCAGGCCGGGGCGCCGTCGATCTGCGCGGCCTTGATCATCTCGCCGTCGATGCCGCGCAACCCCGCCAGGAACATCGCCATGACGAAGCCGGTGGCCTGCCAGACCGCAGCGATCACCACGGTGTAGATCGCCATGTTGGAATCGATCAGCCAGTTGAAGCTGAAGCTCTGCCAGCCCAGGTCGTGCATGGTCTTCTCCAGCCCCAGCCCGGGGTTGAGAAACCACTGCCAGGCGGTGCCGGTGACGATGAAGGAGAGCGCCATCGGGTAGAGATAGATGGTGCGCAGCACGCCTTCGGCCCGGATCCGCTGGTCGAGCAGGATCGCCAGTATCAGGCCCAGCACGATGCAACTGACGATATACAGAAGCCCGAAGACCCAGATGTTGTGCAGCGCGATCCCCCAGGTCCAGGAGGTCCACAACCGCGACCACTGGTGCAAGCCGACCCAGGTGTAGTCCGGCATCATGCCGGAGTCGCTGAACGAGATGTAGCTGGTCCAGGCGATGAAGCCATAGACGAAGAACAGGACCAGAACGCAGGAAGGCGACAGCACCAGCTTGGGTAGCCAGCGCTGCAGGCGCTCCCGCGCTCCGCCGTCCCGCTCCGGAGAAGCATTGGACATCACATCACTCTCGGCTCGTGAACGAGACGCCCCGCCTGACGGCGGGGCCGATCATCAGGACGTTGCGCCCTGCACCGCCATCGCCAGCTGCTCGGCGGCGACGTCGCTGGGCATGTCGCTGTTGACGAAGGAGGAGATGATGTCGAAGACGGCGTTCTTGACCGACGCCGGCGCGGCATAGCCGTGCGCCATGCTGCCCATCAGCGTGTGGTTCTCGGCCGCGGCCTTGACCTGCTCGTAACCGCGCTGGGCGCAGGCGTCCAGCTTGTCGGCGGAGAGATCCATGCGCGCCGGCACCGAGCCCTTGATCTGGCTGAAGGCGATCTGGAACTCGGGCGAGCCGATGATCGTGGCCATGGCCTGCTGCATCTGCTGCTGCTGGGCGTCATCGGTATCGAACATGATCATCAGGTCGCTGTTGAAGGTCACGGCGTCCTGGGTGCCCGGGGTGCGGAAGCACATGAAGTCCTTGCCCGGCTCGAGATTGGCATTGAGGAACTCGCCTTTCGCCCAGTCGCCCATGATCTGGTAGAGCGCCTTGCCGTTGATGACCATCGCCGTGGCCAGGTTCCAGTCGCGGCCGGGCGAGTTGTCATCCTTGTACTTCAGCAGCTCGCGCAGGTGGTCGAACGCCTGGGCCATGGTGGTGGAGTTCAGCGCCTCGGGATCCAGGTCGATCATCGCCTTGCGGTAGAAGTCGGCGCCCCCGGTGGCGAGCACCACGTTCTCGAACACCGTGGTGTCCTGCCATGGCTGGCCGCCGTAGGCCAGGCCGGTGTAGCCCGCGTCCTTGGCCTTCTTCAGCGAGGCGATGAAATCCTCCCAGGTCCTGGGCTGCTCGATATCCAGCTCATCCATCAACGCCTTGTTGGCCCAGACCCAGTTGGTCGAATGGATCTCGAACGGCGCCCCGATCCAGTGGCCATCGTACTTGGCGAACTCCTGCAGCGGCTGCGGGAAGACCTCGTCCCACTTGCCCGCCTCGGCGACCTCGTCGAGCGAACTCAAGGCGTCGCGCTCGGCCCAGTCCTGGGCATCGTAGCCGAGCACCTGGGCCGCCGTCGGCGGATTGCCCGAGGTGATGCGCGAGCGCAGCACGGCCATGGCGTTGGTGCCGGCGCCGCCCGCCACCGGCATGTTCTTCCAGCCGATCCCCTGATCCGACAGCCCATCCTTGAGCGCGCCCAGCGCCTTGGCCTCGCTGCCCGAGGTCCACCAGTTGAGCACCTCGACCTCGCCGTTGGCGGCGGTATCGGCAGCCAGCACACTCGTCGGCAGCGCCAACGCAAATGGCAGCAGAGCCAGTCCCAGGCAATTCATGACGGTCTTGTTTCGATTGGCGTGCATCCCTTCGATTCCTCTTCTTGTTGGGGAGCGGTATCTCGTTCTTTTACGAAACGGCCCACTTTATTCGATGTCTTGGTGGGGTGATCGCGACTATTGCCCAACCGCTTTTGCCTAACAATACAACCATGGACGCACACCTGGCCGCATCGAGCCCCGCTGCCCGACGCCACCGCGCATGGTGGTGCGGTTTACGGGTGGGGAGGCTTGGGCTCTCAACCCTAAGTCGTATCGACCAATGCGCTATATCGCGACTCGCCGATGTCGCGGCCGATCCATATCCGGGGAGACAGCGACCGCGCCAGGGAGATAAAAAAACGGCCCATCCCGAAGGATGAGCGCTGATTCGACAGGACTGCGATGGTGACGCGATGCCAGGGCCTGTTCACATTATCCCAAGCGGCCGCGACGTATCGTGTGAACAGGCCCTAGATATCCAGATTGGCCACCAGCGCGAAGCGCTCGATGAAATCGCGACGCGGTTCGACCTCGTCACCCATCAGGGTGTTGAACATCTGGTCGGCGGCGACGGCATCCTCGATGGAGACCCGCAGCATACGCCGTGAACCTGGATCCATGGTGGTTTCCCACAGCTGGTCCGGGTTCATCTCCCCCAGCCCCTTGTAGCGCTGGATGCTGAGCCCGCGTTGCGCTTCCAGCATAAGCCACTCCAGCGCGTCGTAGAAGTTGTCGATCGGCTTCTGGCGCTCGCCGCGGGCGATATAGGCGCCCTCTTCGATCAGGCCGTCCAGGGTCTCGCCCAGGTTGGCCAGCGCGCGATAGTCGGCGCTGCGGAAGAAGTCGATACCCCACACGTAATCGGTGGTGACACCGTGGGCGGTGAGCGACACGCTCGGCATCCACAGGCCGCGCTCGGTGTCTTCCTGCAGCTGGAAGGTATAGCGCGGACCGCCCTCATGGGCGATCAGCGAGTCCATCGCCACCTGGAGCTCATCGATCCAGTTCTGCATGGTGGCGCGGTCGTCGAGATTGGTTTCGTCGAGCTTGGCCGCGTGGACCATCTTGCGCAGCACGGCGTTGGGATAGACCCGCGACAGCCGGTCGATGCGCTTCATCACGTCACGATACTGATTGACCAGCGCTTCCAGGTTCTCGCCCGCGATTCCCGGCGAGTCCGCGTTGACGTAGAGCCGCCCGCCATCCAGCGCCGTGGTGGTGAGGTAGTCGGTCATCGCCTGCTCGTCCTTCAGGTACATCTCCTGCTTGCCGCGCTTGATCTTGTAGAGCGGCGGCTGGGCGATGAAGACGTGGCCGCGCTCGATCAGCTCCGGCATCTGGCGGAAGAAGAAGGTCAGCAGCAACGTGCGGATATGCGAGCCGTCGACGTCGGCATCGGTCATGATGATGATCGAGTGGTAACGCAGCTTGTCCGGGTTGAACTCCTCGCGCCCGATGCCGCAGCCCAGTGCGGTGATCAGGGTGCCCACCTCGGCGGAAGAGAGCATCTTGTCGAAGCGCGCCTTCTCGACGTTGAGAATCTTGCCCTTCAGCGGCAGGATCGCCTGGGTGCGGCGATCGCGACCCTGCTTGGCGCTGCCGCCGGCGGAGTCGCCCTCCACCAGGTAGAGTTCGGAGAGGCCGGGGTCCTTCTCCTGGCAGTCGGCCAGCTTGCCGGGGAGCCCTGCGATATCCAGCGCGCCCTTGCGCCGCGTCATGTCGCGGGCCTTGCGGGCGGCTTCGCGGGCACGGGCGGCATCGATCATCTTGCTGACGATCGCCTTGGCCTCGTTGGGATGCTCGATCAGGTAGTCGGAGAACTGACGGCTCAGTTCCTGATCCACCGCTGTCTTCACCTCGGAAGAGACCAGCTTGTCCTTGGTCTGCGACGAGAACTTGGGATCCGGCACCTTGACCGAGATGATCGCGGTGAGACCTTCGCGGGCATCGTCGCCGGCGGTCGCCACCTTGGCCTTCTTCTGGATATCTTCCGCCTCGATGTAACTATTGAGGGTGCGCGTCAGCGCCGCGCGGAAGCCTGCCATGTGGGTGCCGCCGTCACGCTGCGGGATATTGTTGGTGTAGCAGAACACGTTCTCGGTGAAGGTGTCGTTCCACTGCATCGCCACTTCCACGGCGATACCGTCTTCGCGCTGGATCTCGAAGTGAAAGACCGGGTTGATCGTGGTGCGATTGGTGTTGAGGTGATCGACGAACGCCTTGAGGCCACCTTCATAGTGGAACAGCTCCTCGCGACCGTCGCGCTCGTCGACCAGCCGGATGGCGACGCCGGAGTTCAGGAACGACAGCTCGCGCAGGCGCTTGGCGAGAATGTCGTAATGGAACTCGATATTGGCGAAGGTGTCGCTGGACGGCTTGAAGCTGATCTGGGTACCGGACTTCTCGGTATCGCCGACCACGGTCAGCGGCGCCTGCGGCACGCCGTGGTGATAGATCTGTTCGTGAACCTGGTTGTTGCGCCAGATGGTCAGCTTGAGCTGTTCCGAAAGCGCATTGACCACCGAGACCCCGACGCCGTGCAGACCGCCGGACACCTTGTAGGAGTTGTCGTCGAACTTCCCGCCGGCGTGGAGCACGGTCATGATGACCTCGGCCGCGGAGACGCCCTCGGCGTGGATGTCGGTGGGAATGCCGCGGCCGTCGTCGGAGACGGTCACCGACTCGTCCGGATGGATGACGATCCGGATCTCGCTGCAATGACCGGCCAGCGCTTCGTCGATGGAGTTGTCGACGATCTCGAACACCATGTGGTGCAGCCCGGTGCCGTCATCGGTATCGCCGATGTACATGCCGGGACGCTTGCGCACCGCGTCCAATCCCTTGAGGACCTTGATGCTCGATGAATCGTAGGCCTGTTCGCTCATTGCTCACTCCATGGTGAAATCATTCCGAATGCAGCCGCCCGCCGGCCAGTTTCGATGCCACGACATCCGTTTGTGGCTGCCAGACGTCGGCCAGCGCCTCGCGATCGACGCTGGTGATGAAGACCTGACAGTTGAGCCGCTCCAACCACTGGCAGAAGATCCGCCGATGATCGCCGTCGAGCTCCGCCGGCAGGTCGTCGATCAGGTAAAGGCAGGTGCCTCCCGTCAACTGCTCGAGCAGGCGCCCCTGGGCCAGTTTCAGCGCGCTGACCACCAGCTTCTGCTGGCCGCGCGACAGCACCTCCACCGCAGGGTGGCGGCCGACGCGGATGCGCAGGTCGGCACGCTGTGGTCCCTGCTGGGTGAAGCCCATCTGGCGATCGGTATCGCGCCCGGCCTCGAACACCTCTAGCAGGGCGCGCTGCCGATCCCAGCCCCGCGAGTAGCGCAGCGTCAGATCCGGCAGTGGCAGCAGTGCCGCCAGGGTCTCTTCGAACACCGGCACGAAGCGCGTCATGTAGCTCGCGCGCAGCCCGTCCAGACGCTCGCTCCAGTGGGCGAGTTCACGCTCCCAGACATGTATCGACTGGACGTCGATTCTATCATGTCTGAGCAGGGCATTCCGATGTTTCAAGGCCCTTCTGACACGCTTCCAGCTGTCCAGGAACTCCCGCTCTGCATGGAACACGCCCCAGTCGAGGAACTCGCGCCGGGCGGCCGGCGAGCCTTCGAGAAGACGGAAGGCATCGGGGTTGATCAACTGCAGCGGCAGCGCCTCGGCCAACTGGGTGATCCGCGCGGCGCGTTCGCCATTGACCCGCAGCTCGAGTTCGGCGCTATCGCGGCGGCGGCGTACCCCGACCGGCAGTGGCGGATCGCCGGCCACCCGCCCGAACAGCGTCACCTCGTCGGCATCGTGGTCGATCAGCGACTTGAGCTTCTGGGTCCGGAACGAACGCGCCATGCCGAGCACGTGGATGCCCTCCAGCAGCGACGTCTTGCCGCTGCCGTTGGGCCCGGTGATCAGATTGATGTGCGGCCCGGGCGTCATCTCGAGGAGATCCAGATTGCGCAGGCCGTGGAAACTCAACCGATCGAGCGGCATGGCACGTGACAACTCATGGCAAGAGACGAGAGGAAACGCCCGGACCGCGGGCAGCGTGGAAAGAAGCACCCGAACATTTAACCGCCGAGATGGAAGAAGTTGGCGAGCGACGATCAGGCGCGGCAAAAATCGGCGAACCAGCGGAGCTTATGTGGGTATAAGTGAGCAAGGTTCGCCGGTTTTTAACAAAGCATGATCGAGCGCAGCCACTTCCTGCACTCAGAGGCGCATCGGCATGACGACGTAGCGCGCATCCCCACCGCCCGGCTCTTCCATCAGCGCCGAACTGTTGGCGTCGGAGAGCGTCATCTGCATGCGGTCGGCATCCAGCACGTTGAGCACGTCGATCAGATAGCCGACGTTGAAGCCGATCTCCAGCGCGTCGCCCGAGTACTCGATGCTGACGTTCTCCTCGGCCTCTTCCTGCTCGGGATTGTTGGCCATCACCTTGAGGTTGTTCTCCTCGAGGTGCAGGCGCACGCCGCGGTACTTCTCGTTGGAGAGGATCGCCGTACGTGCCAGGTTCTGGCGCAGCTCGCCGCGCTCGGCGATGAAGACCTTGTCGCCGCCCTTGGGGATGACCCGGTCGTAGTCGGGGAACTTGCCGTCGACCAGCTTGGAAGTGAAGGTGAACTCGCCGGTGTTGGCGCGGATGTGGTTGGAACCCAGCATCAGTTCGACCGGCTCGTCGCTGCCGTCGAGCAGACGCGTCAGCTCCAGTACGCCCTTGCGCGGCACGATCAGCTTGCGCGACGCCTCCATCTCGATGTCGGCGCTGCGCTCGCAGACCGCCAGGCGGTGGCCGTCGGTGGCGACCGTGCGCACCAGGTGGTTGGCCAGCTCCAGCAGCATGCCGTTGAGGTAGTAGCGCACGTCCTGCTGGGCCATGGCGAACGAGGTCGCATCGATCAGATACTTCAGCGTGCCGCGCGGCAGCGACAGCGTGGTGTCGTTCTGACCGTCTTCGATATTGGGGAATTCGGCCACCGGCAGCGTGGAGAGCGTAAAGCGCGAACGCCCGGCGCGCAGCACGACGCGGCCGTCCTCCAGCGAGAAGCTGATGTCGGACTGGTCCGGCAGCGACTTGCAGATATCCATCAGCTTGCGCGCGGGCACCGTGACGGAGCCTGGCTCGTCCACCAGCGCCGGCGTGGCACGGCCGATCAATTCCACCTCGAGATCGGTACCGGTCAGTGCCAGTTGTTCGTTCTGGACTTCGATCAGCACATTGGAGAGCACCGGCAGCGTCTGGCGGCGCTCGACCACCCCGGCCACCAGCGTCAGCGGGCGCAGCAGGGCTTCGCGAGAGATGGAAAATTTCATTGGGGCTCCGTTGTTGGTTCAATAAGCCTGAAGTTGAATCCGGTAACCGGTGGATCGCTTTGAGTCATGGGACGGACGAGGAAAACCGTCGGGCCGCGCCGTCCCATTCTTGCCGTGCCGGGCGTCGCTAGCAATCCCCGCGGCCAGGGAATTCGCCCCACGTCGACTCAACTGGTCAGCAATCGCATCAGATTCTTGTAGTCCTCGCGGATATCCGCGCTCTCTTCCTTGAGCGCCACGACCTTGCGACAGGCGTGCAGCACCGTCGTGTGGTCGCGGCCGCCGAAGGCGTCGCCAATCTCGGGCAAGCTGTGGTTGGTCAGCTCCTTGGCCAGCGCCATCGCCACCTGGCGCGGCCGCGCCACCGAACGTGAGCGGCGTTTGGAGAGCAGGTCGGCCAGCTTGATCTTGTAGTACTCCGCCACCGTACGCTGGATGTTCTCGATCCCGACCTGCTTGTCCTGCAGCGCCAGCAGATCCTTGAGCGACTCGCGGATGAAATCCTGGGTGATCGGCTTGCCCATGAAGTGGGAGTCGGCGATCACCTTCTTGAGCGCCCCTTCCAGCTCGCGCACGTTGGAGCGGATCTTCTGGGCGATAAAGAACGCCGCATCGTGGGGCAGATCGACCTCGGCCTGATCCGCCTTCTTCATCAGTATCGCCACTCGGGTTTCGAGTTCCGGCGGCTCGATCGCCACCGTCAGCCCCCAGCCGAAGCGCGACTTCAGCCGCTCCTCGACGCCGCTGATCTCCTTGGGATAGCGATCCGAGGTCAGGATCATCTGCTGCCCGCCTTCCAGCAAGGCGTTGAACGTGTGGAAGAACTCCTCCTGAGAGCGCTCCTTGCCGGCAAAGAACTGGATATCGTCGATCAGCAGCGCATCGACGCTACGATAGAAACGCTTGAAATCATTGATCGCGTTGAGCTGCAGCGCCTTGACCATGTCGGCGACGAAGCGCTCCGAGTGGAGATAGACCACCTTGGCGTTGTCCCTGAGACCCGCGAGATGGTTGCCCACGGCATGCATCAGGTGGGTCTTGCCCAGCCCCACGCCTCCGTAGAGGAACAGTGGATTGTAGGCCCCGCCGGGGTTCTCGGAGACCTGACGCGAGGCGGCCCGCGCCAGCTGGTTCGACTTGCCCTCGACGAAGGTTTCGAAGGTGAAGTTGGGATTGAGTCCGCTGCCGTGCTTGAGACTCCCCTCGACCTGCACCTGGCGCTCGTTGCTGCGTCGCCCGCCCTCCTCGCGCTCACGCGTTCGATCGAGCTGCTTCTCCTCGGCCGCCTCGTTCGAGCGCGGGCTCGTCTGTACCCCCGGCGCCGTGGATCGCTGAGGCTGGCGACTCGGGGCGGAAACCGGCGCCCCCAGGTCTCGCGGCGACACCGCTGCGGCCCGCCGGCTCCCCACCGTCAGGTGGACCTTGGGAGGCTTGCTGCTGGAGGCAACTTCGCGCAACAGTTCGTTGATCCGCTTCAGGTACTTGTCGCTGACCCAATCACGGACGAAGCGATTGGGGGCCAGCAGACAGAGTTCGTCCACTTCGCCGTCCTCCGCCTGCAGAGGACGAATCCAGGTGTTGAATTGCTGAGAGCTCAACTCATCCTGCAGCGAGTTCAGACATTGTTGCCAGAGAGCGACAGACACACGACCTCACCGAACGTTGAGAGAAAGAGAATGGAAAAAACGGCCGCACATTGTAGCGTCGGCCTGTCAGGTTATCCACACGAAGTCGACTTTCCAACGATTGTGGATAAGTTGCCTCGCACGGCAGCCAATGCTGTGGATGGCCAGGGTAATTGACGTGGAAAAAGGGGTAGGAACGAGCTCGCCGCCCGGCTGGCGATCCTCACCCTATGCACGGGTCGTGCGCAACTTCCCCACAACCTGAAAATCATATCAACTCAATGAAATATAATGGTTTAATAGGGTTATCCACAAAGGTTATCCCCACCGTTAACCACATGGTGTGATTGACACTCTCGAGGAACTTCGATCTCACTCCCGGATCCGGTGGCCGGCATCGCCACGGAAATCGTCGATGCCCGCCCACGTCACCGCGCTCCAGCCAGAGGCGCGACGGTCGGGGATTCACTCACAACGGGGTGTGGATAATTCACGGAAAAATTGCACCCGAACCGCGGATTCACTAGAATTCCCGCTCTTGAGTCGAGTGAGCCCGCTTCCCGCAAACGCGTCGGGCATCCCGCTTCAACCAGTTTTCTTTAGAAATCAACTAATTGGGAATCAGTAGCTATGAAACGCACCTTCCAGCCCAGCGTTCTGAAGCGTAAGCGCGTCCACGGTTTTCGCGCCCGCATGGCCACCAAGAACGGCCGCCAGGTCATTGCCCGTCGCCGTGCCAAAGGCCGCAAACGCCTGAGCGCCTGATCGGACGCCGGGTGTCCGATCAGCGTTTTCCCCGGCAACTGCGGTTGCTGAATGCCGGGGACTACAAGCACGTCTTCGACCACGCTCCCTACAAGGTCCATGGTAAAGGATTGCTGGCGTTGGCCCGACCCAACGCGTTGGGCCATCCACGGATCGGGTTGATCTTCAGCAAGAAGAACGTGCGCCGTGCCGTCGACCGCAATCGTCTCAAGCGCCTCGTGCGCGAGTCCATTCGCCATCAACAGCATCGTTTACCGGCAGTGGATATCGTCATACTCGCGCGACGAGGGGTACATGAGCTGGACAACGCCAGCGTCGCCCGCCAGCTCGATGGCATGTGGCGACGTCTGGAGAAGTCCGCTCGCCAGATGCGTCAAGACGTTTCGTCTTCCTGATCGGACATCCCCGCGCCAAAGGCCGGGGAGCACCGGCGTACTTCGCCGGTCGATCGCCGATGCCCGGCGCCCACCGACCCATTCCCTTACCGGGCAGACCCCTATATGGATTTGAAACGACTCCTTTTCGTGATTCCGTTGGCCGTGCTGGCCTACCTGCTGATCATGCAGTGGAATCAGGACTACGGTCAGCATGTCGTGAACAACCCGGCGCCGGAGATGGCCGCTTCATCGGGTAACGGCGATGACGGCGAGGGCAGCGCCCTGTCCGCGCCGACGGACAGCAGCGGCAATGCCAAGCCGATTCAGGACGACATGCCTGCCGGCGCCGATCCGGCCAAAGGCAGCAACCTGATCCAGGTTCAGAGCGACGTGCTGGACCTGCGCATCAATCCCAACGGCGGCGATATCGTCTACGCTGCGCTGTTCGGTCATGACCAGGCGCTCGACTCCGACACGCCCTTCGTTCTGCTCAGCGACAACAACGTGCGCAGCTACGTGGCCAAGTCGGGGCTGCAGATCGAGGGCCACTCCGGCCGGATCCCGTTCACCGCCGACCAGAACAGCTACCAGCTCAGCGAAGGTGAAGACTCGATCAATGTCGACCTGCATGGCAGCGTCAACGGCGTCGATATCGTCAAGCGCTTCGTCATCAAGCGTGACGACTACGCGGTCAAGGTCGAATACCTGATCGACAACGAGAGCCAGCAACCGGTCACCGCCCGCTTCATCGGCCAGTTGGCCCGCGATCAGAGTCCCGACCCAACCAGCGGCCAGGGCGTCGGCATGCACTCGTTCCTGGGCGCCGCGTTCTCCTCGCCGGACGAGAAGTACAGCAAGGTCGACTTCGAGGATATCCGCAAGGGCAACTTCCAGAACCGCGACGTGAAAGGTGGCTGGGTCGCGATGATCCAGCACTACTTCACCTCCGCCTGGGTGCCGAATCCCGACCAGCAGAACCTCTACTACGGCAACGTCGACAATCGCGACCGCACCGTCGCCGCCTTTGCCGGACCCAACCGGACCATCGAACCCGGCCAGCAGGCGACGCTCGCCGCCACCCTGTTCGTGGGCCCGAAGGTCCAGGACCGTCTCGAGGCGGTGGCACCGAACCTGGAGCTGACCGTCGACTTCGGCTGGCTATGGTTCCTGGCCAACCCGCTGTTCTGGCTGCTGGAGAAGATCCATGGCCTGATCGGCAACTGGGGCTGGTCCATCGTCCTGCTGACCGTCTGCGTCAAGATCGTGCTGTTCCCGCTCGCCGCCAAGGCCTACAAGTCGATGGCGCGGATGCGCAAGATGGGCCCGGAGATGAAACGGCTCAAGGAGCAGTACGGCGACGATCGCCAGCGCATGTCGCAGGAGATGATGAAGTTCTACCAGAAGGAGAAGATCAATCCTCTGGGAGGCTGCCTGCCGATGGTCATTCAGATGCCGGTGTTCATCGCGCTCTACTGGATGCTGATGGAGTCGGTCGAACTGCGCCACGCGCCGTTCATGCTGTGGATCAACGATCTCTCGGCCAAGGACCCGTACTTCATCCTGCCGATCATCATGGGCGGCACCATGCTGTTGCAGCAGTTCCTGAATCCGACCCCGCCGGACCCGATGCAGGCGAAGATCATGAAGATGCTGCCGGTCGTCTTCACCTTCTTCTTCCTGTGGTTCCCGGCCGGCCTGGTGATCTACTGGATCGTGAACAACTCGATTTCGATCCTGCAGCAGTGGTTCATCACCAACAAGGTGCTCAAGGAGGATGCCGGCAACGGCAAGGCCGTGAAAGCCAAGGGCTGACACGGATCTCCCCCGCACCTCCAGACCCCCGCCCCGGCGGGGGTCTGGCGTTTCAGGATCTGGCTTTTCAGCGCTGGCATTCCACGGAGCGCCCCCGGACAATGCCTGCCAAGTCGGCCACGACATCGATTCTCGGAGAAGCTCATGAACGCGCCGCCCCCCTCCACCAACGCGCCGCTCTACCGCCAGGACACCATCGCGGCCCTGGCCACGCCGCCCGGGCGCGGCGGCGTCGGCATCGTCCGCGTTTCGGGGCCGTCGGCAAAGGCCCTGGCGGAGCGCATTCTCGGGCATCATCCGACGCCGCGTTACGCTCATTACGGGCCGTTCCACGGCGATGGTAGCGTCATCGACGAAGGCATCGCCCTCTACTTCCCCGGCCCCCACTCCTTCACCGGCGAGGACGTGCTGGAGCTTCAGGGCCACGGCGGTCCGGTACTGATGGACATGCTGCTGGAGCGCTGCGTGCAACTGGGCGCACGGCTGGCCCGGCCGGGCGAATTCTCGGAGCGCGCCTTCCTCAACGACAAGCTCGACCTGGCCCAGGCCGAGGCGATCGCCGACCTGATCGACGCCAGCTCACGGGCCGCGGCGGAAAATGCGCTGCGTTCGCTACAGGGCGAATTCTCGCAGCGCGTCTCGCAGCTGGTCAGCGAGTTGATCCAGCTGCGTCTCTACGTCGAAGCCGCCATCGACTTCCCCGAGGAGGAGATCGACTTCCTCGCCGACGGCGTGGTCGCCGCCAGGCTGGCAACGCTGCGCCAGACGCTGGAAACCGTCCGTGCCGCCGCCAATCAGGGTTCGCTGATGCGCGAGGGCATGAACGTGGTGATCGCCGGGCGACCCAACGCCGGCAAGTCGAGCCTGCTCAACCGGCTCACCGAGCGCGACAGCGCCATCGTCACCGAGATCGAGGGAACCACCCGCGATGTGCTGCGCGAGCATATCCATCTCGACGGCATGCCACTGCACGTGATCGATACCGCCGGCCTGCGCGACACGCCGGATGCCGTGGAAAGGATCGGCGTCCAGCGCGCCTGGGCGGAGATCGAGAAGGCGGATCGGGTGCTGCTGCTGGTCGACGGACGCGAGACGGCGTCGCTCGACCCCGTGAAGATCTGGCCGGAATTCGTCGAGCGCCTGCCCGACCCCGGCCGATTGACCCTGGTGCGCAACAAGATCGATCAGAGCGGCGAAGGCAGCGACGTCGACTTGTCCACAACGCCTCCGGTGATCCGAATCTCGGCGGAGACCGGTGCAGGTGTGGATAACCTGAAAGCGCATCTCAAGGCGGTGATGGGCTTCGACGCCACCACCGAAGGCCGCTTCTCCGCCCGCCGACGCCATCTCGACGCTCTCGAACGGGCGGCCCAGGCACTGGCCAACGGCACTGCCCAGCTCGAGGGCGCCGCCGCCGGCGAACTGCTGGCCGAGGATCTGCGCGACGCCCAGCAGTCGCTCAACGAGATCACCGGCGAGTTCACCGCCGACGACCTGCTCGGCGAAATCTTCGGCAGCTTCTGCATCGGCAAGTAAAACGGCAAGTGAGCCGAATGGAGGCCATATATGGCTCATTTTTTGAGCCGAATAGGCTTACCGGGATTTTCGCCAGCGGCCGGGCCAGATGTCTCAGGCCAGGCGCCTGGGTCGGCACCCCTCGCTCGCCTGCTCGCCCACCATTTCACCTACCCGCGCCACCGCCCGGGCGATCGCGACGTCGAACACGGCGTGGTTGAGACGCAAGCAGTGACGGTACTTGCCGGTGGCGGAGAACATCACACCGGGGGCGATACGAATCTCCTCCGCCATCAGCCGCTCGTTGAGCGCGACGGTGTCGATATCCCCCTCGCACTGCAGCCATAGCATGAAGCCCCCGGCCGGGTAGCTGACCCGGGTCGAGGCCGGAAAGGCGTCGGCGATCACGTCCAGCATCAGGTTGCGATTGCGCTGATACTGGGCCCGCATCCGGCGCAGGTGCGGATCGTGGTGCCCCTCGCGGATGAACTCCGCCACCGCCATCTGCCCGTGGGTGGCGGTGGCGCCGGTACCGACGTACTTCATGTGCAGCGCCCGCTCGTGATAGCGGCCAGGCACGATCCAACCGATGCGCAGCCCCGGGGCCAGGGTCTTGGAAAACGAACTGCACAACAGCACCCGACCATCCTCGTCGAACGACTTGATCGTCGCCGGCCGTGGAAAGGCGTAGCTGAGATCGCCGTAGACGTCGTCTTCGATGATCGCCACATCGAAGCGCTGCGCCAGGGCGTAGAGCGCTCGCTTGCGTTCGAGCGACAGCGTATAGCCCAGCGGATTGTTGCAGGTCGGCGTCACCTGGATGGCCCGGATCGGCCACTGCTCCAGGGCCAGCTCCAGCGCCTCCAGGCTGATCCCGGTGTCGGGATCGGTGGGGATCTCCATCGCCTTCATGCCGTAGGCGCGAATCGACTGCAGCGCACCATAGAAGCTCGGCGAATCCACCGCGATGATGCCGCCGGGCTCGCACACCGCGCGCATGGCGATCGAGATCGCCTCGTGACAGCCGGTGGTGACCACGATGTCGTCGGGGTGCAGCCGGCAGCCGTGACCGGTCGCGAGTCGCGCGATCTGCTCGCGCAGTTCGGGACGGCCATGCAGCGTATCGTAGTTGAGCCCGATCAGATCCTGACGCCGGCTGACGCGGGACAGCGCCCGCAGCAGCGGCTTGAGCGTCGGCGCATCGATGTCCGGCATCCCGCGGCCCAGATTGTGCATGCTGGCATCCGGCAGCACGCAGGTGCCCTCACGGACCTGCTCCCACTGGGAGACTTCCACTGGCCGCTGCGCCGTTCGACCGGCCGGTGGCGGCAGCGGCCGCTCCCGCTGCGGCGAGACGAAGTAGCCCGACTTGGGTCGCGCCTCGATCAGTTGGGCATCTTCCAACTGGTGGTAAGCGTGCTGCACGGTGGATAGGCTGACGCCATGCGAAGCCGCCAGCGCCCGGACCGAAGGCAACCGATCGGCGGGTCGGTAATAGCCCGTCTGGATACGCTCGCGCAGATGATCGGCCAGTCGTTCGTAGCGGTGCATGGAACCTCCGGGGGCTTTTTCCTCATTGTGTATGCTCATGACCGTCGCTTCACGATACAGATGACGGCGAAGTCGGGCATACAGATGACCTTATCGGGTTTCTGTATCTTTGGTATCGTATTTTTCTGGATCTGTATGGCATGGCCTCCCCCACCGTAACCTGAACCCATCGTTCAGCGACCGGGAGTCGTCCCATGCGCCTTGCCCTTCTCTCCTCACTCTCCCTGACCTTCAGCCGCTGGAAGCCGACACGGTCCTCCTCAAGCGTCTGTCCAGACACGGCACCGTCCGTCGAACGTCGCAGCTATCGCCTGGGCCCTTGGCAGCGCTGGCGAACGCGTCAGCAGCTGGCACAACTGGATGCACGACAGCTGGCGGATATCGGATTGACGCGAGCCCAGGTCGATAGGGAGGTCCGTCAAGCCTTCTGGCGCTGAGTCCTGCAAGCGCTCGTATGAATAACGCGCCTTCCCGCCCTCGATCGGCACGTCCGGCCACCAGCGAGCGCTATACTGGCCGCACTGCGAACGTTCAGGACGAGGCGAGACGATGTCGGAAGTGGTCAACGACGACGAGGGGATACGGCACGGCGAATACAAGGTGCCGGGCGGGAAACTGCTGGTGGCGGATGTCACGGTCCGCGACGGGCGACTGGCGTCGGTGCAGCTGTCCGGGGATTTCTTCCTCGAGCCCGACACCGCGCTAGAAGCGATCGACCGCGCTCTCGAGGGCGCCCCGGTCGATGCCGCTGCCGACACCCTGATCGCCACGATCCAATCCGCGCTGCCACCGCAGACCGAGATGGTCGGGCTCTCCGTGCCGGCCATCGCCACCGTGATACGACGCGCGCTCTTGCGGACCTCGGACTGGCAGGATCACCAATTCGGCCTGATTCACCGCGCGCCGGAATCGCCGCTGCTGCACATGGCGCTGGACGAGGTGCTGGCCAGTGAGGTGGCCGAGGGCCGCCGCGGCCCGACACTGCGCGTCTGGGAGTGGGACCGCGCCGCCATCATCATCGGCGTGTTCCAGTCGCTGGCCAACGAAGTCGACAGCGATGCGGCTGCCGCTGAAGGTATCGAGGTGGTCAGGCGCATCAGCGGCGGCGGCGCCATGTTCGTCGAGCCGGGCAATACCATCACCTGGTCGCTGATCGTACCGGAAACCCTCGTCCAGGGGCTCACCTTCGTCGAAAGCTACGCCTTTCTCGACGACTGGGTGATCCAGGCGCTGGGCGACATGGGCATCAAGGCCTGGTACGTGCCGATCAACGACATCACCTCCCCGGGCGGCAAGATCGCCGGCGCCGCCCAGAAACGGATCAATGGCGCCGTTCTGCATCACGTCACCATGGCCTACGACATCGATGCCGACAAACTGACCCGCGTGCTGCGGATCGGGCGCGAGAAACTCTCCGACAAGGGCACCGCCAGTGCCGGCAAGCGGGTCGATCCGCTCAGGCGCCAGACCGGTCTCGAGCGCGAGACGATCATCCAGCGCATGATCGACTCGTTCGCCGCGCGCTTTACCCTGGTGCCGGCGTCACTCACCCTGGACGAGCTGGAACGGGCAAATGCCCTGGCCAACGACAAATTCTCCAGCGATAGCTGGTTGCGACGCGTTCCCTGACGCAACACGGCGGTTTCGCCCACGACTGCTAAGCTGAATCGGGTCAGCTTTTGTGCACCCTGGGAGTGCACAGCATCGAATAACTTCGGTTATGGTTGTGGTCGTGATTCGATAATATCATCTTATAATAATGACGATTTTTGCAATCGTCCGCCCCTTCGGCACGCTTACTGCATGGATTGATTGGAGCGATGGCAAGGAGAAGGCTATGTGGTCGTTACTGCGACCCATTCGTGCGTTGCTGGGGAGCGTGGCGCTACTGCTGCTCGGCAACGGTCTGATCAATACCCTGTTGACACTGCGTGGCGCCGACGAAGGCTTCTCGACCAGCCTGATCGGCATCATCATGTCCGGCTACTTCATCGGCTTCATTGGCGGCACCTGGATCAGCGGCCGGCTGATCAAACGCATGGGTCACATCCGCACCTTCGCCTTCTGTGCCGGGCTCTGCGCCTCGGCTGCGCTGCTTCACCTGATATTCATCAACCCCTGGGTGTGGCTGGGCCTGCGGGTGATCTATGGGCTCTCCTTCATCACCCTGATGACGGTGATCGAAAGCTGGCTCAACAGCCAGGCTGCCAGCCACCAGCGGGGCCGGGTCTTCGCGATCTACATGGTGGTCAATCTGGGGGCGCTGGCCATCGCCCAGCAGATCCTGCGCCTGGATAGCCCGGACGGCTTTCTGCTGTTCGCGCTGACGTCGATCCTGATCAGTTGGGCGCTGTTGCCGATCACGATCACCAAGCGCAGCCAGCCCGTCATCCCCGCCCGCCCCAAGAGCAGCCTCAAGGCGCTGTTGGGATTCGCCCCGCTGGCCGTTGCCGCCTCGATGATGTCCGGCCTGGCGATGGGGGCTTTCTGGACGATGACACCGGTGTATGCGCGCAGTGTCGGCTTCGACGTCGCCGGGGTCGGCGTGGTGATGAGCTGCGCCATCGTCGGCGGCGCCCTGCTGCAGATACCGATCGGCCGCTTCTCCGATACCCATGATCGCCCCCGGGTCATGACCTGTGTGGTGATCCTGGCTGCGATCGCCGCTGCCGCCATGCCCTTCGCCCCCAACCAGATGGCGCTACTCGGGCTATATTTCATCTGGGGCGGACTGTCGTTCTCGATCTACCCGATCGCCGTGGCCCAGTTGATCGATCAGCTGCATCCCGACGAAATCGTCGCCGGTTCAGCTGATATGCTGGTGGTACAAGGTGCCGGCAGTGCCGTCGCGCCGATTCTGGCCGGAGTGATCATGCATAACGTCGGCAATCAGGGATTGCCGCTCTATATCGCCGCCGTCATGGCGATGCTCGCGGGCTACGCCATCTACCGCCGACGTCGTGTCTCGGTGCTGGTCAGCGGCGATACGGCCCATTTCGAACCCATGACACCCACCAGCAGCCAAGCCCTGGAGATGATGTACGACGACGTACAGAAGGATCTGTTCGCCGACCCCAGTTTCTACGAAGAGCACGAACGCCAGCGAATCGTCGAGATGGCCGGCAAGACTTGACCCGAATCCAGGGCCTGTCGCCGTTGCCTGCACGGCCGCGCCGAAACGGCAACAGCCCCTGGCCAACGTCACTCGACGAACGCGCGGACCGCTCGCGCAGGGAAAATCGTCCCGGTCCTCAGAGGCCGGACAGGAGGAAAACATGCTACTTGCAACCGATCTCGACGGCACCTTTCTGGGCGGCGACTCCGAAGCCCGCCTGAGCCTCTACCAGACCATCGCCGCGCACCCGGACATCGAGCTGGCCTACATCAGCGGCCGCAGCCTGGAAGCGATCCTGCCGCTGCTGTCCGACCCGACGCTGCCGCAGCCGGACTACATCGTCGCCGATGTCGGCGCCAGCCTCTATCTGGGTGACAGTCTGCAACCGATCCAGCCGCTGCAGAACGAGATCGACTCCCGCTGGCCCGGCGAATCCCGGATCGCCAGCGCGATGCAACGCTTTCCCGACGTGGTGCGCCAGGACGAACCACAGCTGCGGCGCTGCTCCTATTACTGCCCGCCAGAGCGGGCCACGGACGAGGCCCTGGTCGCCCTGGCCCGGGAACTGGACTGCGAGATGCTCTACTCGGCCGAGCGCTATCTCGATTTCCTGCCGAAAGGCGTCAACAAGGGCAGCAGCCTGCGCAAGCTGGTCGAATGGCTCGGGATCGACGAAGAGGAAGTGCTGGTGGCCGGCGATACCATGAACGATCTCGCCATGCTCACCGCCGGTTTCAAGTCCGTCTGCGTCGGCGGATCCGAACCCAAGCTGCTCGAACGGACCCAGAACCAGACGCGGGTGATGCACGCCGAGAACACCGGCTGCGCCGGCATCATCGAAGCGTTTGCCCACTTCGGCTTTCTCGGCGCCCATGGCGTGGCGGCGGAGAACCGCCGCGACGAGACCCAGACCGGCAAGGCCGAGCTGGTGATGGTCTACCACCGCCTGCCTTACGAGGAGTACCGGGTCGACGGCAAGATCCAGCGCCGCCGTCCGACCTCGCCCAACGGCATCATCCCGACGCTGTTGAGCTTCTTCGCCGACCAGCGCGGGTCGTGGATCGCGTGGTCGATCTACGAGGAGGAGGACGAGGAGAAGTTCGTCACCCACACCAGCGTCGATGCCAAGCAGTACCCGCTGCTGACGGCTGCCCGCGTCCCGCTGACCAAGGTCCAGGTCGACACCTTCTACAAGCGCTTCTCCAAGGAAGCCTTCTGGCCGACCTTGCACACCTTCTGGGAGCGTGCGCATTTCCGCGAGGACGATTGGGAAGTCTACTGCGAGGTCAACCGCGCCTTCGCCGAACGCACCGCCGAGGAGGCCGCCGAGGGCGCGCTGATCTGGATTCACGATTACAACCTGTGGATGGTGCCGGCCTATCTTCGCGAGATGCGTCCCGATCTGCGTATCGCCTTCTTCCATCACACCTATTTTCCTTCGGCGGACGTGTTCAACGTGCTGCCGTGGCGCCGCGAGATCATCGGCAGCCTGTTGCAGTGCGACTATGTCGCCTTCCACATTCCGCGCCAGGTCGAGAACTTCGTCGACGTCGCCCGCGGTGTCGTCCCGCTGACCACGCTGTCCCGCCAGGGCTGCGCGCCGCGCTTCCTGACCTACGGCTGCGCGGTGGGACTCGAGACCATGACCACGGCGGTCGATACCGGCTCGCGCGTGGTGCGGCTCGGCGCGCACCCGGTGGGGCTGGATCTCAACCGGATCAGGAACGCCCTCGACCAGGAGGGCGCCAGTTCGCGCATGGCCGAACTGCGGCAGGAGTTCGAGGGCGTCAAGCTGATCCTGTCGGTCGAACGGCTCGATTACACCAAGGGCATTCTCGAAAAGCTCCAGGCTTACGAACTCCTGCTCGACGAGAACCCCGAGCTGCGCGGCAAGGTCACCCTGGTCAGCATCTGCGTGCCCGCCGCACGCGAGATGACCATCTACAACGAGTTGCAGACCCAGATCGAGCAGACCATCGGTCATATCAACGGTCGCTTCGCCGACGTGGGCTGGACGCCGGTCCAGTTCTACTTCCGTGGATTCCCGTTCGAGGAGGTCGTCGCCTGGTACGCCATGGCCGACGTGATGTGGATAACGCCGCTGCGTGACGGCCTCAACCTGGTCGCCAAGGAGTTCGCCGCCACCCAGGGCATGACCCAGGGCTGCGGCGTGCTGGTGCTGTCGGAGTTCGCCGGTGCGGCGGCGGAGTTGAAGGGCGCGATCCTGACCAACCCGCACGACCTTCACGATCTGGCCCGGACCTGCTATCTGGCCCTGAACCTGCCTCGCGCGGAAGCGGAGGCACGCCTGCGCCAGTTGAACGACATCGTCAGCTACAACGACATCCGACGCTGGGGCGACGAATTCATCGCCGCCATCCAGGGCCAGGAACCCGAAGGCACCGAAAGCCCGGCCAATCCCACCACCGATCTGGTCTGACGGGCTAGGGAGGCTAGAGGTAGAGGCTACGGGCTACGGGCTACGGGCTACGGGCTACGAAAGCAGCAGGATGACGGCGCCGGGTGGCGCCGTCAGGTCTCGTCGGTCCACCATTCGCCGTGGTGGCTCCCGCCATCGGCCAGCACCGAGGCCAGCGTGGTGAAAGCCTGGTCGAGCTCGGTGTCGAGTTGCCAGGGCGGGTTGAGCATCAATAAACCGCTGCCGTACATGCCACGCTCGGCGACCGGTTCACGGATTTTCAACTCGCTGCGCCACAGCTTGGGAACGCCGGCCTGTCTCAGCGTATCCAGCAGCAGTCGATGGCGTCCGGCCGGCAGCAGCGGATACCAGACCAACACCACCGCATGCCGCACCTTTCGCACGACTTGAATCAGCGTCTCGGCGACCTCCTGGTATTCGTCTTTCCTCTCGTAGCTGGGATCGATCAACACGCACAAGCGCGGCGTGGAGACCGGCACCAGCTTTACCAGTCCCTTGAGTCCGTCCGCATGTCGGCGCTGCACGCCAGCGTGGGGCGATACCGCCTGATCCGACAAGTGGCGGTGCTCGCCCGGGTGCAGCTCGAACAGCGTCAGCCGGTCCTGGGAGCGCAGCGTCGAACCCAGCCACCAGGGAGAACCGGGGTAGCGACTCAGCTCGGACCGAGACTGCAGTGTCGCCAGTGAGGCCAGCCACTCCCCGATGGGCGACTCGGCGGCAAAGCTGCGACGCCTCTGCCACAGTCGCTCGACACCGTCACGAAACTCGCCAAGCTTCTGCGTCTCCGCCGCAGCCAACGGATAGAGACCGCGGCCGGCATGGGTATCGACGAAGCTGATGGCGGAGGATTTGCGCATCATGGCCGAGACGAGTCGGCTCAGGCCGAGATGCTTGTGAACATCGGCAAAATTGCCGGCGTGATAAGCGTGCTGGTAGGCAAGCATGGCGTCTGTCCATCAAAAAGGGCGCGGCTCCTGGCCACGCCCGGATCCGAGATCGGTACGTTGACCGTCCCGGTAAGGCTGGTCGTCTCAGGACTGCCGGGTCGGCGTCAGGGTGATTTCGACGCGACGATTCTGGGCGCGCCCGGCATCGGTCTCGTTGCTGGCGACCGGGCGTGTTTCGCCGTAGCCGACCGCATTGATCCGGCCGGCTTCGACACCGCCCTGCTCGAGGTAGGTCGCCACCGACTGTGCACGCCGCTCGGAAAGCTTCTGGTTGTAGCTCTCCGATCCGGTGCTGTCGGTGTAACCGGCCACGTTGATGCGGGTTTCCGGGTAGGCGCGCAGCACCGCATTGACGTCGTTGAGGGCCTGACGCGCCGGTGTCTGCAGATCGCTGGAATCGACGTCGAACGTCACGCTGCTCGGCATGTTGAGGATCAGGTTGTTGCCGTCGCGCTCGACGCCGATGCCCGTACCATCCAGGCGATTGCGCAGCTCCTTCTCCTGGGAATCCATGTAGGCACCGACGCCACCGCCGATCGCCGCACCCGCTGCCGCACCGATCAAGGCTCGATCCCGCGTGCTGCTGCCGCCGTCACCGGTGAGCGCCCCGACGACGGCACCCGCCACCGCACCGATACCGGCGCCGCCCCAGGTATTGGTGTTGCCACTACCTTGCTGCTGCTGGGTGTCGGCACCGTTGGAGGCGCAGCCTGCCACCCCGACCGCCACGGCAACCGGAATGGACAACCAGAACGTCTTTTTCATCATCTTCATGCTTGGAGAGCTCCTTGCTTGCCGACCGTCACGCCTCGCCCTGTGGCGAGGTGCGTGACGATGAATCCATCACTGCCCGGCCTTCGCCGGCGGGGAGAGCTACGCCTCCTCGTCGAACAGCGCGAGCAGATCGTTCAAGAATAACAGGCCTTGCGGGGTCGCTTGCAGGCGCGATGGCGAGATCGTCAGCAGACCTTTCCGGCGCGCCGCTTCCAGACGAGGCGTTAGCTCAGACAGCGGTCGCCCGGTATGGTTTTCCCAATCCTCGGCATCGACGCCTGCGGTCAGGCGCAGGGCGTTCATCAGGAACTCCAGCGGCAACGCCGGGCCATCCACCGGCTGACTTCCCGCCACGAATCCCCGCGGATCGTTCATCCGGCGCAGATAGGCTTCCGGCTGCCGCGTCTTCCAGCGCCGCTCGATGCGCCACCGCCCCGCCGGGTCGATGGAGGACAGTTTGCCGTGGGCTCCGGCGCCGATACCCAGATAGTCGCCGAAGCGCCAGTAGTTGAGATTGTGACGCGCCTGCCGCCCCGGCCGGGCGTAGGCGGAAATCTCGTAGCGCGAGAATCCGGCCGACTCGAGCAGGTCATGCCCCGCGTCCTGGATATCCCAGAGCCGTTCCTCATCGGGCAGCGGCGGCGGATGGGAGAAGAACTCGGTGTTGGGCTCCAGCGTCAGCTGGTACCACGACAGATGGGTCGGCTCCAGCGCCAACGCCTGCTCGATATCACCCAGCGCGGCCGCCGGCGTCTGCCCCGGCAGACCGTGCATCAGATCGAGATTGACGTTGTCGAAGCCGGCCTCCCGGGCGCTGATCATGGCACGCCGTGCCTCCCCGCCGCTGTGGATACGTCCCAGCGCCTCGAGCTGCTCGGCGGCAAAACTCTGTACACCGATGGAGAGCCGATTGATCCCCGCGCGGCGGTATCCCTCGAAGCGGGCCTGTTCCACCGTCCCCGGGTTGGCCTCCAGCGTGATTTCGATATTCGGGGCAAAGACGAGACGCTGGCGCAGACCGTCGAACAGGCGCTGGTAGGCCGCGGCGGAGAACAGGCTCGGCGTCCCGCCGCCGATGAAGATGCTGACGATCTCACGACCCTGCACCGTCACCAGATCCTGCTCGAGGTCGGTCAGCAAGGCATCGACGTACCGACCTTCCGGCAGTTCGGCGCCTCGACCCACGCCGTGGGAGTTGAAGTCGCAGTAGGGGCACTTGCGCACGCACCAGGGCACGTGGATATAGAGCGCCAGCGGTGGCAGATCCCTCATTCCCGATGCGATTCCGATGCCCTGAGCTGCGCGACCAGCGCCTGCAGCGCGCGTCCCCGGTGGCTCAACCGATTCTTCTCCTCGGCGCTCAGTTCGGCGACGCTCATGCCTCGCTCGGGAACCCAGAACAGCGGGTCGTAACCGAATCCCCCCTCGCCACGCGGATAGGCCAGGATATCGCCAGGCCAGTCGCACTGGACGATCAGGGGTACCGGGTCGTCCGCATGGCGCAGATAGACCAGCACACACCAGTATCGCGCCGTTCGCTCTCCCTCGGGGACCTCCTTGAGCGCTTCCAGCAGCTTGGCGTTGTTGGCGCTGTCCCGGGACTCGCCACGGTTGGCGTCCTCAGCGTAGCGGGCCGAGTAGATGCCTGGCGCGCCGGCGAGGGCATCGACCGCCAGACCGGAGTCGTCGGCCAGCGCCGGCAGGCCACTGGCACGGGCGGCGGCACGCGCCTTGAGGAGGGCGTTTTCGACGAAGGTCAACCCGGTCTCCTCGACGTCGCTGACACCGAAATCCGACTGCGGCTGGACCTGCAGCCCCAAGGGACCGAGAAGCTGTTGAAATTCAGCCAGCTTTCCGGGGTTGCCACTGGCGACGACCAGATTCTCTACGGACGGGTTCATGGACGAGATTCCTGACAAAAACGTTCATTCTACGGGGCGTGGGATTCGAGGCATAGGCGACCCTGGGCTGGGGAGCCATCAAACACTCATCATATCGGGATGAGAAACCTCAGTAGTTTTCCTGCCGAGGCTTTCGGGTCCTCGCGAGCGAGAGCGTGTTTTTTCTCGAAAAGGAAACATTGTTTCTTAAAAAAACCAGCGACCCACAGTGGATAACAAATTGATTTATTTAACTAAATTAGGGAAATTAAGGGCCGCTTAATTGTCTCTGTCGTGTCACTTTTTGAAAACCTCAATACCCTATATTTACAACGCATGGGTTTTATTAACACTATTGAGCTCCAACAATCACGGACCGGCAGTAGGTTGCTCAGCTAAGGATCACAACGAAAAAGCGCAAAACACTAATTAAAATCCTTCGAAGGGATCAGACCATGAACACTGAACACACCGACATCGTTCTTGTTACGGATTGTAACTCACAGTCCGTACTATTTTTGGATTACATACACCAGAAAACGGGTTGCCGGGTCTCGGCACTCAGTCCACAGGATCGTTTTCCGGTACCCGAGGGCAGTAGGGTACTCGTACTCCTGGATGGAGATCACGTTCAGGAGAAAGACCTACTGGCCTGGAACACCAGAGCCGAGGAGAACGATGCCATCATCCTGTCGGCTTTCAACGTCCGCGACAACAAGCAGGTCATGGAACTGTTGATCGGCATACACCTCCGTGGGGTGTTCTATCGGCAGGACAGCCTCGAACTCATCTGCAAGGGAATCATCAAACTTCTCGGCGGAGAACTCTGGATTTCCAGGCCGCTCTCGGCGATGTTGATCGACTTCTATCGTCGTCAACAGGTCAATACCTATCGGCCCGTGTGCGGTCTGACACGGAGAGAACTGGAGATCGTCACGCTGCTGGTCTCCGGTGCGAGCAATACGGAGATCGCGGAAAAGCTGTTCGTCAGCGAACACACGGTGAAGTCGCACCTTTACAACCTGTTCCGCAAGATCAACGTCCACAACCGCATCCAGGCCACCAACTGGGCACGGCAGAACCTGGGGACGATTCCGGTCATGGCATCGCGCTATGCCAACGGGCGTCGCTGAGGCCACCGGGCGGCCCCTGTCCATTCATCGGGAAGCCAGTGTGACGTGGCTTCCCGATGCCCCTCAGTTCAGCCGCATCCTCTCCTGAATCAGGGAAGCGAGCGTCAGATTGGCGTCCGGTGCGGTGGTGTCGAGATGCACCAGATGGGTCGTCTCGTCACTGGCAAACGGCTCGAACCGCTCCAATTGCCGCTCCAGAATCGACAGGCTTCTCTCCGAGGGTTCTCCGCTGCGCCGGGCGCGTTTGACGATACGAGCCCGTAACGTCGCCCGATCCGCCTCGAAACTCACGATCAGCACGGGAAGTCCCCGCTTTTCCGCCTCGAAACGTAGCCGCTTGCGCTGCTCCAGCAGCAGGCAGGTGGCGTCGATACACGCCGGCAAACCCGCTTCGAGTACCGTGCCCGTCAGCTCGGCCAGGCGGCGATAGGTCTGGTCGGTCGCTTTCTCGCTGTAGACGGCTTCCGCATCGTCGGGTGCCGCGGTGAAATCGAATAGCCGCTTGCGTTCGACATCGGACCGTATCCGCACCCCGCCCAGCCGCCGCACGATCTCCTCGGTGAACCGGCTCTTGCCGCTGCCGGAGACGCCAACCGCCAGGATCAGGTAAGGAAAGCGGAATTCGCTGTACTCCTGGGCCATCGTCAGATAGCGGCGGAAGACATCGATCGGTTCGCCGCCGGGCAGATCGTCCATCACCCCGGCATCGTGGTCCCGTACCAGTTCGATCCGTGCCCGCAGCAGGGCTCGATAGCGCTTGTAGAAATTGAGCAGTCGTACTGCTTGGTAATCCCCGGACAGTTCGAGGTAACGGTTGAGGGCATAGTGGGCGAACTCCCGCTCGCCACGGGCTTCCAGGTCCATGATCAGGAAGGCGAGTTCGCAGGCCACGTCGCACCAGCGCAGACGATCGTTGAACTCGATGCCGTTGAACAGGATCGCCTTGCCCTCGAACCGCACCGCGTTGCCGAGATGGATGTCGCCGTGGCTCTCGCGGATGAAGCCGTCTCTCCAGCGTGATTCCAGGATGGGTTCCAGACGCGCGAAGCTCTCGAGCGTCAACGTCTTCACGCTGGATAGCTGCTCGAGATCCTGGAGCGATTCCAGTAGCGGCTCGATCACGTCGAATTCGTCGACCAGCATCCCATGGATGCTCGGCGGCGATCCCAGCGGATTGTCCCCCGAGGCGCAGGGGGCGGATTCGTGAAGCGCCACCAGCTGGTCGATGAGATCGTCGATCAACTCCGCCGAGAGTTCTCCACTGGCCTGCAGCGAGCTCAACAGATGGCGACTGCTGAACTGGCGCATCTTGACCGCGTATTCGATCGGCGAACTGTCGTCGTTGACTCTGGGTGACTCCTCGGTTCCCGAGATGGCCACGCAGCCGATGTAGAGCGACGGTGCCACGCGACGATTCAGCGCGACCTCCTGTTCGCAGAGGCGACGCCGCTTCTCCAGCGTCGAGAAATCGAGAAAGCTGCCGTAATCCAGCGACTTCTTGATCTTGTAAGCGTAATCACCGGTCGATACCACCCAGGAGATGGGGGTCTCGAACACTTCGACAGCGCCAATCGGGTGATCGAAACAATCACTCTCCTTGAGCGCCTGTATCAGCGTTCGGCTCATGCGTCGTCTCCCTGTCAGTGGCGTTCGCGACTCATTGTTGACGCATGGCGGCGAAGGCACGCTCGCTGGCCATCAAGGTCGTCTGAATATGGTCATGGGTGTGTGCGCTCGACATGAATCCGGCCTCGAACGCCGATGGCGCCAGGTAGACGCCGGACTCGAGCATGTGCGAGAAGAAATCGCGGAACGCCTGTGCATCGCACGCCATGGTCTGCCCGAAGTTATCGACCCGTTGTTGCGCCGTGAAGAACAGGCCGAACATGCCCCCGGCGCGCTGTGTCATCAGTGCGATACCGGCCTCGTGCGCACGCGCCTCGAGGCCGTCGCAGAGCGTCTCGACCCGGGTGGAGAGCGCCTCGTGAAAACCGGGCTGGCGCACCTTCTCGAGCAGCGTGATGCCGGCCGCCATCGCCAGCGGATTGCCGGACAGCGTGCCGGCCTGGTAAACGGGCCCCAGCGGCGAGATCTGCTCCATGATGTCGCGCTTGCCGCCGAAGGCGCCCACCGGCATGCCGCCGCCGACGATCTTGCCCAGGCAGGTCAGGTCCGGGGTGACGCCGTAGTGCGCCTGGGCCCCGCCCAGCGCCACGCGAAAGCCGGTCATGACCTCGTCGAAGATCAACACGCTGCCGTGGCTGTCGCACACTTCACGCAACGCTTCCAGGAAGCCGGGCTGCGGCGGTATGCAGTTCATGTTGCCGGCCACCGGCTCGACGATGATGCAGGCGATCTGTTCGCCCATGGCCTCGAAGCATTCGTGCACGGCTTCGATGTCGTTGTAGGAGAGCGTGATGGTGTGCTCGGCCAGTGACGCCGGCACGCCGGGCGAACTGGGCTCGCCGTGGGTCAAGGCACCGGAACCGGCTTTCACCAGCAGCGAGTCCGAGTGGCCGTGATAGTTGCCCTCGAACTTGACGATCTTGTCGCGTCCGGTATATCCCCGCGCCAGCCGGATCGCCGACATTGTCGCCTCGGTACCGGAGTTGACCATGCGCACCATGTCGATGGAGGGGATGATCTCGCAGATCAGGTCGGCCATGGTGGTCTCGATCGCCGTCGGCGTCCCGAACGAGAGACCGCTGTCGAGCCGTTCGCGAACGGCATTCAGCACCTCGGGATCGGCATGTCCGGTAATCATCGGCCCCCAGGAGCCCACGTAGTCGATGTAACGTTTACCCTCGACGTCGAACAGGTAGGCGCCCTGGGCCCGCTCGATGAAGACCGGCGGTTGGGACATGCCCTTGAAGGCCCTCACCGGAGAGTTGACGCCGCCCGGGATATGCCGGCAGGCGCGCTCATAGAGTTCGGCGGATGTGGTCATGGTGTTCTCTCCAGCAAAGTTCTACTGACATCGGTCGATGTCGAATTCCGTCGATGACGTCCCGGTGAGGCCGGCATTGAGCTCGCGCACCGCCCGGGCCACATCCGGCATGCCGAAGATGGCATGAACCACGGCCAGTATCTCGGCACCCGCTTGCCGTGCCTCGACGGCGGTGCGGGCATCGATACCCCCAATGGCGACCCGTGGCAACCCCAGATGTGCCACCTCCCCGAGTATCGATAGCGACGCCGGCGCGGCTTCCGGCTTGGTGCGCGAGGCGAAGAAACGCCCGAACGCCAGATAGCTGGCGCCGGCCTCGGCCGCCTGGCGGGCCAGGATCGGTGAGTCGTGACAGGTGGCACCGACGATGGCCCGGTCTCCCAGGCGTCGTCTGGCGGTCGACAGCGGGACATCCTCCTGACCGACGTGCAGCCCGACGACTTCCCCCCAGCGCTGCTGCAGTCGCAGCGCCAGTTCCAGGTCGTCATTGACGATCAGCGGTACCGCGTGACGCTCGCAGAGCGCGGCCAGCGCATCGCTCTGACGCCAGCGGCGGCCCTCGTCCGCGGACTTGTCGCGATACTGCAACAGCGCGATCCCCGCTTCCAGTGCCGCTTCGCAGGCGACCAGCAGGCGACGATCGTCCGGCAACAGCTGGCTGTCGGTAATCGCATAGAGTCCATTCAGGGTCGATGCAGGCGGGCGTGTCGACATCATCACTCCAGCGTGGCATCGAAGTCCGGCGCGCGCCAGACCCGGTCCGGTAGATACTGGCCCTGGCCCAGCGCCAGGCCGTTGTCCAGCGTATCCCAGGTGAATCGCTGCGCTTGCGCGCAAGCCGCCGCGAGTCCCTCGCCGGCGGCCAGCCGAGTCGCCAATGCCGACGCCAGCGTACATCCCGACCCGTGGTAGTCGGCGGGCAGGCGTGGCCACTGCCACTGCCGGTTGAGTTCCGGCGTGTGCAGGGTGTGAACCACATGGGCCTGTGCCGATTCCTCGTCCAGCGGATCGGTACCGGTCACCAGCACCGCGGCGCAGCCCAGCGACATCACCTCGACCACCCGAGCCACTTCGTCGGCGTCGTCGATGGTGGAGAGCAGTGCCAGTTCGCGCCGGTTGGGCGTCAGGATATCCACAAGGGGTAGCAGCCGCTGGCGAATCGGCGCGACCAGACCGGGTGTGGATAATTCGGACCCGCGACCGCTGCGGATGACCGGATCGACGATCAGCGGCGTGCCGGGGCTCATCCGGGCGACGTCGATCACCGCCTCCAGCACATCGAGGTCGGGAATCAGCCCCACCTTGATCGCCGCGATACGAAAATCGTCGAACAGGGCGCGGGCCGCGCGACGGATGAAATCGCCGCTGCACGACTCGACGCTGATCACGTCGCGGGTCGACTGGACGGTCATGGCGGTAGGTACGGTCACCGGCCAGCCACCGCAACCGCGCACGGCCTCGGCATCCGCGACCAACCCCGCACCGCCGCTGGGATCGTGTCCCGCCAGAACCATCACCACGGGCTTGTCCTCGTAGCGAATCATGGCGTCCACCCCGGGACGCTCGTCACCGCCAGGGATCGTGTGGCGAGATGGCCAATCGTCTCTCGCATGGGAGCTCTCCTCATCGATCGCTTCGGTGTGTCCTGAACTTCGACACCGGACGCCTTCATCCTATCAACGTTTACGTCGATAATAGTTCTCGATCGCCTCGCGAGTGATGATACCGGAAATCCTGCGAATCATCGGCGCCGTGGTGTGCTCGACATAGAGCGCGTCGACGCCGGATTCGTTGAGCGTATCGTAGGCTTCGGAGAGCGTCGCCTCCAGATGCACCGGCGCCAGGTCCAGACGCTGTCCCGGCACCTCCTCGAGATCAATCCGCTCATGCTCCGCGAGCCACGCTTCGTCGTGCAGCACCCGCGCCAGATTGGCCGCCTTCATCGCCAGCGGCGGCTTGTCCTTGCCCTCCTGGAGGATCACCAGCCAGGTCGGTTTGGAGTCGAGCAGCGCCTTGGCCCGGTCGTGATCTATGACGCGCGGCGTGCGGACCAGATTGCGCTCCATCACCGCCGGTACGGCGACCCGCGACAGCGCCTGCATCAAGGGCTGCTGCAGCGGATGGAGCCCTTGCTGGTTCAGGCTGGAAAGGAAGAACCCCTGACATCGGCATAGCTGGCGTGCGGTGAGAACGGCGACCACCACCGCCAGCATGCCCGGCAGCATGATCGCCGAGTTCCGGGTCAGTTCCAGCAGTGCCAGCAACGCCGCCAGCGGTGCCTGCAGCGCCGCCGCCATCATCGCCGCCATGCCGAGTACCGCGTAGAGGGCCGGGGTGGTGACCACGCTCGGCAGCAGCGCGCCGCCGACCATGCCCATCACCGCGCCCACGGCGGCACCGGAGACCAGCATCGGCCCGATCACCCCCACCGGCACCCCGCCCGCCATGCAGACGCCGGTCAAGGCGAGCTTGATCACCGCCAGCACCAGCAGCACGTCCAGCGCCATCGGCCCGTTGAGCATCCGCTCCAGACTGTCGTAGCCGATCCCCTGCACCTGCGGGTACCACCACGCCACGGCACCGGTGAGCAGACCGATGATCCCCAGGCGCAGGGCGAACGGTATTCGAGCGATGGACGGATGCCCCTGGGCCAGACGCACGAAACCACCGGCCAGCACGCCGACGACCAGCGCGGTCAGCACGATCCAGGGTAGATCCAGCAACGAATTGAGCTGCAGCGGCGGCACGCTGAACGCCGGCTCCGACCCGTAGACCGCCCACGAGACCAGCGCCCCCATGGTGGCGGCGAGTATCACCGGCATGAAACCGGCGATGGTGTACTCCATCATCACCACTTCCATGGCGAAGATGACACCGGCGATCGGCGTATTGAACGACGCGGAAATGCCCGCCGCGGTCCCGCAGGCCACCAGCACGCGCAGGCTGTTGTGCGGCAGGCGCAGGCGTGAGCCGATCCAGCTCGAGGCGGCGGAGCCGAGATGGATCGCCGGTCCCTCGCGGCCGGCCGAGAGCCCGCCGATGACCGATATCACCCCCACCCACCATTGATTGATCCAGTTACGCAGAGGCATCTTGCCCTGGTGATAGGCGAGACGCTCGATGACGTGGCCGATCCCCATCTTCAGTGCACGACTGGGCTGCGGCCACAGCCACAGCCCGATCAGGGCCACCGCGATCAGCGGCAGCACCGCGCGAAACGCCGGCGACAGGGTCTCGAAGGCTTCCGGGTCGTCGCCGGGAATGAAGAACAGCGCGCCGAACTCCAGCAGCAGCCGGAAGGCGACCATCACGGAGCCGGTCAGAATGCCGGCGAAGATGCCCAGGAGGCAGAGTTGGGGCATGGCGTCGACGCTCGCCAGCTGACGTCGAAAACGTTCGAGGCTGGGGCGTCTTGGAACGAACCGCGGCACGCGTGACAAACTCTCCTCCTTGCCCGATCTCGATCGCTCGTCTTTCGTGCGCGATACCTGCCAAGTGGACGGCCACACCGTGCGAGCGGTTACGGAACCGACATCATACACCGATCCTCGTCCGCCGGAGGCGGCTTCCCCCGACACTAAAGTTGACCCTTTTACTCGGTATTAACGATAATGGAGGCCTGATGGCGGCCCTGCCGCCCCACCTCATTCGACAGCCCGGTCAAGGCCGGCACGAACGGGAGCGTGACGATGAGTACAGTGGAGTCTTTCGCTCCAACCCCGATGTTCTTCACCGACGCCGCCGCCAGGCGGGTCAGGGCGTTGATCGCCGAAGAGAACAACCCCGAGCTGAAGCTACGGGTCTATGTCACGGGCGGTGGCTGCTCGGGGTTTCAATATGGATTCGATCTCGGCGACAAGACGGCCGAGGACGACACCGTGATCGACAACGGCGACGTCAGTCTGGTGGTGGATCCCCTCTCCTACCAGTACTTGGTCGGCTCGACGGTGGATTTCGAGGAAGGCCTCGCCGGGGCCCGTTTCATCATCAAGAATCCCAACGCCCAGTCAACCTGCGGCTGCGGTGCGTCGTTCTCGGTCTAGGAGCCTGTTTCTCGGTCTGGAAAGCTGGGCCGTGAGCCAGGCATCGAACCGGAGATCAGCCGAGCGACGAGCCGACAAGGCAGAAAATCGAGGAAACAGCTGAATCTACGCGGTGTAGGTGAGCATTTTTCTCGATTGTCGACGCAGCATGGTCGAGCACAGTCATTGTCGAACGAACCTTAGGTCGACTTGACGTTCAGTAACAACTGTCCTCAAGGTAGTCGTTGATTGTCCCGATCGAACAACGACTTGAGGAACCTATGAAAAACAACATGACGCCGAGCCACTGGCTCGCCATCCCCGCCGTCGCACTCTCCCTGAGCATCCCCGGGCTCGCCTCGGCCCAGGACACCACGCTCAAGGCGGTCACCGATCCCAGCTTCGTGCCGTTCGAGATGATGGACCAGGAAAGCGGCGAGATGGTCGGTTTCGACATGGACATCCTCCACGAGGTCGCCGATCGCGCCGGCTTCGACATCGATCTCAATACCATGGATTTCAACGGCATCATCCCCGCCGTTCAGACCGGCAACGTGGATCTGGCCATTGCCGGCATCACCATCACCGACGAGCGTCAGCAGATCGTCGATTTCAGCGATCCCTACTACGACTCCGGCCTGCGCATTCTGGTTGCCGACGGCAGCGACGTCGGCTCGCTGGACGATCTGGAAGGCAAGCGCATCGCCACCAAGATCGGCTCCACCAGCTACGACTACCTGCAGGAGAAGCTGGGCGATAGCGCCGAGATCACCCCCTATCCGGGCAGCTCGGACATGTACATGGCCCTGATGGGCGGCAGCGCCGATGCGGTCTTCTATGACGCCCCCAATGTGGGCTATTTCGCCCAGACCAAGGGTCAGGGCAAGGTCAAGACCGTCGGGCCACTGTACGAAGGCCAGCAGTACGGCATCGCCTTCGCCAAGGGGAGCGACTGGGTCGAACCGACCAACCAGGCTCTCGAGGCCATGCACGAGGATGGCACCTACGACGAGATCCACAAGAAATGGTTCGGCGAGGCGCCGGAATCCGAGTGATCGACCCCGCCTGACCGGGGGCCGCGCCATGGCGCGCCGGCCCCCGATTTCTTGTGGAGAACGCCCCTACCTCAGCGGCCTGAGATCTCTCGTCGTGATGCGATGAGAGATCTCTTCGCTGCCTACGGAGATCCCCGTGGAGTTCAACTTCCAGTTCGACTGGCAGGCGGCCATCGATTCGCTGCCGTTTCTGCTCAAGGGTTTGCCCTACACCCTGCTCATCTCCTTCGCCGGCCTCGCCATCGGCTTCGTCATCGGCATCGTCTTCGGATTGATGCGAATCGGCCCTTCCCGCTGGATACGCTGGCCCGCCGTGGTCTACGTGGAGGTGTTTCGCGGTACCCCGGTGCTGGTCCAGGTCCTGTTCATCTTTTATGGCCTGCCGACGCTGCTCGGCGGCCCCATCGACGCGCTGACCGCCGGGATCGCGGCCATCGCCCTCAATGCCGGCGCCTATATCTCCGAGATCGTGCGTGGCGGCGTGCAATCGATCGAGCGGGGCCAGCGCGAGGCCGGGCTGTCGCTGGGACTCTCTGCGCCCCAGACCTTTCGCTACGTGATCTGGCCACAGGCGTTGCGCCGGATGATCCCCGCCCTCGGCAACCAGGGTATCGTCAGCATCAAGGACACCTCGCTGTTCTCGGTCATCGGCGTCGGCGAGCTGGTCCGTCAGGGCCAGGTCTATATCGCCAACACCTTCACCGCGCTGGAGGTCTATTTCATGATCGCCCTGCTCTACCTGGCGATCACCCTGAGCCTGTCGCTGGCTCTGAGTCTGCTCGAACGCAAGGGGTTGGTGGGATGAACGATAGCGTAAACCGAGAAGAGGCCGACCAAGCGTCCGGAACCTCGCCGATCGTGCGACTCGCCGGGGTCAACAAGCACTTCGGTCGTCTGCACGTCATGCAGGACATCGATCTCAGCGTGGCCCAGGGCGAGGTCGTGGTGATCATCGGCGCCAGTGGCTCGGGAAAGTCGACGCTGATCCGCTGCGTCAATGGCCTCGAGCCGTTCCAGTCCGGTCGCATCGAGGTCGACGGCAAGACCCTGCTGCCCAACGGGGCCAGCGGCAAATCGCTGCAGGCGGTGCGGACCGAAGTCGGCATGGTGTTCCAGCAGTTCAATCTGTTCCCGCATCTGTCGATCCGCGACAACGTCACCCTGGCGCCCCGCAAGGTCCGCGGCATGACCCGGCGGCAGGCCGATGCCATCGCCGACAGGCTGCTGGAGCGGGTCGGCATCTCGGATCAGGCCGACAAGCATCCGACCCAGCTCTCCGGTGGGCAGCAGCAGCGCGTGGCGCTGGCCCGGGCGCTGGCCATGGAACCGCGCCTGATGCTGTTCGACGAGCCGACCTCCGCGCTGGATCCGGAGATGATCGGCGAAGTGCTGGATGCCATGCGGGAGCTGGTCAACGACGGCATGACCATGATGATCGTCACCCACGAGATGGGCTTCGCCCGGGAGGTCGCCGACCGCGTGGTGTTCGTTCACGGCGGCCAGATCGTCGAACAGGGCCCACCCGACCAGCTATTCGATCAACCCCGCCACGAGCGTACCCAGGCGTTCCTCTCCCGCGTGCTCAAGCACTAATAATTCAAATTCAGCAATCCCGCAAAATGGCACGGACGGTTCTCCTCCGTGCCCGCCCTCCTTCGAACCTTCCCCATGTCTCTCCTTTTCCCGATCCATCCGGGCCGAATTCGGCCATAGAAACCGTGCGACCGGCATCGCCGGAGCGCAGGAAAACTGTGGCGAGGCGGCGGATTTCGTCGCTCAAGGTTATCCCGAGGCGGATTTTTTGCCTGTGGACAGTTTTTTTGTCGATTCGCCTCCAGCCCTGTCCCTTCAGGCACTCCGGCTCGATCGGGGGTTTGTTGACCATCGCGGTAACAGATACCGTATGCAGCAGTGGATAACCCGTGCGCGGCTGGGGCTGTGTACAAGGCACGAAGCTGTCCACAGGAACCAACGCCTTTGTCAGCAGCCTCGTCAGAGCTTTTCAAACAATCGAATAACAATCCAAGGTTTTGTATTTTATAAGGTATTTATACTTACCCACAGAAAGTGTCCACACCAATAGTCACTACCACAACAGAACTTCTTTATATATTTTTCATTTTTTTATAATGAATCTGATGACCGGAGGCTCCCACGGCTCCCGATGTGGAAAACCCCTGACGGTTACCCACAGGAGGTTTATACTGGGCGGCTTTCGTGGCCACCGAACCCTCCGGGTCGGCGCCATCTCCGTCGCTGGAACGACGGCAAAATCGGCCGAGCCGATTTCGTGATCCATTCATCGTCGGGTGCCTGTCCGAGCCAAATCGTCGCTGGCACCTCGTGAGGTAAACCGTGGAGTATCCCGACCGTTTTCAGGTCATCGTGATCGGCGGTGGCCATGCCGGAACCGAGGCCGCACTGGCATCGGCACGAAGTGGTGCCCGCACGCTGCTGCTGACGCACAACATCGAGACCCTGGGCCAGATGTCCTGCAACCCCGCCATCGGCGGGATCGGCAAGAGTCATCTGGTCAAGGAGATCGATGCCCTCGGCGGGGCCATGGCCCAGGCCACCGATCTGGCCGGCATCCAGTTTCGCGTGCTCAATTCGCGCAAGGGTCCGGCGGTTCGGGCCACCCGGGCCCAGGCGGACCGCGTCCGCTACAAGGCCGCCATCCGCGGGATGCTGGAGAATCAGGCCAATCTCACGCTGTTCCAGCAGGGCGTCGACGATCTGGTTGTGGAAAACGACACCGTCGTCGGCGTCACCACCCAGACCGGGATTCGCTTCATGGCGGATACCGTGGTGCTGTGTACCGGGACGTTCCTGGGCGGCGTGATCCACATCGGCCTGGACCATCATGCCGGCGGCCGCGCCGGCGATCCGCCGGCCAATGCGCTGGCCCAGCGGCTGCGGGCGCTGCCGTTCCGGGTCGATCGCCTGAAAACCGGCACGCCGCCGCGGATCGATGCCAAGAGCGTCGATTTCTCCAGGCTCGAGCGTCAGCCCGGCGATACGCCGTTGCCGGTGATGTCCTACCTGGGCAGCCGCGAACAGCATCCGCGTCAGGTCGATTGCCATATCGCCCATACCAACGAGCGTACCCACGAGATCATCTTCGCCAATCTCGACCGCTCGCCGATGTACTCCGGCGTGATCGAAGGCGTCGGCCCGCGCTACTGCCCGTCGATCGAGGACAAGGTCCACCGCTTTGCCGACAAGACCAGTCATCAGGTCTTCGTCGAGCCGGAGGGTCTGGACACACACGAGCTCTACCCGAACGGGATTTCCACGTCGCTGCCGTTCGACGTCCAGCTGCAGGTCGTGCGTTCGATCGTCGGCCTGGAGAACGCGCACATCACGCGGCCGGGATACGCGATCGAGTACGACTTCTTCGATCCGCGGGATCTCAAGCATTCGCTGGAAACCAAATTTATCCACAACCTGTTCTTCGCCGGGCAGATCAACGGCACCACGGGCTACGAGGAAGCCGGCGCCCAGGGGCTGCTGGCGGGGCTCAACGCCGCACGCCGGGCGCTGGGCGAATCGGTCTGGTGGCCGCGACGCGACGAAGCGTATCTCGGGGTGCTGGTCGATGACCTGATCACCATGGGCACCCAGGAGCCCTACCGCATGTTCACCTCGCGGGCCGAATATCGCTTGCTGCTGCGCGAGGACAACGCCGACCTGCGTCTCACCGCCACCGGTCGAGAACTGGGCCTGGTCGACGATCATCGCTGGTCGGCCTTCGAGACCAAGCGCGACAGGATCGAACGGGAAAGTGCACGTCTGCGTTCGACCTGGGTCCAGCCGAAAACCGAGGCCGGCGATCGGGTGGCCGAGAAGCTCGGCCAACCGTTGGCCCGGGAGTACAGCCTGATGGATCTGCTCAAGCGCCCCGAGCTGACCTACGCCGACGTGGCGTCGCTCAAAGGCGAGGCCGTCAGCGAGGAGCCTGTCGCCGAGCAGGTGCAGATCGAGGCCAAGTACGAGGGCTACATCGTGCGGCAACAGGACGAGATCGATCGCCTGCGCCGCCACGAAGCCACGCCGCTGCCCGAATCGCTGGACTATGCCAAGGTCGAGGGGCTCTCCAACGAGATTCGCCAGAAGCTCGAGCAGGCCCGACCGCAAACCCTCGGCCAGGCCGGGCGGATATCCGGCGTCACCCCGGCGGCGGTGTCGATTCTGCTGATCCATCTCAAGAAGCGTCGGCTGATCGACGACAGCCGGGCATTGAGCGCATGACGCCAGCGTGTGAACGACTGCTGGACGAGGGCCTGGCGGCTCTCGGAATCGCCACCGAGCGAGGGCAGCGCCAGCGACTGTTGTCGCTGCTCTCGCTGTTGCACAAGTGGAATCGCGCCTATAACCTCACCGCAGTACGCTCGCCCGAGGCGATGGTTGGCCGTCATCTGCTGGATAGCGCCAGCGTCGCTTTCGCCGTGGGCGGCACCAACCTGCTGGACGTCGGTTCGGGACCGGGTTTTCCGGGGTTGGTGCTGGCGATTCTGGATCCCGGGCTTCAGGTCACGCTGCTGGACAGTAACGGCAAGAAAGTCCGTTTCCAGCGCCAGGCGGTGATGGAGCTGGGGCTCGACAACGTGCGCTGCGAGCAGGTTCGGGTCGAATCTTTCGACGCCACGTTCGATCAGGTCATCTCGCGCGCTTTCGCCGCGCTGGGCGATTTCATCGGGCTTACCGAACCGCTGCTGGCCCGAGGTGGCGAATGGCTGGCGATGAAAGGGAGCCTCGAACCCCGGGAACTCGAATCGCTGCCGCCCCATGTCGTGGTGCGCGAGCGCCTCGCTCTGGCGGTGCCCGGGGTGGATGACGCCGAGCGTCAGTTGCTCCGCCTCGGACGGAACGAAGACTCGGATCATCGGCAGTAGGCTCGTCATGAGCCAGACGTGATGAACAGCGGCGTCGGCGTCATGCCGGATCAGCGCCAGCGGATCGCTCGCGATCCACAGGATCAGTCTCGACGAAGGGAGTCGCCAGTGACCAGAATCATTGCATTGACCAACCAGAAGGGCGGCGTGGGCAAGACGACGACCGCGGTCAATCTGGCGGCTTGCCTGGCGGCACTCGATCGACGCGTGCTGCTGATCGATCTCGATCCGCAGGGGCACGCCACCATGGGCAGCGGCGTCGACAAACACGATCTCGACGGCAGCGTGCTCGACGTGCTGCTGGGCGACAAGAGCGCCGCCGAGGTGATCGTCGACTGTGCCGTGGCCGGGTACGCGCTGCTGCCGGGCAATGGCGACCTGACCGCCGCCGAAGTCGATCTGCTCGATCGCGAGGGCCGCGAACGGGTGCTTCAGGCCGCCATCCAGAGCGTCGCCGCCGACTACGACGTGGTGATGATCGACTGCCCCCCGTCCCTCAACATGCTGACGGTCAATGCGTTGACGGCCGCCCACGGCGTGCTGATCCCGGTACAGTGCGAGTTCTATGCGCTCGAGGGGCTCTCGGCGCTGCTCGATACCGTCGAGCAGATCCAGGAGAGCGTGAACCCCACGCTCGAGATATTCGGCATCGTGCGAACCATGTACGACCCGCGCAACAGCCTGACCCGCGACGTCAGCAAGCAGCTCGGCCAGTATTTCGGCGATTCTCTACTCAAGACCACCATCCCGCGTAACGTCCGGGTGGCGGAAGCGCCAAGTCACGGCGTACCCGTCACCAAGTACGCGCGTCTCTCGCGCGGCAGCCAGGCGCACCGCGTGCTGGCCAAGGAACTGATTCGCCGGCTGGCGCTGTAATGACGATGACTGCTGCGAGGAATATCCCATGACGACGCGCAAACGCCCCCTGGGCCGCGGCCTCGATGCCTTGATCGGTTCCAGTGCCCGTCGCCGCGACAGTGTGTCGCCGGAAACCGGTTCCGACAAGCCTTCGCCAGCCCAGGCGCCGCCGGGATTCGATGCCGCCGAGGAGCGGCTCGAACGCCTGCCGCTGCGACAGCTGACCCGCGGCAAGTATCAGCCGCGGCGCGATATCCAGCCCGAGGCCCTGGAGGAGCTGGCCGATTCGATCCGGGCCCAGGGCGTCATGCAGCCGATCGTGGTGCGACAAATTGGCGCAGATCGCTACGAGATCATCGCCGGCGAGCGCCGCTGGCGGGCCTCGCAACTGGCCGAGCTGGAGACCATTCCCGCGGTGATTCGCGAGGTCAGCGACGAGGTCGCCCTGGCGCTGGCCCTGATCGAGAACATCCAGCGCGAGAACCTCAATCCGGTCGAGGAGTCGATGGCGTTGAAGCGCCTGCTCGACGAGTTCGAACTGACCCAGCAGCAGGTTGCGGATGCGGTCGGGCGGTCGCGGGCCCAGGTTGCCAATCTCCTTCGCCTGCTGGCGCTGGATCCGCAGGTGCTGACGCTGCTCGAGCGTGGCGATCTGGACATGGGGCATGCCCGCGCCCTGCTGAGCCTGCCGGCCGCCAAGCAGCGCCATGCGGCCCACGAAGTCGTGGCCCGCGAGCTGACCGTGCGCCAGACCGAAGCCCTGGTCAAACAGATTGCCAGTGGCCAGACGAAGGCCGATACCAGGAAGCCGCCGGCGGACGTGGGCCGGCTCGAGAATCGCCTGGCCGACCTGTTGGGTGCGCCGGTCAAGATTCACCACAACAGTTCCGGCAAGGGACGGGTCACCATCCGTTACACCAGCCTCGACGAGCTGGACGGCATACTGGGCCATATCCGCTGACAAGGTCATCATCCGGTGGCGTGACGAGAGGGAAAAAACATTTAGCGCGTTAACGGAATTTGCGCACTTTTCGTGATCGTTTACTCGAACAGACGCATCAGATCGGTGCAGGTTCGGTTGAAGCGGCATGACCGCTTCTCTATAATCCGCCGAGATTTGCCAGGCTGACGCCGAACGCAGACATCGCACGTGGAAACAACAACATCATCCCAGGACTCAACGGCGAGACCGACGCCATGCAACCAGCGGCACCGGCCAAGCTTCCAAGACCGCGAATCGCGGGATTGATCCTGCTACAGTGCGGCGTAGTGATGGGGCTGGTCCTCATCGGTTGGGGGGGCTGGGACCGGGGAACGGCGTTTTCCGCTTTGACCGGTGGTCTCGTTGCCGCCATTCCCAACGCCTTCTTCGCCTGGCGCGCCTTTCGCTATCAGGGGGCGGCGCAGGCAAGATACATCGTCAAGAGTTTCTACCACGCCGAGGCCGGCAAGTTCGGTTTGACGGCGGTACTGTTCACGCTGGTGTTCGTGACCGTGCCCCCCTCAAACCCCGCTTTCTTCTTTGGCGCTTATGTGCTGACGCTGCTGGTGCACTGGGTGGGGCCCTGGCTCCTGCGCCGCCCGTCACACATTCAATCTCGAGGCTGAACCATGGCTGGCAACAACATGACGAGTACGGAGTACATCCAGCACCATTTGCAGAACATGACGTTCGGTCTGCATCCGGAAAACGGCTGGTCGATGGCTCATTCCGCTGCCGATGCCAAGGCCATGGGGTTCTGGGCCATCCACGTCGATACCATGCTGTGGTCGATCGGACTCGGGGTCGTATTCCTGTGGCTGTTCCGCTCGGTAGCCAAGCGCGCCTCCACCGGCGTGCCGACCGGTCTGCAGAACTTCGTCGAGATGATGGTCGAGTTCGTCGATAACTCCGTGCGCGAGACGTTCCATGGCAAGAGCCGCCTGATCGCGCCGCTGTCGCTGACGATCTTCTGCTGGATCTTCCTGATGAACATCATGGATCTGGTGCCGGTGGACTTCCTGCCGATGCTGGCGCAGAAAATCGGCGCCTGGTTCGGTGCCGACCCGGCCCACGTCTATTTCAAGGTCGTCCCCACCACCGACGTCAACGCCACGCTCGGCATGTCGCTCTCCGTCTTCGCGCTGATCATTTTCTACTCCATCCGTACCAAGGGGCTGTCCGGTTTCGTCGCCGAACTGACGCTGCATCCTTTCAGTACGTCCAACAAATTCGCCCAGATCCTGTTGATTCCGGTCAATTTACTGCTTGAACTCGTTACCTTGTTGGCCAAACCGGTTTCGCTGGCGTTGCGACTGTTCGGCAACCTCTACGCCGGCGAACTGATCTTCATCCTGATAGCCATGATCGGACTGTGGCAGCTGCCACTGCACTTCCCGTGGGCGGTGTTCCACATTCTGATCATCACGCTGCAGGCCTTCATCTTCATGATGCTCACCATCGTCTACCTGAGTATGGCGACGGAAGAGCAGCATTGAGACGCGTTCCCGTTAACCCCTGACCCTTAGTAAAACTCGACTGAGCAAGACTCGACTGAAACTGGAGAGAACCATGGAAGCACAAGTTCTGGGCATGACCGCAATTGCCGTTTCTCTGTTGATCGGCCTGGGTGCCCTCGGCACCGCCATCGGCTTCGGCATTCTCGGCGGCAAATTCCTGGAAGGCGCCGCGCGCCAGCCGGAAATGATCCCGCAGCTGCAGGTCAAGATGTTCATCGTCGCCGGCCTGCTCGACGCCGTGACCATGATCGGTGTCGGTATCGCCCTGTTCTTCACCTTCGCCAATCCGTTTGTCGGTTAACGTCGCCTCGAGGCCCGCGAGGCCCCCGGTGACCCTAACCCCAAACCCGTGACGCGAGAGGTGCTGGCGTGAATCTGAACCTTACACTGATTGGTCAGGCCATTGCCTTTGCCGTCTTCGTCTGGTTCTGCATGAAGTATGTATGGCCGCCGGTCATGCAGGCCCTGCAGGAACGACAGAAGAAGATTGCCGATGGTCTGGATGCAGCCAGCCGTGCGACCCGTGATCTCGAACTGGCTCAGGAAAAAGCCGAAGAGACACTGCGGGAGAGCAAGGAGCAGGCGCAGCAGATCCTGGAACAGGCCAACAAGCGGGCCAATCAGATCGTCGAAGAAGCCCGCGACAATGCGCGGGCCGAAGGCGAGCGCATCATTGCAGGCGCTCGCAGCGAAATCGATCAGGAGATCAATCGCGCGAAGGAAGAGCTGCGTGCCCAGGTATCGCTGCTGGCCGTGGCCGGCGCCGAGCGCATCCTGGAGTCCTCCATCGACGAAGCCAAGCATCGTGAGCTCGTCGACAAGCTCGCTGCCGAGCTCTAAGGAGGCGCACCATGGCTGAATCGTCTACCGTCGCTCGACCCTACGCCAAGGCGGCGTTCGAGTTCGCGCGCGATAACAAGGCGCTCCAAGCGTGGTCCCAGAGTCTGTCACTGGTCGCCCAGGCGGCCGGTGACAGCGATGTCCGTGAACGCATACTCGGCAACCCGCGGCTGACCGCTGACGACAAGACGCGTCTGCTGCTGGAAGTCTGCGAAGACCAACCCTTCGACGAGAGCGTGGGCAATTTCCTGCACCTCGTCGGCGAAAAGGGGCGTCTGGCTGCGTTGCCCGACATCTTTGACGAGTTCGAGGCGCTGCGCGCCCAGGAAGAGAAGCGGGTCGATGTCACCATCGTCTCCGCCTTCGAACTGGATGACGCCCAGCAGAACGTGCTCGCCGAGGCTCTGAAGAAGCGCCTGAATCGTGAAATCTCCATTACCACTCAGGTGGACCGCGAGCTGCTAGGCGGCGTGATCCTGCGTACCGGCGACACCGTCATCGACGGGTCGGTACGCGGTCGATTGCAACGTCTGCGCGAAGCGCTCACCGCCTGAGTTCGAGGGACATGGCATGCAGCAACTGAATCCTTCCGAGATCAGCGACATCATCAAGCAGCGTATCGAAAAGCTGGATGTCGCCTCCGAGGCCCGTAATCAGGGCACCGTCGTCAGCGTCGCTGACGGCATCGTTCGCATCCACGGCCTGGCCGACGCGATGCTGGGCGAGATGATCGAATTCCCCGGTGGCGTCTTCGGCATGGCGCTCAACCTCGAGCGCGACAGCGTCGGCGCCGTGGTGCTGGGCGACTACCTCGAGCTCGAAGAGGGCATGACCGCGCAGTGCACCGGTCGCATCCTCGAAGTGCCGGTGGGTCGCGAGCTGATCGGCCGCGTGGTCGATGCGCTGGGTAACCCGATCGATGGCAAGGGCGACATCGACGCCAAGATGACCGACGCGATCGAGAAGGTCGCGCCGGGCGTCATCACGCGCCAGTCGGTCGACCAGCCAGTGCAGACCGGCCTCAAGTCGATCGACGCCATGGTGCCGATCGGTCGTGGCCAGCGCGAGCTGATCATCGGCGATCGCCAGATCGGTAAATCCGCGGTGGCGATCGACGCGATCATCAACCAGAAGGGTACGGGGATCACCTGTATCTACGTGGCCATCGGTCAGAAGCAGTCGACCATCGCCAACGTGGTGCGCAAGCTCGAACAGCATGGCGCCATGGATCACACCATCGTGGTCGCCGCCGGCGCCGCCGATCCGGCCGCCATGCAGTATCTGGCGCCTTACGCCGGCTGCACCATGGGCGAGTACTTCCGCGACCGCGGCGAAGACGCCATGATCGTCTACGACGACCTCTCCAAGCAGGCCGTCGCCTATCGCCAGATCTCGCTGCTGCTGCGTCGTCCGCCGGGTCGTGAAGCCTATCCGGGTGACGTCTTCTATCTCCACTCGCGTCTGCTCGAGCGTGCCGCTCGTGTCAATGCCGAGTACGTCGAGAAGTTCACCAACGGTGAAGTGAAAGGCAAGACCGGTTCCTTGACCGCGCTGCCGATCATCGAGACTCAGGGTGGTGACGTCTCCGCGTTCGTTCCCACCAACGTGATCTCGATCACCGACGGCCAGATCTTCCTCGAGACGGGCCTGTTCAACTCCGGTATCCGCCCGGCGATCAACGCTGGTCTCTCGGTATCGCGCGTGGGCGGGTCGGCGCAGACCAAGATCATCAAGAAGCTGGGCGGCGGTGTGCGTCTGGCGCTTGCGCAGTATCGCGAGCTGGCCGCGTTCTCGCAGTTCGCGTCCGATCTCGACGAGGCGACCCGCAAGCAGCTCGAGCATGGCCAGCGCGTCACCGAACTGATGAAGCAGAAGCAGTATTCGCCGTTGTCGGTGGCCGAGATGGGCGTCACGCTGTACGCCGCCAACGAAGGCTTCCTGGACGACGTCGCGGTCGACAAGGTGCTGGATTTCGAGCGTGCCCTGCACGACTACATGAAGTCCGAGCACGCCGATCTGCTCGACAAGATCAACCAGAGCGGCGGCTACGACGACGAGATCCAGCAGGGTCTCAAGTCGGGTCTCGAGTCGTTCAAGTCCACTCAGACCTGGTAAGTGGCGCGGCCTGCTCTCGTCGCACGACGAAGCGGGCCGGCCCGCCCGACTGAGTGGCATGAATCAGGGTGATCCGAGATGGCAGCTGGAAAAGAGATCAAATCCCAGATTGGGAGCATCAAGAACACGCAGAAAATCACCAGCGCCATGGAAATGGTCGCTGCGTCGAAAATGCGTCGGGCTCAGGAGCGCATGGCGGCCAGTCAGCCCTATGCCAAACTGATCCGCCGGGTGGTCGGCCACGTCGCCAAGGCCAACCCGGAATACCGTCACGACTACATGATCGAACGCGACGTCAAACGCGTCGGTTATATCGTCGTCTCCAGTGATCGCGGGCTCGCCGGCGGCTTGAACGTCAACATGTTCAAGGCGGTGGTCAAGCACGCACGGGACTGGGACCAGAAGGGCGTCGGCGCCGACTTTGCGGCGATCGGCAGCAAGGCCGGTGGTTTCTTCCGCAAGCGCGGCGGCAACCTGCTGGCGGCCAAGAAAGGTCTTGGCGATGCGCCGGAGGCCCAGGATCTGGTCGGTAGCGTCAAGGTGATGCTCGATGCCTTCGACGAAGGCAGTCTGGATCGGCTCTACGTGGTGTACAACGAATTCGTCAACACCATGAGCCAGAAACCCGTCGTGCGTCAGCTGCTGCCCCTGGAGGCAGTCGGGGACGACAGCGAAGGGGACGAACAACCCGGTCCCGGTGATACGCACAAGAGCTGGGACTACCTGTATGAGCCGGATGCCAAGACCCTGCTCGATCACCTGCTGGTTCGCTACGTCGAATCCCAGGTGTACCAGGCCGTGGTGGAGAACGCGGCTTGTGAGCAGGCCGCGCGCATGATCGCGATGAAGAACGCGACAGACAACGCCGGCGATCTGATTGACGATCTTCAACTGGTGTACAACAAGGCGCGTCAGGCGGCCATTACCCAGGAAATTTCGGAAATCGTCGGTGGTGCCGCGGCGGTATGACGACATCGCCGTCTGCGCGACGGCGGTCTCGAGTACGGCTTGGCCCAACAGGTTTCATTTGCAGGTTTACGAGGAACCACTATGAGCGGACGTATCGTACAAATCATAGGCGCGGTGGTTGACGTAGAATTCCCGCGGGACGACGTTCCCAAGGTCTACGACGCGCTGACGGTCTCGGGTAAAGAGGCCGTTCTCGAAGTGCAGCAGCAGCTCGGCGACGGCGTGGTTCGCGCCATCGTCATGGGCTCCAGTGAAGGTCTCCAGCGCGGCATCGAAGTGGTCAACACCGGTGCTCCGATCTCCGTGCCGGTGGGTACCGAGACGCTGGGCCGGATCATGAACGTACTGGGTGAGCCGATCGACGAAGCCGGCGACATCGGTGCGGACGCCAAGCGCATGCCGATCCACCGCCAGGCGCCGGGCTACGCCGATCAGGCGGCTTCCAGCGACCTGCTGGAGACCGGCATCAAGGTCATCGACCTGGTCTGTCCGTTCGCCAAGGGCGGCAAGGTCGGCCTGTTCGGCGGCGCCGGTGTCGGCAAGACCGTCAACATGATGGAGCTGATCCGCAACATCGCCACCGAGCATAGCGGTTACTCCGTATTTGCCGGTGTCGGTGAGCGTACCCGTGAAGGTAACGACTTCTATCACGAGATGGACGAGTCCAACGTTCTCGACAAGGTGGCGCTGGTCTACGGCCAGATGAACGAGCCGCCGGGCAACCGTCTGCGCGTCGCCCTGACCGGCCTGACCATCGCCGAGAACTTCCGTGACGAAGGCCGTGACGTACTGCTGTTCGTCGACAACATCTACCGCTACACCCTGGCCGGTACCGAAGTGTCGGCGCTGCTGGGTCGTATGCCGTCGGCGGTAGGCTATCAGCCGACGCTGGCCGAGGAGATGGGCGCCCTGCAGGAGCGTATCACCTCCACCAAGACCGGCTCGATCACCTCCGTCCAGGCCGTCTACGTGCCCGCGGATGACTTGACCGACCCGTCGCCGGCGACCACCTTCTCCCACTTGGATGCGACTGTAGTACTAGCGCGTTCAATCGCTGAGCTGGGTATCTACCCCGCGATTGACCCGCTGGACTCCACTTCACGTCAGTTGGATCCGCTGGTGGTAGGCGCAGAGCACTACGAAGTTGCGCGTGGCGTGCAGAACGTTCTGCAGCGTTACAAGGAACTGAAGGACATCATCGCGATTCTGGGTATGGACGAGCTGTCTGATGAAGACAAGCTGGCCGTTGCCCGTGCGCGTAAGATCCAGCGCTTCCTGTCGCAGCCGTTCTTCGTGGCCGAGGTCTTCACTGGCTCGCCCGGTAAGTACGTGTCGCTGAAAGACACCATCCGTGGCTTCCAGGGCATCCTCGCGGGTGACTACGACGATCTGCCGGAACAGGCCTTCTACATGGTCGGCTCCATCGACGAAGCTGTCGAAAAAGCCAACCAGATGAAGAAGTAATCCCGTCCATTAGGGGGATTCGCTATGGCGAATAGCTTCACTTGCAATATCGTCAGCGCAGAAGCATCCATCTTCTCAGGTAAGGTTGAGCAGGTGATTGCTTCCGGGATTATGGGTGACCTCGGCATTTTGCCGGGGCACGCCCCGCTGCTGACCGAGCTTCAGCCGGGCCCGATCCGCGTGATCCACGATGATGGCAAGGAAGAGAACTTCTTTGTCTCTGGCGGCTTCATGGAAGTTCAGCCAGATGTCGTGACGATCCTGGCAGACGCTGCGGCGCGTGCCAGCGACCTCGACGAGGCCGCTGCTGAAGAAGCGCGTCAGCAGGCGCTGAAAGCCTTTAATGAGAAGTCAGCGGAGCTGGATTATACCCGCGCTGCCGCTGAACTCGCCGAAGCCGTTGCCCAACTGCGAACGATTCAGCAGTTGCGTAAGAAGGCGGGTAAAGGCTAATTAGACGCTCTGCGTAATCAAACGCCCCTTAAACCCGATTCAGGGTTTAAGGGGCGTTTTTTTTGTCTGTTAATATGCGGGTGAGTCATCCCAGAGTTGAACGTCTCAGGAGCGAGCGATGGCGCTAAACGAAGAAGCCTTACAGGAATTGAAAACCGAGCTGCTCGAGGAGCTGGTCAAGGAAGAGCCCAACAAGGCGCAATTGGCGGAACGCCTCGCTGAAATACGCTCGGCCGACATTGGGGAAGTGCTGGAAGAGCTGATCGAGAAGGATGAGGAGCTACGTGCGGCCCTGACGGTGTTGGACATTCTCTCCACCGAGCGAGCAGCCAATGTGTTGGGCTATCTACCCAAAGAGAGCCAGCTCGAGGTGGTGGGAGAGCTGTCCGATAGCCAGGTGCTCAAACTGCTCGAAGAGATGGGCTCCGACGAGCGGGCGGATTTGTTCAACCGGCTTGGGGAAGACCGTCGCGAAGCGCTGTTGCGTCGTATGGCGCACCAGGAGCGCGAGGATCTCAAGCGCTTGGCGAGCTATGAAGAGGGCACTGCCGGCGCCATCATGACCTCTGACTATGTTGCCATAGCCAGTGGCATGACGGTGTCACAAGCAATGATGCGCGTGCGCCAAACCGCCCCTGATGCGGAAACGGTCTACCAGCTTTACGTGCTGGATAATGATGGCCATCTGATCGGCACCATGTCGCTGCGTCAACTGATGGTCGCGCGCCCTGGGGCGTTGGTGGATGACATCATGATCAAAGATGTCATCAAAATCCCTGTGGATAAAGCGCAGGAGGAGGTGGCGAGAATTGTGGCTCGGTATGACTTACTGGCGCTGCCCGTGGTTGATGCCGATGGCCGTATGGTAGGCATCGTGACTCACGATGATGCCATGGATGTTGCTGAGTCAGAGGCCACCGAAGATATCCACAAAGGGATGTCCATCGGTCAGCTAGAGGATGGCGTGAGCCGGGTACCGCTGTGGAGTCTTTACCGCAAACGCGTGTTTTGGCTGGTCTTACTGGTCTTTGCCAACCTTTTTTCGGGGGCTGGTATCGCTTATTTCGAGGAGACCATTGCTGCTCAGGTGGCGCTGGTATTTTTCTTACCGCTGCTGATCGGTAGCGGCGGTAATGCCGGTGCGCAGGCCGCCACGCTGATGGTGCGCGGCATGGCCACCGGCGACGTAGGCGTGAAGGATTGGAGCAAGATGCTGGGGCGTGAGCTGTTGGTGGCTGGTTCATTGGGTTTGACCATGGCCATTGCCGTCGCCCCCATTGGGATTTTTCGTGGCGGGGAAGCGGTGGCCATCATCGTGGTGCTCAGCATGGTGACCATCGTGCTGTTTGGCAGCTTGATCGGCATGTGCTTGCCGTTCGTTTTGGAGCGCTTCAAAGTAGACCCCGCGACGGCCTCGGCTCCGCTGGTGACCACGCTGATCGACGCCACCGGCGTACTGATTTACTTCAGTATTGCAACGGCCATACTTGCCGGCGTCTGACCTGGGTTAGGGTAGCCTAGCGCATGGCGCTGCTGGCCGCCCGGGTGATGAACATGACCTCCACATGACCCAGCCACTCGATGTCGCTGGCGAGCGCCTTGAGCTGGCTCGCCAAACACTGAGGCGGCTGGTGAACGGCGTCGCCAATAATCAGCGATACCGATACCTTATCTTCTAAGTAGTGGAGCTGTAGCTCGTTCAGCGTGCGCCATACCGGATGTTTGTACCAGCGCTCGTTCAGCGCCGCTTCCACTTCTGGACGCAGCGGCAGGCCGGGCAAGCGGCTGGGGTCGCCTTCACCGGCGTCATCTTCTGGGTCAACGTGGAAGATAACATCTGTGAGCAAAGGAAACTCGTGGCGCAAACGGCGGCTCACTTCATTACCGATTTCATGAGCTTCCGAGACGGTAATTTTAGGCCCCACCACCACATGCAGATCGACCATCACCCAACCTGCCGATTGACGGGTGCGCAGGTCGTGCACGCTATCCACGCCGGGGACGCTACACGCCACGTCATGCATCTGCTGCTGTACTGTTTCGGGGAGTGCGGTGTCGACCAGTTCGCGAGCGGACTCCCACAACAGGTCTAAACCCACTTTACCGACCATCAGGCCAACGATAATGGCGGCCACAGCATCTAGCCAGCCCAAGCCAAACTGTGCGCCTACTAAAGCCACCAGCACCACGGCGGTTGAAAGTGCGTCGCTGCGCGAGTGCCAAGCGTTGGCTTCTAAAAGCTTGGATTTCAAGCGTTTCGCGACCCGCATGGTGTAGCGAAAAATCCACTCTTTGCTAATCAGTGCCAGTATGGCGATGACGATCGCAAGCGCCCCCGGGGCGCCCACTTCTGTGCCGCTCAACAGGCGATCCACGCTTGACCACGCAATACCCCCCGCCACGAAGATTAGGACGCTGCCTAATAGCAGCGTGGTGAGGGTTTCGATTCGGCCATGGCCGTAGTGGTGATCGTTATCTGGCTCCTGGCGGCCATAGTGAATGGCTGCCAGCACGAACCCATCGGTCACAAGATCAGAGAGCGAATGGATACCATCGGCAATCAGCGCAGCAGAGCCGACAAAAAAACCAACGGCGACTTTGATAATGCTCAGCAAACCGTCCAGCCAAGCGCCGATATAGGTTACGCGCTTAGCCTCTTGGCTATCTAACTCGCGATTGGGAACCACTGGCGTTTCTACGGTCTGAGTCATGAGGTACCTTGCAGGGACGCACACTTCTAATAGGCGCCTATTGTAGCTTACCGTTGCATAAGCTCTATACCTTCTTATGAATTTGCG
>NZNW01000064.1 GCA_002695065.1 Salinicola sp. | reverse complement strand
GCGTTAAAAATCGGCTCAAAATGCTCATTTACACCCCGTAAACTCCGCGTTTTCGCCGATTTTTGCCTTGTCTTGCCTTCGCTCGCTGACTTTTCGTACAAACCCTAGTGTTAGAACACGTCTGGTTGTGCAAGTTGTCTTTCTCTTCCACAGGAATAAAGGGACTTGTCATGGTTACTAATAATTTCTCCAAAAGCAGTCTGGACCTTAATGGCAAAGTCTCTCTCAACATGCCCACGGCGCTCGATTGGGGAGCGGATGGTCGCCTCTATGTCACCGAAGTGAGCGGGGAGGTGAAAATATTGACGGTGGCGTTTGGTGATCCGGCTCCCGATGATGGGGATGGTACCGCCAGCTTCTATGTCACCGACGCCGAGACCCTGTCATGGGTCAAGAGCATTCCCAACCACAACGACGATGGCTCGGCCAGCAGCACGAGCAGTCGCGAGGTCACCGGGATTGACGTGACCCCGCAGTACGACGAGAACGGGGCGCCGGTCATCATCGACGGCAAGCCGGCAGTCAACGTCTATGTCACCTCGAGCGATAGCCGCATCGGGGCGGGCAACGGGGGGGAAGATACCGGGTTGGATACGAATTCGGGAATCATCACCCGCCTGACCCAGACGGAGAGCGGTTGGGAGGCGGTGGATCTCGTCCGCGGGCTGGCCCGTTCCGAGGAGAACCATGCCCTCAACGGACTCGAGGTCATTCAGGAGCTCGACGCCAGCGGCCATCTGGTCAGTGAGAGGATCATCGTGGCGAATGGTGGCAACGCCAACGCCGGCGCGCCCTCGAACAATTTTTCCGGCCAGCAGGAAACCGCGTACAGCGCCGCCATCCTCGAGATCGACCTCGATCAGCTCAACGCAATGGAGGTCAAGACGGATGGCGGTCGGCAGTACATTTATGACGTACCGACACTCGACGATCCCTCTCGTGCCGGCGCAGAAGATGGCAACGATCCGTTCGGCGGCAACGATGGATTCAATGGCGGCAAGATCGACCCCGACGGTCCGGTGCAGATCTATTCGCCGGGATACCGCAACGCCTATGACGTGGAGGTCACCGAGGACGGACGTGTCTGGACCTACGACAACGGCGCCAACAACAGCTGGGGTGGCCGGCCCATCGGTGAAGCAGGGGATAACGGCAGTACTAAGGACACCGCGCAGCAAGCCGGCTACATCGCCACCAACCTGAACAATGGCGACGGTAACGGCAGCGACACCATCAATCTCGAGAACGGCTGGAACCCCAAGAATTACGACCAGTTCCATGAAATCACGCGTTCCGACGATCTTGCCGGACGCATCCTCTCCGCCGGACAGGGCGGGGCCGCGACTTACAGCATGACGCACCCGGATTTTGCTGAGCCTCTGACCCTGGTCTATGGAGGGCACCCCAATCCCACCCGCGCCAGCGGGGGCGAAGCCGGTTTGCTGTTTACGCCCAAGGACGGGGTCGAGGACGCTTTCCTGCTGGTGTCCGAGGATCATTACGATGCGGTCATCGACTGGTTCACCACCGTCGAGAACGCGCCCGGTGGAGTCGGTGCCGGGCAACTGACGAGTCGCGTGATCGGCGTGGCCCCGGGCGAGCTGTACTACATCACCGAGAATGGCAATGCCTACCCGGTCAGCGGCAACCCCGGCAATCCGTCGAGCATCCAGGGATCCAGCGTGCTGGGCGAAGCTGGCATACCCGCGGACTTCGATGAGGTGGTGGCCACGCTCAACCCCATCGAAGGCAATTATCTGGAAGGCGGCTACACCGATGGCGCGCTCGATTCCGGTCTCGGATCGATCAACGGCCTGACCGAGTACACCTCGACCGTGCTGGATACCGACAACGTCAAGATGTCGGGGGCGATACTGGCCTCCCAGTACAACGGCGGCGATCTGATCGTGATGGGCCGTGACGAGAACGGCGTGATGCAGACCGCAGGCGGTTCGGGAGCGACGAAAGCGGCCGATCGAATCACCCTGGAGTTGACCGGCAGTCCCCTGGGACTGACCTCGATCGGTGACGACCTCTCCGCCTGGGACAACCAATCGGCATTCCGTGGCTCGGTCTGGGCCTCCGTCTACAGCGGCAGCGGGACCAAGGTCGAGATCCTGCAGCCGAACAATGGCGCCGTGCCGCTGGCAGGATCGGAAGTCAGCGATTCGACGGATCATGATCTCGATGGCGTCGACAATATTCACGACCCCTTCGAGTACAGCGCCACCAATGGCCTCGCACTCACGCCTGGCAAGGCCATCGTCCTGGATTTTCAACCGACCGAGGCGCCTTATCCGGGAACGCTTGGAGATACCGGTCTGATGGGGGCGGCGCTGGATGGCTCGACGCCCAACCAGGACGCCAATCCCGATCAGGGTATCCCGGGGCTTTTCGATAACGGTGGCAATATCATTCCCGGTGCCAACGCGCCGATCTTCCAGATCAAGAACGTGGTCCCCGGAAGCGTGGTCGGCTCGGACAATGGCGTTCGTGATGCCATGCATGTGGGGGTCAATCCCAGCGACGATGTGCAGCGCCTGGTCGCGACCACGCAGGTGCAGAACTGGATCCCCACGGCAGGCGGCGTGGCGGAGGGGCAGCTCACCGGCATCCTGTTCGGTGACGGCACCCAGGCCAACTTCGTGCGCCTGGTGTTCGGCGAGGTGAATGGCGAGCCGGGTTTCGAGGTCGGCTACGAGATCGGCGACAGCAACTACCAGGCCCTGGCGCAGGTCGGCTTGCCGGCGCTGGCCGCTGGCGGAACCACCGAGATCGAACTGCGCCTCGAAATCGACATGGCAAACGGCTTCGCCCTGCATGCCGCTTATCGTCTCAATGATCAGGACGAATTCACCGATTTGCCGCTGGGGGATTTCACCCTGCCCGAAGGGGTGTTGCAGGACGTGCTGACCGGCTCGCACACCATCGATGATGGCGATACCCAGCTGTCATCGGGAGCGGCTTTTGGCTTTCTTGCCGAAACCAGTGAAGGTGCGCCGCTGGCGCCGGTCAACTTCAACAACCTGCAGATCAACGGCTTCGGCGACGAGATCGCGGACACGACACCGCCGGAAGTCGTCTCGATCGCGCTCGACCAGCCGCTCGACAACGACAGCCCCATCCTGGCCACGGTGGTGGTGACCGACAACGCCGGCATCGATGTCGCGTCCATCAGCGGCGATGAGCTGATCTTTACCGGCTATACGCCTGGCGGCGTCTCGCTGGCGACCGGTAGCGACGCGATCAGACTCAGTGACGATGGCAGGACGGCCACGATCCAGTACCTGATCTCTCCACCGCCGAACAGTAACGCGTGGAGCAGCGGTTCGTTCGAGGTGGGCGTTGCCGCCGGCAGCTACACCGATACCGCGGGGCTCGGCGTTGCTGCCTATGAGACCGATGCCTTCATCGTCACGAACCTGGACAGTCTGGTCAAAGGCGCGCTGCAACGTGCCATCAATGTCGGTGCGACGAGCGACTCCATCGACAACAGCCTCCAAGGCGATGACAAGCACACCTACGGCGGTGCGATCAGCGACGATCCGATTCTGGGCATCGACCTCGAGGCGGACGATCCCGACTACTACTCGCCAAACACCAAGACCGGCAACAATATCGACGGCAAGGCGGGAACCACCGGTAGCAATAGCGGGGGGATCGATCTCGACGGTTCCGCCTATCATACCTATCGGGACTCCTCCTCCGGTTCGTACACCGCCACCTATGACGTGCCCAACGGCGTCTATGTCGTCGAACTGCATTTCGCCGAGCTCTACCAGTCCCAGGCGGGACAGCGCCAGGGCGACTACACGATCCAGGGCGAGACATTCGCTGAGAACTTCGATGCCTTCACCCAGGCGGGCGGCGCCGACAAGCCGGTCGTCCTGACCAAGAACGTCGTCGTCACCGACGGCAGGATCGTGATTGGCGTCACAGCGGACACCGGCGAGCCGGGCTTCAACGCCATAGCCATCTATCAGGCCGTCGCTGGCGACGTGCCGGTCGCCAGCATTTTGGCGATCGACACGCCGGAAGCGAGCGATGGGCAAGTGGTCGTCAGCGTTCGATACACCGACGATGACGCCATCGCGCAGGCGCAGATCGATACCGGTGACGTGACAGTGTCATCCTCGGCCGGTGGTGCGCCGGTCTCTCCCGCGCAGGCCACCTACGATAGCGCCAGTGGCGTCGCCACCTATACCTTCGATGCGCCGGACGGCGGCTGGCAGACCGGGACCGTTACCGCCACGGTCGGTGCCAATGCGGTGGTCGACGGGGACGACAACGGCAACGGCGTGACCTCCAGCTCGGTCTATGCCAGCTACTCGAGCGAAGGGGTCATCCTCGCGCTGGATTTCGAGACTTCCGGATCGCCGCTCGAGGAGGGCGGGGTCGACGGCACTCTGGGCAATGTCTCGGACGACTCCGTGGTGACGACCGTCGAAGGCGGCGAGCTGATCGTATGGACCTCCAACGGCGATATGTCCCAGGCAGCCAACCCCAGCGCCAATGACTTCATCAAGCACGTGGCGCTGGGCAGCGCATCTCTCAACGTGATCAACATCTCGTCACGCTTCGATAATCCCTTCCCCGAGGCGTTCGCGGCGCAGGGGCTGGACACCTCCACCGTGCCCAATTATGCCCAGCAGGGGATCGTCTTCGGCCTGGGCACCCAGAACCACAATCAGCTGCTGAAGCTGGTGTTCGGCGGCAACGGTGGCACGGTGGTACAGCTGTGGTCGAGGGGCAGTATCGACACCAAGATCAGCCTGGAGGAGATGCTGAGCGATGCCTCGAAAGGCCTGACGGATATCGCCAAGGTCGAGCTCACGCTCTCCATCGACAAGGCCGCGGGCACCGTAACGCCAATCGCGACGCTCTTCGATGCCAACGATAACGTTCTTGGCGGCCTGCGTGCCGAGCCGACCGAGGGTTTCGCGACGGCAGCCACGGAAACCCTGCCGGCTGCGGTACTGGCCAACCTGACCGACCCTGACGGAGAGACGGCCGTCGGGGTGACCTCGACCGATTACGGCAACCCGGTAGGCTCCTTCCAGGCCAGTTGGGAGCATCTCAACGTGACCTCGCCGGACCTGCCCCGGCAGCCCGATCCGCAGATCACGCTCGCCATCCTCGATGCCGAGCCGGCGGTGGAGAGCGGCGATGACGGTACGACCTCGTTGAGCTTCGGCTTGAGCGCCTCGGAGGGCTTCAGTGGCGAAGTCGACCTGGCGCTGACCGTCAATGGCGCCTCCGAGACGCGTACGGTGAACTTCGAAGACGGCGTCGGGGCACTGACGGTGGACGTTGGCAACGATGATCGGGATGACGGTCCGGAGCGTGTCACGGTCGTCCTGACCGGTGTCGATGACTCCGCTTTCGCCATCGCTGCCGGATCGGCAATGGCAACCGGCAGTGTTACCGAGGACGATACCGATATGGACGCATCCACGCTCAACCTGGAGTTCAATGATGGCGATACGCTCGAGACACTCTTCGACGGCGTGACCGAGGGCTCGGGAACCACCGCCGAGGAGACGGGTAGCGCCACGATTGCCGACGGCAACCTGATCATCGCGGCGACTGACGGCGATGCCGGTGGTGGCAACAATGCCAACGACAACTACTACGCCAACGTGGCCGGGGGAGGCGGTTTCAGCGCTTCGCTGAAGTTCGGCAACCCCTTCCCGACGCTGCCGGCGCAGTACTCGCAGCTCGGCATGAATGTCAGCCTCAGCCAGGACGAGTACCTGAAGGTCACCTTCGGCAATGTCGGCGGCGGCCAGCAGATCGAGTACTCCTACGAAAATGGCGGCGTGCAGACCAAGCAGGCCTTCGGCCTGCCCAGCGGTGTCAATGTCGCGCAGATTGCCGACGTCGTCATTGCGCTCGACGCCAGCGTGGCCAACGAGGTGGCGACCTTCTCGGGCAGCATGACCTTCCTCGACGCCTCGGGGCAGGCGCTGGGGTCGACCGCGCTGCCGGCGCTGGCGCTACCGGACGGGCCGCTCAATACGGCCATCGTCACCGAGGGCGCAACCTTCGGGGTAGGCGTCACCCAGACCTCTATCGGCAGCGGTCCGAACTTCGATGCCAGCTATGACTATCTCGAGATCACGCCGACGGAAACCGACGATACGGGCACACCGCCGGCACCTGCCACGCAGATCGAGGAGATATTCGCCGCGGCCACTCTCGACCTCGGCGACACTTATGGGCAAGGCGAACTCGGCTCGGCGCTGGTGACGGTGACACCGGGCAACGACAATGTTCAGTACTCGAACTACGGCAACGACTCGTTCAAGGTCCAGAATACCGGCGACAAGAAGATCGCCGCCGTCTTCTTCGATGTCACCACGGCCCTGTACGGCGATAGCGTCTTCGACCCCGACGGCAAGGGAGGAGACGCCGCGTTCAAGGATTGGGCGATCAACAGCGACGGGAATACCGGCGCCATCCAGCCCAGCGGCTACGAGCACTACTTCCTGCCGGGCACCGATCCCGATCCGTCCAATCCGAATGATAACGGTGGCTTCCGGGGCGCCCTGGTGAAGTTCTCCGCGACGGCCGACGGCGGCTTCACCAATGGCGAGGTGGTCGGCTTCAGCGGGGATATGGACCCCAACTCCATTGCCGGCTTCAACAAGGGCGGGGCGGCGGGTGTCGATACCGGCTCGCTCCCGGCCTGGGATGTCGGGGGCGTTTCCGGCGCAGAGCTCATCGGCTCCAACGTCTACATCAAGTTCACCGACGGCAGCACGGCCAGCGGCCAGTTGATGAGTGACGGCAGCCAGGCGGGAGCGCAGGTGCGGATTACCGAGGCACCGATGAATCTGACCGCGGAGCTGTCCGTCAATGGGGTATCGTCCGGCGGCCAAGGCACCTATGGCGGGGCGGTCCCGTCCGTCATCGTCAGCGGCCCGGCGGGCGAATGGGTCAGGGTGGTGATGACCAAGGGGCATCAGCCGGTCGCCAACGACCAGAACGGTATCGCCGATACCGTCGAGGAGCGTCTGGCTGACAAGACCTTCCCGGCCAACAATGCAGCGGAGTTCCAGATCGTCGATGTGCAACTCGGGGCGAGCGGCACGGCCGACGTTTCACAGGCATTCAACTACGCTGATTTCCTCAACGGTACGTCCAGCTTTGGTGGAGACGACACGCTCCCGCTCGGTTTCGTCGCATCGGTCATCGACGACCCGAATAGCTCCCAGGGGCTGGCGTTGGGTCCGGTCTCGCGACCCGTCTACTTGATCTCCAACGGCAGCCCGGTCGATGGCAGCAACCCGGCCAATACCGAGCCCTTCGTCAACAACGCGATGGACGACCAGACAATCCAGTTCGAAGATGGGTTCGTATTCAAGATTCCCGATGATGTCTTTGTCGATCTCGATGGTGATGAGCTGAGCTACGAAGCCCTGAACCTTCCCGCTGGGGTCCTGTTCGATGCTCAGACGAAGACTTTCTCGGGAGTGCCGACGTCTGGCGAAGGCACCTATTCGCTGCAGGTGCAGGTCGTCGATAAAGAGGGGGCTTCCGCTACGACGGGCTTTGATCTGGTGGTGCTGCCTGAAGAGCAGGGGGAGTTCGATGATCTCTTCATCGCCGCGGTCGAGCAAGCCAGCGACGATATCGAGCAGGGTTTCAGTCTCTCCAGCCCTGACCTCGAAATTGGATCCTATATTGTCGGCATGCAATTTACCGTACCCGATGATGTCAGTCTCGATAACGGGGACGCCATAAGCAGTGCGGTCATCAACTGGGTATCGGACAGGACCCACTCGGCGAACACGACCCTGACCTTCTCCGTGGAAAATACCCTCGACGGTGGTGGGTTCGGCTCGGTTACCGGGCGAAATTATCTCCCGGAACAGGAAGTATGGCAGGCTTCCGGGACGTGGCAGGATGGCGAGAACATCACGGTGGGTGTCGACCTGGCGGATCAGATCAACTCGCTTATCGCTCAGGACGGGCTCGACGCGGGAGATGTCATTACGGTCAAGGTGGAGGGCGCTGGAGGTACCCGATATGTCGAAGCGGCCGGCGGTGGTCGTACCGCCCCGACGCTTGCCATGACGATGGCCGATAGCGCAGGTGCCGATCCTTCGATCAACGCGGCAGCGTACCTGCCGGCGCCTGGCAATCCCGCCATTGCCGCGTCCGGCAACAGGGAGATCGATCCGATGGATATTTCGTCAGGCAGTGATGAAGTCGGGCTGCTTGGAATCAACGATGTCGTCGAAACGGCTGTCTTATAAAGAGGGGGTTACCGGTAGAGCAAGCGGTGAATCGCCGCCATGGCCGGGTGACATTCTGCCGTAGACAGGACATCGGGTGTGAGATTCCGCTGCAGATGTCGCAGAAGACGCGCTTCTCCCATCTCGCCTTGGGGCGGGAACGGGGTGGCGCGTGTTTTCTATCGTATCCATTCTGGCGCGGCAGGTGGCCGAGTCGGTTTTTGTCAGCGATAAGCCATTCATTATAAGTTTGATAACGGAAATCGTGGATCCCGTTTTTAATCGAGAAAACAAAAGCTTGATGGAAGTTTTAAACATAACGCTTTGGTTATGCCTGCCATAAAATATTGATCGGGTTGGTTTCTCTCCCAATCGCTTGATTAGCCTGGTGGATCTCCGGAAAACTGTACGCACCTGCCACAACGGTTCGAGCTGAACGATGACGCGACGTCCCGCCTTGTTTCGGTCCATGGCCCGGGACAGGCGTGCTATCGGCAATTAATCATCGACCGACCGCTCCCCGTTTCAAGCAACAGGCGTTTCGGCGCATGACTGACTATCGGGAGACCAACGAATGAGGATAGGGGCGCCCAAGGAGCTCGCCAGGGGGGAAGCGCGCGTTGCGCTGACGCCGGAGAGCGCGCAGCAGATCCAGAAGCTAGGGCACGAGTGCCTGATCGAGAGTGGTGCCGGCGTGCTCGCCGGCTTCAGCGACGAAGCGTACCGTGACGTCGGCGTCAGCGTCGTCGAGGGCGCGGATGCGCTGTGGCGCGATGCCGAGGTCGTGATCAAGGTACGCGAGCCGGTGGCCGAGGAGATCGAGCGGTTGCGGGAAGGGCAGACGCTGATCACGTTCTTCTGGCCGGCGCAGAACGAGGACAGTCTCGAACGCTGTCGTGCCAAGGGGGCGACGGTGGTGGCCATGGACATGGTGCCGCGTATCTCGCGGGCCCAGAAGATGGATGCGCTCTCCAGTACCGCCAATATCGCCGGTTACCGCGCCGTGATCGAAGCCGGCAACCAGTTCGGACGCTTCTTCACCGGGCAGGTGACGGCGGCCGGCAAGGTGCCGCCGGCCAAGGTGCTGATCGTCGGCGCCGGCGTCGCCGGTCTGGCGGCCATCGGTACCGCCACCAGCCTGGGGGCCGTGGTGCGCGCCTTCGACGTGCGCCCGGAAGTCGCCGAACAGATCGAATCGATGGGTGCCGAGTTCCTGTTTCTCGACTTCGAGGAGAGCCAGGACGGTTCCGGAACCGGCGGCTACGCCGCGCCCTCCAGCCCCGAGTTCCGCGAGAAGCAGCTGGCGCTGTTCCGCGAGCAGGCGCCGGAGGTGGATATCGTCATCACCACTGCGCTGATTCCCGGCCGGCCGGCACCCAAGCTGTGGCTGGAAGACATGGTCGCGGCGATGAAGCCCGGTTCGGTGATCGTCGACCTGGCCGCCGAGAAGGGCGGCAACTGCGATCTGACCGTGATGGATGAGCGCATCGTCACCGACAACGGCGTGATCGTGGTCGGTTACACCGATTTCCCCTCGCGCATGGCGACCCAGGCATCGCTGCTCTACGCCACCAACATCCGCCACATGCTGACCGACCTGACGCCGGGGAAGGATGGCGTGATCGTCCATGACATGGACGACGACGTCATCCGCGGCGCGACGGTGACCCATGCCGGAGAGGTCACCTTCCCGCCGCCGCCGCCCAAGGTCAAGGCGATCGCGGCTGCCAGGCCCAAGGAGAAGGTCAAGGAGCCGACGCCCGAGGAGAAAAAGGCGGCCGAACACGCCGCCTTCCTGGCCCAGAGCAAGCGCCAGGTCGGCATCCTGGCCGCCGGGGGCGTGCTGATGTGGCTGCTGGGCATGGTCGCCCCGGCCTCGTTCATGCAGCACTTCATCGTTTTCGTCCTGGCCTGCTTCGTCGGGTTCCAGGTGATCTGGAACGTCAGTCACTCTCTGCATACGCCGCTGATGGCGGTGACCAATGCCATCTCCGGCATCGTCATCCTGGGCGCGATCATGCAGATCGGCTCGGGCAGCGGGCTGGTGACGCTGCTGGCGGCCATCTCGGTGCTGATCGCGTCGATCAACATCGTCGGCGGCTTCCTGGTGACCCGTCGCATGCTCGCCATGTTCCAGAAATCCTGATCCGCGGAGAGAAAGGCAATGTTGCAACACGAGTTCGTTTCCGCCGCGGCGATCGCGGCGAGTGTCCTGTTCATCCTCTCGCTGGGTGGGCTGAGCAATCAGGAGAAGGCCAAGCGCGCGGTGTGGTATGGCATCGTCGGCATGGCGATCGCGGTGTTGTTCACCGCGCTGGGACCGCTGATCGGCGGCTATGGCTGGATGATCCCGATGATGCTGATCGGCGGTCTGGCCGGCGCGTGGCTGTCACGCAAGGTCGAGATGACCGAAATGCCACAACTGGTAGCGGCGCTTCACAGCTTCGTCGGGCTGGCGGCGGTGTTCATCGGCTGGAACGCCGAGCTGGAACGGGCCCGGGTCATGGCGATCAAGGCGGCCGGCGTCTCCTTCGACGGCCTGTCGGCGTTCGCCTCGACGCTGGCCCACAAGACGCCGGCGGAGTTGGCCTTTCTGCAGGGCGAGGTGGTGCTGGGCGTGTTCATCGGCGCGGTGACGTTCACCGGCTCGGTGGTGGCGTTCGGCAAGCTGGCCGGCAGGATTGGCGGCAAGCCGCACAAGCTGCCCGGCGGGCATCTGCTCAACGCCGGCGCGGTGGCGCTGTGCCTGCTGCTGGCCATCGCCTACTTCAACGGCGCCGGTTTCTGGACGCTGCTGCTGCTGGCGGCGCTGGCGTTCTTCATCGGCTGGCACCTGATCATGGGTATCGGTGGTGCCGACATGCCGGTGGTGGTGTCGATGCTCAACAGCTACTCGGGCTGGGCCGCCGCGGCGATCGGCTTCACGCTCTCGAACGATCTGCTGATCGTCACCGGCGCGCTGGTGGGGTCTTCCGGGGCGATTCTCTCCTACATCATGTGCAAGGCGATGAACCGCAACTTCGTCAGCGTGATCCTGGGCGGCTTCGGCGGGACGCAGGGGCCGGCCGCCGAGATCGAGGGCGAACAGGTCGCGATCGACGCCGCTGGCGTGGCGAGCGCGCTCAACGATGCCGACAGCGTGGTCATCGTCCCCGGTTACGGCATGGCCGTGGCCCAGGCCCAGAATGCGGTCAGCGATCTGGTGCGCAAGCTGCGTGCGGCGGGCAAGGAGGTGCGTTTCGGTATCCATCCCGTCGCCGGCCGCTTGCCGGGGCACATGAACGTGCTGCTGGCAGAAGCGCGGGTCCCCTACGATATCGTGCTGGAAATGGACGAGATCAACGATGATTTCGCCACCACCGACGTGGTGATCGTCATCGGCTCCAACGACATCGTCAATCCGGCGGCACAGGAGGACCCCGCGAGTCCCATCGCCGGCATGCCGGTGTTGAAAGTGTGGGAATCGAAGCAGGTGTTCGTCTGCAAGCGCGGCCAGGGAACCGGCTACTCCGGTATCGAGAATCCGCTGTTCTTCAAGGACAACACGCGGATGCTCTACGGCGACGCCCGGGCCAGCATCGACTCGCTGGTGGGGATGATCGACCAGTGACCGCGGCGTGCCGCCGACATCGTTGACTTGGTAGGAGCAACGCCCCGTTTTCGGGGCGTTTTTTCGTTACACTGTCGGTATCGCTCATCGTCAATGGAACGACCATGTCAGACAAGCACGGGGCAGAACAGCGCATGCAGGTCGCGGTGCTCGGCGGTGGCAGCTTCGGTACCGCCATCGCCAGTATCGCCGCCGACAACGGCGCCGAGGTTCACCAATGGCTACGCGACGAGGCCCTGGTCGAGCAGATCAACCGCGAACACCGCAACGGCCGCTACCTGCCCGACTACCCGATCAACCCGGCGGTGGTGGCCTCCACCGACCTTGCCGAGACCGTCGCCAAGGCCGCCGTGGTGTTCATCGCGATCCCCTCCAAGGCTTTCCGCAAGGTGCTTCAGCAGGTGCGTCCGTACCTGCGTCCGGAGCAGATTCTGGTCAGTACCACCAAGGGGATTGAGGCCGATGGCTTCAAGCTGATGAGCCAGGTGATCGAGGAGGAGACCGGCTCCTCGCATATCGGGGCGCTGTCCGGCCCCAACCTGGCCGCCGAGATCGCCCAGAAGCATCTCACGGCGACCGTGATCGCCAGCGACGATCCGGTCACGCGGGCCTACGTCCAGGCGGCGCTGGGGTGCAGTTACTTCCGCGTCTACGCGGGCAACGATCGCTATGGCGCGGAGCTCGGTGGCTCGCTCAAGAACATCTACGCCATCGCCGCGGGCATGGCGGCGGCGCTGGGCATGGGCGAGAACACCCGCAGCATGTTGATGACCCGCGCGCTGGCGGAGATGAGCCGCTTCGCGGTCGCGCTGGGGGCCAATCCGATGACCTTCCTTGGGCTCTCCGGCGTCGGCGACCTGATCGTGACCTGTTCGTCCGAGCTCTCGCGCAACTATCGCGTCGGCTACGCCCTGGGGCAGGGGCACGATCTCGACTCCGCCATCGAGGTGCTCGGCCAGGTGGCGGAGGGCGTCAACACGGTCAAGCTGGTCTGCGAGAAAGCCCGCCAGGAGGAGATCTACATGCCGCTGGCCCAGGGGCTCTATCAGGTCATGTTCGGTGGCATCCCGGCCAAGGACATGGCCAAGGCGCTGATGGAGAGCGAGCAGAGCAGCGACGTCGAGTTCATGCTGTCGCGAGAGGCGGTCTCCCGTGCTCACGACCTCGCGCCGGACAACGAGTGATGGGTTGGCTGGCGGTGGTCAGGCATGGCGAGGCGGGGCCCGGGAACCCCGACTCCGAGCGCCGGTTGACCCAGCGCGGGGAGCGCGAGGCGCACGCTGCCGGTCGGTGGTTGGCCGCGCGCCCGGAGCTGCAGGGGGCGGTGGTCTGGGCCAGCCCGTACCGTCGCGCGCAGCAGACGGCGCAGGCCGTGGTCGACGCGACGCGTTGCGAACTGGTGACCGTCGACACGATAACGCCGGATGACGACGTCGATGCGCTGGTCGAGCGATTGACGGCACTCGACGTCTCCCGACCTTTGATCATCGTCAGCCATATGCCGCTGGTCGGCGCGTTGGCCGGGCGGCTGGTCGATGGTTCTCCTGGCGCCGGCATCGCTTTCCCCACCGCCGGGGCCGCGCTGCTCGAGGCCGAGGTATGGGCGGCGGGCTGCGCCAGCTTGAAGGCCTTCGTCGGGCCACCATATGCTTGAGGAGCGGATGACGGCCGGGGGCTCCCGCCAGTGTCCGCGGTCGAGACATGCTTGCGCTACCCACCGAGTCGATAGGCCGCCGAACGAGTCATGACAGCCATGGACGATAGCAGCACCAGACCGCGCTCCTCGCGCTCTACCGGTAGCGCACGGCTGACCGACGTGGCTCGTGTCGCCGGTGTCGCGCCGATGACGGTGTCGCGGGCCCTCAATCGGCCCGAACTGGTCAGCGAGACCACGCGCCTGCGGGTTCAGCGAGCGGTGCTGGAAACCGGTTATGTGCCCAATCGGGTCGCGGGCGCACTGGCGTCGAGTCGAAGCCGGCTGGTGGCGCTGCTGGTGCCGACGGTGGCGCACTCGCTGTTCGCCGAGGTGGTGCAGACGGTGATGGGCGTGCTGGCCCCGCAGGGGTATCAGGTGCTGCTGGGCCTGACCGGCTATACACCGGAGCAGGAGGAGACGATTCTCGAGACCGTGCTGAGCCGTCGCCCCGACGGCATCGTGCTGACCGGTTGTCGCCACTCGACGCTGACGCGTCAGCGACTCCAGTCGGCCAGCGTGCCGCTGGTGGAGATCTGGGACATGAGCGACGATCCGCTGGACATGCTGGTCGGGTTTTCCCATGACGCGGTGGGGCGCGCCGTGGCCGAGCATCTGCTGGCACGTGGCTACCGCCGGTTCGGCCTCATCAGCGCGGACGATTCCCGAGCCAGGTTTCGAGTTGCCGGATTCGTTGCCGGGCTCGAGGATGCGGGCGAGGGCGAATACCAGCTACGCGAGGTCGGCACGCCCTCGAGCATGCCCTGGGGGCGGGACAAGGGCGCCGAGCTGCTCGACGGCCATTCGCTCGATGCGATCGTCTGCAGCTCGGATATCCTCGCCCTGGGGGTGCTGGCGGAGGCGCAGAGTCGGGGCTTGTCGGTACCCGGGCAACTGGCGATCATGGGATTTGGCGACAGCAGCTATGCGGCTGCCAGCTTCCCGGCGCTGAGCACCGTGCGCATCGACGGCGCCGCCATCGGCCTGCGTGCCGCCGAGCATCTGCTCCAGCGAATGGCCCAGCCGACATTCGAGCGCGCGGCCCGCACTCTGGACGTCGGCTTCGAGATCGTCGATCGCGACACCACCTGATCGCTCCCGAATCCGCCAGGCGGTCTCCTTTCATCCTTTGGTCGAAACCACCCTCGTGACGCTTTGTCATACAAATTGATTGCGCTAACATTTCCTCGTCCACAGCTTGGTTGCTTGGGTGATAGCGCAATCATCCATGGCGTCGAGCCTCCGGGAGCAGAGCCTCTCAGCCACGACAACGAGGAAGCCGAATGTCTAGCGATGCGATCCGCTGGGTCCGTTTTTCGCATGTGCTGTTGCCACTGGCGACACCCATCAGTGATGCCAAGGTACTGACCGGCCGTCAGAAGCCCATGACCGAGGTCTCTTTTCTGTTCGCCGAGATCGAAACCCGCGACGGCCATCAGGGGGTCGGCTTCAGCTACTCCAAGCGCGCGGGTGGGGCTGGACAGTTTGCCCACGCCAAGGAGATCGCCCCGGCCATCCTGGGCGAGGACCCCAACGACATCGGCAAGCTGTGGCAGAAACTGGTCTGGGCCGGTGCGTCGGTCGGGCGTAGCGGACTCTCGACGCAGGCGATCGCCGCCATCGATGTCGGGCTGTGGGACCTCAAGGCCAGGCGCGCCGGGCTGCCGCTGGCCAAGCTGCTGGGCGCCCACCGCGACTCCGTGCAGTGCTACAACACCTCGGGCGGCTTCCTGCATACGCCGATCGAAGCGGTCAAGGAGAACGCCACGCGCTCGCTCGAGAACGGCATCAAGGGCGTCAAGATCAAGGTCGGCCAGCCCGACTCGCGCATCGATCTGCAGCGGGTGGAAGCGGTGCGCAAGCACCTGGGCGACGACGTGCCGTTGATGATCGATGCCAACCAGCAGTGGGATCGTGCCACGGCACTGCGCTTCGGCCGTGCCATGGAGCCCTACAATCTGGTGTGGATCGAGGAGCCGCTGGACGCCTACGACGTGGAAGGGCATGCCGCGCTGGCCGCCGCGCTGGATACGCCGATCGCCACCGGCGAGATGCTGGCGAGCGTGGGCGAGCACATGGAGCTGATCAAGCATCGCAGCGCCGACATCATTCAGCCGGACGCGCCACGCATCGGCGGGATCACCCAGTTCCTCAAGCTGGCGACGCTGGCGGATGCCGCCGGCCTGCAGCTGGCGCCGCACTTCGCGATGGAGATCCATCTTCACCTGGCGGCCGCCTATCCGGCCGAGCCGTGGGTGGAGCACTTCGACTGGCTCGAGCCGCTGTTCAACGAAAGCCTGGAGACCCGCGACGGCCGCATGGTGGTGCCGGACCGTCCGGGGCTCGGCATCACGCTGACCGAGCAGGCCCGCAAGTGGACCGTGGACAGCGCCGAGTTCGGCCACCGCGGTTAATCTTTCTGACAGTCGGGAGTGCGATATGAGTTTCCCCAAAGTGACCAGGATGACGGTGATGCCGGTGGCCGGCTACGACAGCTTCCTGCTCAACCTGAGCGGCGGGCATGCGCCATGGTTCATCCGCTGCCTGTTGATCCTCGAGGACGACGCCGGCAATCAGGGCGTCGGCGAGATCCCCTCCAGCGAGGGCATCCTCAAGGGGCTGGAACAGTGCCGCTCGCTGGTCGAAGGATCGCGGGTCAACGAGGTCAAGCAGACGCTCAATCGCTCGCGACGGCTGCTGGCCAGTAATGGCCGCGAGGAGCGGGGTCGCCAGACCTTCGACCTGCGCGTTGCCGTCCATGTGCTGACCGCCATCGAATCGGCGCTGTTCGATCTGTACGGCCAGGCCCTCGGTCAGCCGGTCGCCGACCTGCTGGGCCGGTTCGGGCGTCAGCGCGACGAAGTCGAAGCGCTGGGCTACCTGTTCCTGCTTGGCGATCCGGACAAGACCGATCTGCCGTATCCCCGGGCCGACAATCCGGTCGATGCCTGGGACGAGGTGCGTCGCAAGGAGGCGCTGACGCCGGACGCGGTGGCCAATCTGGCCAAGGCGGCTTATGAGCGCTACGGCTTCAGGGACTTCAAGCTCAAGGGCGGTGTGTTGCGCGGCGAGGAGGAAGCCGACTGCATTCGCGCGCTGCACGACGTCTTTCCCGAGGCGCGCTTGACGCTGGATCCCAACGGCGCCTGGAAGCTCGACGAGGCGGTCAGGATTCTCGAGCCGATCAAGGAGATCCTGAGCTACGCGGAAGACCCCTGTGGTCAGGAGGAGAGCTGGTCGGGTCGGGAGACCATGGCCGAATTCAAGAAACGCACCGGGCTACCCACCGCAACCAACATGATCGCCACCGATTTCAAGCAGCTCCAGTACGCGGTGGCGCTCAATGCGGTCGATATTCCGCTGGCGGACTGCCACTTCTGGACCATGCAGGGCGCGGTCATGGTCGGCGAGCTGTGCGACGAGTGGGGCATGACCTGGGGCTCCCACTCCAACAATCATTTCGATGTCTCCTTGGCGATGATGACCCACGTGGCGGCAGCCTGCCCCGGCAATATCACGGCCATCGATACCCACTGGATCTGGCAGGATGGGCAGCGCCTGACCGAGCGACCCTTCGAGATCCGGGATGGCAAGTTGAGCGTGCCGAAGACGGCGGGGCTCGGGGTCAAGCTCGACATGGCCCAGGTGGAAAAGGCTCATGCGCTATACAAGTCGCTCGATGTGCGCAGCCGTAATGACGCCATGGCGATGCAGTATCTGATCGATGGCTGGTCGTTCGATCCCAAGCGCCCGGCGCTGGTGCGTTGATGCATGGGTTTGGTGACGCTTGATCCGGAAAGATCGGAAAGAAGGCATCCCGGAGGTGTCATCTTTCCCTTTCTTTCGAGATCGAAAGCCCTGTCTCCGTGGGGAGCGGTCTACTTTTCTCGATTAAGGAAAAGAAATCATGGAGTTGTCGCCGCCAATGATAATTTAGAGACAAAATTTTGTTGTATGGCAGAGGATTATCAGACATTCGTCTGCGAGGCCAAAGTCTAATATTGTAATAAGTATGATGTATGGCAGCCTGTAAAACGATAACAAACAGGCGATCCATCGCTACAGGAGCAGATCATGCCGCAATCTCTTTTCTCGAAAATGACCGTGCCGCTGACGGCACTCCTGGCCGCCGGTGCGCTGATGGGCGTTGCCACGGGTGCCTCGGCGGAAGATTGGAGAGGTTGGAACGTCCATCCCGATGGTTATCCCAACTCGCTGGCGTTGAAATCCTTTGCCGACGAGGTCTCCGACAAGACGGAAGGCCGGGTCAATCCTCGCGTCTACAACAACGCGGTGCTGGGCGATCAGCCGGATGCGATCGATCAGGCGCGCAGTGGGGCGCTGGACTTCGGCAATTTCAACATGGGCCCGATGGGCCCGATCGTGCCGGAAACCGACGTGCTGTCGCTGCCGTTTTTGTTCAACAGCGTCGACCAGATGTACCGGGTCATGGATGGCGACATCGGCCAGCGCTTCGCCGACGCTCTGGCCGAAAAGGACCTGATCGCGCTGTCGTGGTTCGGTTCCGGTGCCCGAAGCTTCTACGACACCGACCACCCGATCGAGGAGCCGGACGACGTCAAGGGTCTGAAGCTCCGGGTCATGAACAACGACCTGTATGTGCAGATGGTCGATGCACTGGGCGGCAACGCCACGCCGATGTCCTACGGCGAGGTATTCCAGTCCCTCAAGACCGGGGTCATCGACGGTGCCGAGAACAACTTTCCGTCGTTCGAATCCAGTAACCACTACGAAGTCGCCAAATACTTCTCCGAAACCGATCATCTGATCATCCCAGAGTGCCTGTGCGTCGCCAAGACGAGCTGGAACGCACTGTCCGACGAGGACAAGTCGATCGTGCGCACCGCCGCGCAGAATGCCGCCAAGGAGCAGCGGAAGCTGTGGGCGGAGCAAGTGGAAAAGAGCCGCGAGATCGTCGAGAAAGCGGGCGTGAAGGTCAACCAGGTCAAGGACAAGAGTGCGTTTCAGGCCCGGATGGAGCCTATCTACCAGGCGTTCGTCGAGGAGCATCCCGACCTGGAATCGCTGATCGACGATATCCGCAACACCCAGTGAAAACCGCAAGTTGACGGGGGCCGGGTCGCCGGCGCTCGTCACTCGTTCCCGACATCGACAGGACAACCAACGTGGACAAGGTTCCGGATTCGTCTACCGCCCCTGGCTCGACATCGGACAGGGTGCTGGATGGCCTGGCACGTCTGTGTCTGATCGTCGCCGGCATTCTGCTGGTGTTTCTCATCTTCTCGTTCGGCTGGCTGGTGTTCGGGCGCTACGTGCTTAACGACACGCCGACCTGGATCGAGCAGTCGTCGCTCTTGATCGTGGTCTACATCACCTGTCTCGGTGCCGCGGCCGGGGTGCGCTTCAATTCCCACTTGAGCATCGATTTCCTGCGGGAGGGGGCGCCTCGCGTACCCCGCGCGATCATGCATGCCATCGCCGATGGTTTCGTGATCCTGTTCGGCGCCTTCATGGCGTGGCAGGGCGGGCTGATGGTGTTGAGCAACGCGGGGCGGCCGATCCCGATGATCGGGTTGTCGGAGAGCTGGCGCGCCGCGCCGCTGGTCGTGTGCGGTGTGCTGCTGGTGATCTTCACCGGCGCCAATCTCATCAAACGATGGTTTTCGAATCCGCGGGCGGGGAGCTGAACTCATGGGACTGGCAATACTCTTCGGTGTTTTCCTGCTCGGCCTGATCGTGGGCGCCCCGATCGCCTTCGCGGTGGGACTCGCCTCGATCGTGACCTTTCTCTACGAAGGGCTGCCGTTGTTCGTGGGCTTCCAGCGTATCGTGTCGGGCATCTCCGTCTTTTCGCTGCTGGCGATTCCGTTCTTCATCTTCGCCGGTGAACTGATGCTCCATGGCGGGATCTCGAGCCGACTGGTGCGGTTCGCATCGGCGGCCGTCGGGCGCATGCGCGGCGGGCTCGGCATGGTCAATGTCACGTCGTCGATGCTGTTCGGCGGAATCTCCGGATCGGCGGTCGCCGATACGTCCGCGCTGGGTTCGATCCTGATCCCGGTGATGAAGGAGAAAGGTTACGACACCGACTACGCGGTCAACGTGACCGTCACTTCCTCCATCGCCGGTGTCGTGATCCCGCCGAGCCACAACATGATTCTCTACGCGGTGGCCGCCGGTGGGGGCGTCTCGGTGACGCAGCTTTTCGTCGCCGGCATCGTACCGGGGGTCCTGATGTGCCTCGCCCTGGCGGTCGCGGCCTATGTGGTGGCGGTCAAGCGGGGCTACGGTGGCGAAGCGTTTCCGGGATGGGCGGCCCTGGTGGTCAGCTTCTTCGCCTCGCTGCCCGGTCTGCTGACGGCGGTGATCATCGTCGGTGGCGTGCTCTCCGGCATCCTCACCGTAACCGAGTCGGGGGCGTTCGGCGCCATCTACGCGATCGTGATCACCGGCCTGGTCTACCGCGAGCTGCGCTGGTCGGCGTTCAAGACGGCGGTCTACCAGGCCGTCAAGACCACGGCGCTGGTCATGATCCTGGTCGGCTGTGCCTCGGCATTCTCCTACCTGCTGGCGCTCTACAACGTGCCGGAGCTGCTCGCCGAGGGGCTGACGTCCATCTCCGACAATCCGTTGGTCGTCCTGTTGATGCTCAACCTGCTGTTGCTGGCACTGGGCATGATCATGGACATGGCGCCGTTGATTTTGATCTGCACGCCGATCTTCCTGCCGGTGGCACAGCAGTTCGGCATGGATCCGATCCAGTTCGGCATTCTGATGATGATGAACCTGGGCATCGGGCTCTGCACGCCGCCGGTCGGCGGCTGTCTGTTCGTCGGCAGCGCCATCGGCGGTATCAAGATCGAGCAGACGGTCAAGACCATCTGGCCGTTCTACCTGGCGCTGTTCGCGGTGCTGATGCTGGTGACCTACGTGCCCGCCATTTCGCTGACCCTGCCGAACTGGCTACAGTGACCCGACCTCCAGTGCCAGGCCCGATCCGGTTCGCGCCTGGCCATCCTGCGACTGATCTGACTCGAGGAGTCCACCGATGTTGAACCGACTGTTGGTCACCGGCGCCGCCGGCGGCGTGGGCCAGGCGATCCGCCCCTATCTTTCCCGGCTGGCCCGAGAGGTACGCCTGTCCGACATCGCCGATCTGGGCGATGCGGCCGATCACGAGGAGCTCGTTGCCTGCGAACTGTCGGATGCCCAGGCCGTCGCCCGGCTCGTCGACGGTTGCGATGGCATCGTCCATCTGGGAGGCATCTCGGTGGAGAAGCCCTGGGAAGGCATCCTCCAGGCCAATATCATCGGGGTCTACAACCTCTATGAAGCGGCTCGCCGGCAGGGCGGGCCGCGAATCGTGTTCGCCAGTTCGAATCACACCATCGGGTACTACGAACGCTCGACGCGCATCGACACCCGGGTTCCCCATCGGCCGGATTCGCTCTACGGCGTTTCCAAGTGCTTCGGCGAGGACCTGGCGAGCCTCTATTTCGACAAGTTCGCGATCGAGACCCTGAGTGTTCGTATCGGCTCCTGCTTTCCCCGGCCCAAGGACACCCGGATGCTGGCCACCTGGCTGGGAACCGAGGACTTCGTGGCGCTACTCGAGCGCGCTTTCCAGGCGCCACGCCTGGGTCACACGGTGGTCTACGGCGTCTCGGACAACGAGGAACGGTGGTGGGACAACCGCCACGCGCAGTTTCTCGGCTGGGTGCCGCGGGAGAGTTCGTCGCCGTGGCGTGCGGAAGTGGAGGCCGAGGCACGGCAACATCCTCAGGACCCGCACGATCCGGCGGTGGTCCACCAGGGCGGAAAATTCGTCGTCCTGGCGCATCCCGACGACGAAACTTGAGCCCGTGGCCGCCAGGCCGAATGGTATGCTGATGGTCTCGAACGTCAGACAGCGCTGGCGAGGCCCGGGTGAGTTCGGGCGTCGGACAAGAAAATCGACAAGGTAGGCAGCACGATGGAGCAGACCAAGGCTTGGGAGATAAAGCGTATCTCGTCTCAGGAGAGTCTTTCGCGCCAGATTGCCCGGCAACTGGAGGCGCTGATCACTCAGGAGCGGATCGCGGTGGGGGACAAGTTGCCGACCGAGAGTCAGCTGTGCGACATGTTCGGCGTCAGCCGGACGGCGGTACGCGAGGCGATTGCCCACCTCAAGTCGATGGGGCTCGTCGAGACGCGTCGCGGTATCGGTACGCGCGTGCTGCGCTCCGCGCCGGATCACCATTTTCCCGCACGTCGCATCAGTGCCACCACGGTGGAGGACATCCTGCACGTGCTGGAGATGCGCATCACGCTGGACTCCCAGGCCGCCGCACTGGCGGCCGAGCGGCACACGCCGGCCGACGTGGCGGCGATGGAATCTGCCCATGAACGGTTCCTGGCCGCCTGCAAGACCGACAGCCAGGCGCGTCACGAAGACTATGTGTTCCACCGGGCGGTGGTCGAGGCCACCCACAACCCGTTTTTCGTGTCGCTGTACGACCAACTGCACGAGGGTGCCATCCCGCGTACGAAACTCTTGTCCGTGGAACTCGACCCCGAAGCCGTATCTTACTATCTTGAAAGAGTTGCCCGTGAGCACGCCGAGGTCCTGCAGGCCATCGTCTCGGGCGAGGCGGAAGCCGCGCGCAACGCCATGTATCGTCATCTTCAGCGGGCGTACGACAACTACGCCGCGTATCAGGATCATTCCCAAGCCTGACGCCCACCGGCCCGGACCGACGTTCGGGCCGACCAACCGCAGTCCATCCGCGTCTACCGCCCTCGCCAGGAGGGTGGAGGCGTCGTGTTGGCGCCGGCGTCCGGACATTCAAGCGCTATCCAGGAGGCAACGTGAATCTGACTGGCGAATTATTGATCGGGCAGCAGGCCGTCAAAGGCGGTCGCGATCCGATCGTGGCGATCAATCCCGCAACCGGGGAACGGCTGCCGACCGAGTTCCACGGGGGAACGGCGGAGGACGTTTCGCGGGCCTGCGAGCTGGCCTGGTCGGCCTTCGACAGCTACCGTGAATCCTCGCTCGAGGCTCGCGCCGGCTTTCTCGAGACGATCGCCGACCAGATCGAAGCGCTCGGCGACGCCCTGATCGAGCGTGCGGTGGCCGAGACCGGCCTGCCGCAGGGGCGAATCCAGGGCGAGCGGGGGCGCACCTGCGGCCAGCTCCGGCTGTTCGCCAAGACCGTGCGGGCCGGCGAATGGCTGGACGTGCGGGTCGACCCGGCCTTGCCGGATCGTCAGCCGATGCCGCGGGTCGACCTGCGTCAGCGCCACATCGCCCTGGGCCCGGTGGCGGTCTTCGGTGCCAGCAACTTTCCGCTGGCGTTTTCCGTGGCCGGCGGGGATACCGCTTCGGCGCTGGCCGCGGGCTGTCCCGTGGTGGTCAAGGCGCATCCGGCGCATCCCGGCACCTGCGAACTGGTCGGACGCGCGGTGCAAGCGGCCGTCAAGCAGTGCGGGCTGCCGGAGGGAGTCTTCTCGATGCTGCACGACGCCAGCTTCGAGGTCGGCCAGGCCCTGGTCGCCGATCCGCGGATCAAGGCCGGCGGCTTCACGGGGTCGCGCAAGGGCGGGCTGGCGCTGCTGGATATCGTCCAGCGCCGTCCGGAGCCGATTCCCTTCTATGCCGAGATGAGCAGCATCAACCCGGTTTTCCTGATGCCGGCGGCGCTCAAGGCGCGTGGCAAGGCGCTGGGCGAAGCGTTCGTGGGGTCCCTCAACATGGGGGCCGGGCAGTTCTGCACCAATCCGGGGCTGGTGATCGCGATCGAGGGGCCGGATCTCGATGCGTTCGTCGACGCCGCCGCGCAAGCGGTCGAGGCCAGCGCCGCCCAGACGATGCTGACGCCGGGCATCCACGATGCCTACGACCACGGTGTCAGTGCGCTGGCCGCGAATGCCAAGGTGAGAGAGGTCGCGCGGGGGCAGCAGGGCGACGGCCCCAACCAGTGCCGGAGCGGACTGTTCGTGGCCGCTGGCGAGGACGTGATCGCCGACGAATCGCTCCAGGCGGAGATCTTCGGGGCCTCGTCGCTGATCGTCGCGTGCCGTGACGCCGCCGAGGTCAAGCGCGTGGCCGAGGCGCTGGAAGGCCAACTGACGGCGACCCTGCAGATGGACGATGGCGATCTCGAAGCCGCCAGGACGCTGTTGCCGATCCTGGAGCGCAAGGCCGGGCGCATCATGGCCAACGGCTGGCCGACCGGCGTCGAGGTGTGCCACGCCATGGTCCACGGCGGCCCATTCCCGGCCACCTCCGATGCGCGCTCCACCTCCGTCGGCACGGCGGCGATCTTCCGCTTCCTGCGGCCGGTCTGCTACCAGGATCTGCCGGATGCGCTGTTGCCGGAAGCCGTTCGCGAGGGCAATCCGCTGAAGCTGCGCCGACTGCTGGATGGCGAGCGCGAAGGCTGAACCGTCGGCCAGGACGCCGATCCCTGCCACGACCGTGAAACGGGCCGCTCGAGAGAGCGGCCCGTTTCTTTCGGTGAACGGCGGTTGGCGGCTATATCAGCGCCAGCCACTTCAGCAGGAAGAGCCCCAGGCTCAAGGTGAACATGGAGGCGAAAGTGGTGATGACGATGATGTTGGCCGCCAGCTTGTCGTTGGCCTTGAATGCCTTGGCCATGACGAAACTGGCCGCCGCCCCGGGGCAGCCCAGGTAGAGGAACAGAATCCCCAGGGCGGGGCCCTGGATGCCCATGGCGAGAGCCCCGAGAATGCCGAGCAGCGGAACCCAGACCAGCTTCCACAGGCTGGCATCGAGAGCGATGCTGCTGCTGCGCTTGAACGCGCTGATCGAAAGCGTGCCGCCGATGCAGATCAACCCCAGCGGCAGCGACATGCCGGCGAGATAGCCGCCCGAGGTCATGGCCCAGCCGGGCAGCTCGATGCCCGACAGTGCCACCGGGATGGCGAAGACCACGCTCAGGATGAGGGGGTTCTTGGCCAGGTTCCTGGCCAGACTGCGGAAGTCGGTAGCCACCTGGTCGCTGTAGAGCGAGAGGATGAAGACCGAGAAGACGTTGTAGATGACGATGACGGCACCGGCCAGCACGCCACCGACGGAGAGGCCGTAGTCGCCGTATTGGCCGGCTGCCAGCGCCAGTCCGACGATACCGTTGTTGGCCCGGAACGCGCCCTGGGTGAAGATGCCGCGCTCTATCCGCGGGTGTCGCCAGATCGCCCAGGCCCAGGCGAGAAAGAAGCTGACCACGGTGTAGCCGATGAAGTAGCCGATCAGGTCCGGTTGCAGTGCACGGCTCAGGTCGGCCTTGACGATGCTGAGGAACAGCAGTGCCGGCATGGTGACCTTGAACACCAGCATCGAGGCCGTGGTGATGAAGTGGGCGTCGATCCAGCCGATGCGCTTGAGACCGAGGCCCAGGAAGACCATCAGGAAGACGGGAAGCGTGATCTCCAGCGTATGGGTAAAGGCGGCCAGCAGCCCCATCGGTCACTCTCCGCCGCGTACCAGCCAGAAGCCGACGATCAGCGCTGCGATCAGCAGGGCCCAGAATAATCGGTTACGCAGGCGAGTATCGCGATGGGATCCTTTGCGAGACACAGTACAATCCTTTTTGGCAAACGCTTCGAACGCGCGTTCGACGAGCGTGTCGACGATAGCGTCGGCAAGGTGAAGCGGTAAAAATGTATAGCCGATAGTCTAAGGGAACAGTCTAAGGGAATTCGGATGTCGATGCTGCCTTATCCACTGGTCTTCGCCCACGCCAACGGCTTCACCGGCGCCAGTTACCGGACGTTGCTGTCGCCGTTGGCGGGCCGTTTCGAACTGCACCCGCTGGATCGTCTGGCCCACGACCCCCGCTATCCGGTCGGACGCAACTGGCTGGCGCTTCGCGAAGAGTATCTCTTTGCGACCGCGCCGCTGGCAGCGCCGGTCGTGGCCGTGGGCCACTCCATGGGCGGGGTGTTGTCGATCATGGCGGCGGCCAAGGAGCCGCAACGCTTCCGGGCCGTGGTGGCACTGGACCCCCCGTTGCTGCTCGGGCGTGATGCCTGGATGTTGAAGGCCGCCAAGCTGACAGGGTTCGTCGATCGGGTGACACCGGCTGGCAAGACGCTGAAACGTCGCGAGACCTGGCCCAGCCGCGACGCCATGGCCGCGGCGTTGCGTCGCCGCTCGCTGTTTCAGCGCTTCACCGAGACCGCCATGAGCGACTACGTCACCGGGGCGACCACGATCGACGATGACAGTGGTGCCACCAGGCTGCGCTATGCGCCCCGAACCGAAGCGGCGGTGTTTCGCCACCTGCCGGATCACCTGGCGTCGGTGCTGCGCAAGCTCGAGGTGCCGCTGACGGTGATCGCCGGCGAGGCGTCGGACCTGTTGACGCCCGGTCGCCGGCGCTCGCTCGAGCGGCTGGGCATTCGACTTCGCTGCGTACCCGGGGGACACATGTTCCCGTTCGAACAACCGGAAGCCACCCGCGAGGCCATTGTCGGGGCCATCGACGAGATGCTGGGAGAGACCGCGTGAGACCAACGGAGACGGTACTGGGAGAAGGGCGGCTGGCGGCATTGAGCTGGGGCGACGAGGCCGCGCCGGCCTGGGTGGCCCTGCACGGCTGGCTCGACAATGCCGCATCCTTCGCTCGGCTGGCGCCAGCGCTGGTCGCCGAGCTGGGCATTCGCCTGGTAGCGCTGGACTTGCCGGGGCATGGTCATTCGCCGCATCGCGGCGAACGCGCCGACTATCCGCTGTGGGGCTACGTCCCCGACGTACTCGAGGCGCTGGACGGGTTGAACCTGCGCGCCGCGACGCTGATCGGTCACTCGATGGGCGCGGGCGTCGCCAGCCTGATCGCCGCGGCGATGCCGGCGCGAGTGGAGCGGCTGGCGCTGATCGACGGGCTCGCCTCGACCACCAACGAACCGGCCGAGACGGTGGTACAGCTGCAGGCGGCCCTGGGGGCACGGGGGCGGCGACGCGGCAGTGCCGGCGACTACCCGAGCGTGGACGACGCCGTCGCGGCGCGGGTTCGTGGCGGGGTCACCCCGATCGATGCGGATACCGCGCGGCCCATCGTCGAGCGGAACCTGGCTAGAGGGGAGGATGGGCGCTATCGCTGGCGTACCGACCGGCGCCTGACCTGGCCGTCGCTGCTGCGCTGGACGCCGGACCAGATGCTGGAGACGGTGGCCGCGATCCGGGCGCCGGTATTGCTGTTGCAGGCCACGGGCGGCGTGTTGGCGGGGCGGCCGCATCTCGGCGATGCCTGCCGTCGGATCGACAGGCTCGAGCGACGGATCGTCTCCGGCGGCCATCATCTGCATCTGGAGCGCATCAGAGTGGCGCAGGTGGCTGCCGAAATCGTACGCTGGCATCAATCGACCGTCGGGGAGTGCGTGTCATGAAACCTCGAGTCTCGTTGGTGTTGGGGAGTGGCGGTGCGCGGGGCTACGCGCATATCGGCGTGATCGAGGAGCTCGAGGCGCGAGGCTACGAGATCGCTTCGATCTCCGGCTGCTCCATGGGTGCCCTGATCGGCGGAATCTATGCTGCCGGCAAGCTCGATGCGTATCGCGACTGGGTCTGTCAGCTCGACTATTTCGACGTGCTGCGGCTGGTCGACATCACCTGGAGCGCCATGGGCGCGATGCGCGCCGGCAAGGTGATGACCAAGCTGGAATCGCTGGTCGGTGACATCCGCATCGAGGATCTGCCGATGCCGTTCACCGCCGTGGCGACGGACCTGGGTCGGCAGCGCGAAGTGTGGTTTCAGAGCGGGCCGCTGCTGCGGGCGATCCGCGCCTCGATCGCGGTCCCGGGGATCATTACTCCGGTGCAGGAAAACGGCCACGTGCTGGTCGACGGCGGGCTGCTGAACCCGCTCCCGATCATCCCCACGGTGTCGGTGGAGTCGGATCTGGTGCTGGCGGTCAACGCCACCGCCCAGACGCCGCGGCCGGTAACGCTGGAGGAGTTGCTGCCGCCCGATCAGGCGGCCCAGGAGCACGCCCGCGAGATCGAGCGGGAGGCCGAGGGCAAGAGCTTCAGCGGCTGGCTGAAGAACGTGCGCACGCGGGTGCAGGGCATGGTGTCGTCGTTCAGCGAAGAGGAGGAGGCGTCCGAGAACGTCAGTTGGTCGAGCCAGACCGAGCGCGCCTGGAGCAAGCTGGACATGATGCTGGCCTCGTTCGATATCACCCAGGCCGCGCTGGCCAAGTACAAGATCGCCGGCTATCCGCCCGACATCCTGATCGACGTTCCCAAGAGCGTCTGCGGTGCCTACGAGTTCCATCGGGCGGAGGCGCTGATCGAACTGGGGCGCTATCTCACCGCCCAGGCCCTGGACCGCCATGAGCGCCAGCGCGACCGCACGACGGTGGCGGGCGAGCCGGTCGACGGCCGCCGCCATCCCTCCAGTAGCAGCGACCCCCAGGGGCGGCTGCCACTACCGTTGTCGTCGCCCAAGCGGCACGGTTGAAGGAGACGCGCCACGGCCGCCTTGTGCTCCGGCCCGCTCGGTGAACCAGTCTCTTCGGGGCGCACCACGTGATCTTCCAGTGTCGTGTCTCGCAAGTAACGCGAAGAAATATCGGATGCATGGCGTTGCCAGGCAAGGCGCGAGGAGGCGTCATGGTGGGGTCTATGGCAACGACGAGCAACGCCGCATGGCGGCGCCAGGGACCGATATTATGGGATGGTATTTGTGAGACACCACACTAGCTTTTCGAGTCGGCGCGAGTGCGCAGCAGGACGTAGAGCGCGCCGGTGCCGCCGTCGATGTCGCTCGCCGAACAGAATGCCAGCACGCGTGACCAGTTCTTGAGCCAGGCGTTGACGTGGCTCTTGAGCACCGGGTAGTCCGCGCCGCTGCCGCGATAGCCGCGCGCCTTGCCATGAACTACCAGCACGCAGCGAGTGCGGTTGGCGATGGCATCGTCGATGAACGATTCGAGCTCCAGGCGGGCCTCGTCGAGCGTGTAGCCATGCAGGTCGAGTCCGCCCTCCCAGCCGATCTGGCCACGCTTGAGCTGCGCGAAGGTTCTCGCCGGGAGGTCCGGGATCGAGAACGCCAGGCGCTGATGCGGCGTGACTGCCTCGACGCCGCCGTCGGACAGCCGCGACTGCACGACCGGCGGGGCCTGTTCGGCGGCTTCGCGGCGGGTGTCGGCGTTGATGTCGTTGCGACGTGGCTTGCCGACGGCGGCCCGGTTGACGCTGAGCCGCCTGACGCCGGCGGCTTTCAGTGCCTCGCGGAACGCGTTGTGATCGTCGTCGTCGCCTGGAGTCATGACCGTGGAACCTCTGCTTGCCGCCATCGTGCCGGCTGGAATCGTCGCGCGGCGCAAAGGGTAAACGATTCCGCGCTTCGTGGCTTGTCTGTGGGGACCGGTTGGTGATGAATCAGCCCGGCTGTGAACCCGGCACCCTTGCGGGTACAATCGTCGTCCGTTTTTCAGTCAGATGCGAGCCCCGTCCATGCCCCCTCTGCAGTCGACCTTGACGCTAGCCGACGATGTCATCGTTGCCGATCTGTTCAGCGTGCGTGACTGCCTGCGTTGGGCAACCAGCGAATTCCACGCCCACCGTCTCCATTTCGGGCACGGCACCGACAGCGCCTGGGACGAAGCGGTGGCGCTGGTGCTGGGGGCGCTGCACCTGCCCTGGGACGTCGATCCAGCGGTGCTCGACTCGCGCCTGCTGGGCGTCGAACGCGGACGTATCGTCGCGCTGGTGCGAAGTCGGATCGAGACGCGCCGGCCGCTGCCGTATCTGCTCGGCGAGGCGTTCTTCGCCGGCTTCCCGTTCGAGGTCGACGAGCGGGTGCTGATTCCGCGCTCGCCGACCGCGGAGCTGATCGAACAGGGCTTTTCGGCCTGGTTCGAGGAGATGCCGCCGGCGCGCGTGCTCGATCTCTGCACCGGCTCCGGCTGCATGGGCATCGCCACCGCGCTCCACCTGCCGACCTGCGAGGTGGACCTGGTCGATATCAGCCCGGAGGCGCTGGAGGTGGCAAAAGCCAATATCGTGCGTCACGACGTCGGCCGGCGCGTGCGCGCCGTGGCCTCCGACCTGTTCGAGGGCGTCGCCGGGCAGCGCTACGACCTGATCGTCAGCAATCCGCCCTACGTCGACAGTCGCGATCTGGCGGCGATGCCGGCGGAGTATCGCCACGAACCCGACCTGGCGCTGGGCGCCGGGCGAGACGGCCTGGACATCGTGCGGCGTATTCTGCGCGAGGCGCGGACCTATCTGAACGATGGCGGTATGCTGATCGTCGAGGTCGGCAACTCCCAGCGCCATCTCGAGGCGGCGTTTCCCGAAGTGCCGTTTCTGTGGCTCGAGTTCGAGCGCGGCGGCGAGGGGGTGTTCGCGCTCGGTGCCGAGGATCTCGATGCCTACGCGGACCACTTCGCCGCGTCCCGCCCGGCCTGAACCTGAATCTTTCGCCCATTTCCTGAGGATCGCGCATGTCCGGCAACACCTTCGGCAAACTGTTCACCGTCACCACTTTCGGTGAGAGTCACGGCCCTGCACTGGGTGCCATCGTCGACGGCTGCCCGCCGGGACTCGAGATCAGCGAGGCGGATCTGCAGGTCGATCTCGATCGTCGCCGGCCCGGCTCCTCGCGTCACACCACCCAGCGCCGGGAGCCGGATCAGGTCAGGATCCTGTCCGGCGTGTTCGAGGGCAGGACCACGGGCACGCCGATCGGACTGCTGATCGAGAACACCGATCAGCGCTCCAAGGATTATTCCAAGATCGCCGAGCAGTTTCGCCCGGCCCACGCCGACTACACCTACCACCACAAGTACGGGATTCGTGACTACCGGGGGGGTGGCCGCTCCAGCGCCCGGGAGACGGCGATGCGCGTGGCCGCCGGCGCCATCGCCAAGGCCTGGCTCTCGCAGCAGGGGATCCGCGTGCGCGGCTACATGAGCCAGCTCGGCCCCATCGAGATCGACTTCAAGAGCTGGGATGGCGTGGACGACAATCCGTTCTTCTGCCCGGATCCGGCCAAGCTGCCGGAACTCGAGGCGTACATGGATCAGCTGCGCCGCGACCAGGATTCGGTGGGCGCCAGGATCACGGTCATCGCCGAGGGCGTGCCGGTGGGGCTGGGCGAACCGGTGTTCGACCGGCTGGATGCCGACCTGGCCCACGCCTTGATGGGCATCAACGCGGTGAAGGGGGTCGAGATCGGCGACGGCTTCGGTGTCGTGGCTCAACGTGGCAGCGAGCATCGCGATGAAATGACGCCGCAGGGGTTTCTCTCCAATCATGCCGGCGGCGTGCTCGGCGGCATCTCCAGCGGCCAGCCGGTCGTCGCGCATCTGGCGCTGAAGCCGACCTCCAGCATCACCCGGCCCGGGCGTTCGATCGACGTGCACGGCGAGCCGGTGGAGGTGGTCACCAAGGGGCGGCACGATCCCTGTGTCGGCATCCGTGCCACGCCGATCGCCGAGGCGATGATGGCGCTGACGCTGATCGATCATCTGCTGCGCCACCGTGCCCAGAACGGCGACGTTCGCGTCGACACGCCGCGCCTCGGACTTGTCTGAGAACTGGCTGCGCTCGGCCATGCAGCGTCGAAAATCGACTCGGCATGCTCATTGACACCAGTAAACTCCGCTGCCTCGTCGATTTTGATTCGCTACGCTCACCCTTCGGGCCAGCCTTCGGCCGTTACTCCCTACGGTCGTTGCGCCTTGCCCGACCATCGCTCGCCGAGGTCCTCTGTGTTCAAAATTTTTCAAGAGGGCTCCTCGGAGCTATTGGTACGACAAGGTCGTCACGTCGATGAATCCTTATCCTCCTGCTGCCTGTCTCGCTGCTGGCGCTCCTTGACCTTGCGCTGGCGCAACTGCTGGCGGTAGCCATAGGTGGCGCTGCGGATCGTCTCGTCACTCTCCAGGCTCGACCCCAGCGCGCCG